>USMU01000007.1 GCA_900555925.1 uncultured Clostridium sp. | reverse complement strand
GCCAGAAAAGAAGTTTTCCCCCCGGTGGCGGTGTTAGCCGTACCGGCAGCAACGCCCGCGCGCAAAATGTCCGGAAGAGGAGCACCCTGCTCCATCATCATCGCCGCAGCGGCAATCATACCGTCGCCCGCCCCCACCGTCGAATTTACGGCGACATTGATGCTTTTGCAATAATAATGATGCGCCCCGTCCGTAATAATCGCTCCGTCCTTTCCGAGCGACAAAAGCACGGTTTTCGCTCCGCGGTCAATAAGTTCCCGACAACCGGAAAGCAAATCTTGTTTATCCGTAATTTCCCGTCCCAAAGTATTTTGCAGCTCGTCGAGATTGGGCTTTGCAAGATCTACTCCCGCTTTTAACGCCGAAAAGAGCCGCTCGCCTTCCGCGTCCACGATTTTAAGGGCTTTCGAATCGACGGAACGAAATAAACTTTCATAGTATTCAGCAGGCACGCCGCGAGGGAGACTGCCTGAAATGACGGTAACATTACTCCGAGCCGAAAGCATTTGCACCATGCCGAGGAGTTCCCCCGTCTTGCCTTCTCCGACTTCCTCTCCGACGTCGTTCACTTCCGTAAGCATAGATTTATTATCGATAAATTTATAATTTTCTCTGACACGTCCTTTATTCCAAACAAAAGTGAAAGGAACGCCTTCTTTATCGAGGGCATTTTCAAACATATATCCGTTTTCGTTATACATCAGTCCTGTCGCATACGGCTCGCCGCCCAGACGAGCGACCCCGATTGCTACATTTAAGGCCTTTCCCGTAAAGGAAAGCGTTTTACTTTTTACGATATTTGTCTTTCCGACATTGAGGGAATCAAGTTCTATGGTTATGTCCGTGCAGGGACTCAAACAAACGGTTAAAATCATAAAAAAAGGCTCCTTTGCAGCGACAAAAAAATGTCTTATCGCCAAACCCAATTTATTATACAATAAAACGTTAAAAATTTCAATACCAAATGGAAAAATTTTTGCGAAATTTTTAATTTTTTTGTCGTAAAAGAGCCGCTTTTTTCTTAGAAAAAAGCGGCTGTTGTCCGATTTACATGGAGATCATTTGAAGGGTCTCATACAATTCGTAATTAAAGGTCTTTTTCATGGATACCGCTTCTATGATATCCATATCGATGATTTCATTTTTGTGAATACCGACCACACGGTTTCCGATCCCTTCATTGAGAAGGCGAACCGCCTTATTGCCGAACTGTGCCGCCAACATTCTGTCCGCCATGGAAGGCGAACCGCCGCGCTGAACGTGCCCGATACAGGTGGGACGAACGGAATAGGTCGTCACCTCCTGCAACTGTTTGGCAAACTGTTCCGCACTCATGACACCTTCGGCCACCACGATGATGTTGGAATGTTTTCCGCTTGCACGCGAACGATTGATGCGCATGACGATATCGTCCATATCGAACGCAATTTCAGGCACGACGATAATCTCCGCGCCCGAAGCAATCCCGCTGTAAAGCGCGATATCGCCGCAGTGTCTGCCCATGACCTCTACGACGGAAATACGCTCGTGAGAAGTCATTGTATCGCGGAGCTTATTGATGATATCGAGACAAGTATTCACCGCGGTATCGAAGCCGAGCGTATAATCGGTATACTGCAAATCGTTGTCGATTGTTCCGGGAATCCCGATAGTCAAAACCCCAAACTCGTCGCTTAAATCCTTTGCGCCGCGGAAAGAACCGTCTCCGCCGATAACGACAAGTCCTTCGATCCCTCTACTTTCTAACGTCTTGGCAGCCTTTTGCCGCCCTTCCTTCGTGAGCAATTCGAGACATCTCGCCGTTCTCAGCATAGTACCGCCACGCTGGACAATATCGGAAACGCTGCGCATTTCCATGGGAATCAGGTCGTCCTCCAAAAGACCGGAATAGCCTCTTTGGATTCCGTAAACCTCCATGCCGTAATAGATTGCCGTTCTGACCACCGCGCGGATTGCCGCGTTCATGCCGGGAGCATCGCCGCCGCTCGTCAAAAGACCGATACGTTTCATTCTGTTATCCTCCGTCAGAGTAAATTGATAAAAATTATTTTTCCATTTTTGAAAGGTATCCTCGCGCCTTTCCGCGCCCGTCGATTTTCCCTCTTTGTCCGTACAACTTTACTATTCCGATATATTATAACAAAACTTTACGAAAAAACAAACTCTTTTGACCACCTTTTCGGAAAATTTTCAAACAAGTTTTATACAATCTTCTCTTAAAAAGCTGGAAAGCTCCGCCATGAGCGCCCGATTCGGATTTACCTTCTGCGAACAGAGAAACTTTTTCCCCTCTTTTACGAAACAGACGGACGTTTCTCCCTCGTAAAAGCAAAGCGTTTCCATGAGCTCGTCCACATCCTCCTGTTCCAACTGAGAAATATTCAGCCACAGTTTTTTCGGAGCGGCCGGCTGTTCCTTTTTCGGCGGTGCTTCCGCTTCCTTTTTTTCCTTGGACGCAGAAACAGGTGCTGAGCCTTCTTCCAATTTGAACTCCGTCATTCTGTCCACGATAATCGTAGGCGCTTTTTCTTCGTTGATGTCTATTTTCCCGCTCAAAGACACAACCGCATCTATCGCGAGAAAACTTCTGACGCGATCGTATACATTGGGGAAACAAACGCACTCGACGGTGCCGTACATATCTTCCACCGTCACGAACGCCATAAACGAGCCTGACCGCGTCTGTAACTTTTTTATCCCCGCAATCATGCCGCCCATCGTCACCTGTTGTCCGTCCGAAAGTTCCGAGTACGTCTTTCCGCCCGTTTCCTCGTCCTCGACATAATCCGTGAGCATGGAACAGTTAAACGTCTTATCCTTGAAATACGCGACGTATTTTTCAAAGGGGTGTCCGCTGACGTAGACGCCGAGCACGGATTTTTCTTTGGAAAGGCGTTCCGTCGGCTCGTATTCCGGAATATCGGGATAGTCGATTTCCAAGCCCTGTTCTTCGATGATGTCCCCGAACAGGGAAATTTGCGCTCCCGCCTTCTGTTTATCCATGGCGTTGACGCGGGTGATCGCCTCGTCGTACACCGCCGCAAACTGCGCGCGGGGACGACCGAAACAATCGAACGCGCCCGCATAAATGAGGCTTTCGACGATGCGCTTATTGACATATTTGGCGCAGCGGAGCACGAAATCGGAAAAATCCTTGAATTCACCGTGCGCGTTGCGTTCCTTTATGACGTCCTCGATGGGCGCCTGTCCCACGCCGCGAAGCGCGCCAAGGCCGAAGCGGAGTCCGTTCCCCTGAACGGAGAAAATATCTTTGGATTTATTGATATCGGGCGGAAGAACCTCGATATTCTTTTCCTTCATGTATGCAATATACTTGGAAATTTCCTCGATTTTGTCGATACGGTCGTTCAGGATACCCGCAAGAAATTCTTTGGGATAAAAATATTTGAGATACGCCGTCCGATAAGCGACGACGGCATAAGCGGCGGCGTGTGATTTATTGAATGCGTAGGAAGCAAAGCTCTCCATATCCGCGAAAATTTTCGCGGCCACGTCCGCGGGAATCCCCTGCGCGGCACATCCCGTGATATTTCCGCCCTTATCGATATCGCCGTAAATAAATTTATCCTTCTGCGCCATCAGCTCGTCTTTATGTTTTTTCGCCATGGCGCGGCGGACGAGGTCTGCTTGTCCCAGGGAGTAGCCCGCGAGCTTCTGGAAAATCTGCATGACCTGCTCCTGATAAATGATGACGCCGTAGGAGTTTTTGAGGATAGGTTCCAGAAGCGGAGTGTCATACACAATTTTTTCGGGATGATTCTTATTGCGGATATAAGTGGGAATGAAATCCATGGGGCCCGGACGGTACAGAGAAATTCCCGCGATGAGGTCTTCGAGACAATTTGGCTGCAACTCTTTCATGAACTTTTTCATGCCGCCTTGTTCGAGTTGGAACACCGCGTCCGTATCCCCCGAAGAAATCAACTGATATGCTTCGGGCACGTCGTTGCCGATTTCGTTGAAATCGATATCGATTCCTAGTCCCTCTTTAATATACGTAAGCGTATTTTTAATGTCCGTCAAAGTGGTGAGGGCGAGGAAGTCCATTTTCAGCATGCCGACGGCCTCCACCTCTTTCATGTCGAACTGTGTGACGATATCGTCGCCGTTGCGCGCGAGCGGGACATTATCGGAAAGCACTTTATTGCAAATGACGACGCCGGCGGCGTGCTCGGAAGTATTTTTCGGCATGCCCTCCAATTTGAGGCCCATATCGATAACCCGATGAAGCTCCTCGTTATTTTCGTATACTTCGATAAATTCGGGATTCTTCTTTTTCTTTTGCTCCGCAAGTGTCTTTTCCGTATCCGAGCGTTTATCTTCGGGAAGGTTCGGGTCGGCGAGCTTCTTTTCGATTTTTTCGATGTTCAGGCCCAAAAGTTCCCGAATCGTGGACTTTCCGTCCATGAGCTTCGCCACCTTATCCGTTTCGGAATAGGGAATCCCCATAACCCGCCCGACGTCCTTGATGACGGCGCGTGAAGCCAGCGTACCGAAAGTGACGATTTGCGCCACGTTTTCAGGGTGGTATTTCTCGCGGACATATTCAATCGTTTCATACCGCCGCTTAGTGCAGAAGTCCACGTCGAAGTCGGGCATGGAAACGCGGTCGGGATTGAGGAAACGCTCAAAAATCAACTCGTATTTCAAGGGGTCTACGTCGGTAATTCCGATAGAATAGGCGACGATGCTCCCGACCCCCGATCCGCGCCCCGGCCCCACGGGAATATCGTGCAGGCGCGACCAGTTGATATAGTCCCAGACTATCAGGAAGTAATCCGCAAAGCCCATTTTTATGATAATGCCGAGCTCGTATTCCACGCGCTGTTTAATGGTATCCGTCACCTCTTTATACCGTTTCGGAATTCCCTCCCACGTCAGTTTCGTCAGGTATTCGGGAGAGGTCGAGCCGTCATCCGGCTTATACAGTGGAATCAACGACGTATCGCGAATGGGCGTGCCGTTGGGCTTTAAGTCGAAAACCGGCTCTTCGATTTTATTTGCGATGACGCGGGTATTGGAAATCGCTTCCGGAACATAATCGAAAAGTGCCGCCATTTCGTCGCCCGTTTTCATATAAAATTCGTGCGTTTCAAATTTCATACGCTTGGGGTCTGCGAGCGTCTTTTTCGTCTGAATACAGAGCAGGATATCCTGAGCCTCCCAATCCTCTTTATGGATATAGTGTACGTCGTTGGTCGCAACGAGCTGAATATCGAGCTCCCGCGCGATTTGAATGAGCTGGGGAATGACCTGTTTTTCCTCTGCGATTCCGTGATCTTGGATTTCAATATAGAAATCCTCACCGAATACGTCCTTCATCTCCTGCGCCCAAGCCTTTGCCGCGTCATAATCGCCCTGCAAAAGCAGCTGGGGCATGCGCCCCGCGAGGCAGGCGGAAAGACAGATGACGCCTTCGTGATGCTCTTTGAGGAGCTTATAATCTATCCTCGGCTTGCCGTAAAAACCGTCGATATACGAAAGAGAATCGAGCTTTACGATATTTTTATACCCCGTCTTGTTCTTGGCGAGCACGATAATGTGCTCCGTCTTTGTTCCGGGGCGCTTGTCGAGATAATCGTCCGTGGCATACAGCTCGCAGCCGATGATGTATTTGATTCCCTTTTTGACGCATTCCTCTGCAAAATAGAGAGATGCGTACATATTGCCGTGATCGGTGACGGCACAGCAGTCGATATTGTTTTTGACGAGATAATCGACGAGGTCGTCCACCTTCGCCGCTCCGTCCAGCAGGCTGTATTCCGTATGCAAATGCAAATGTACAAAATCCGTCATAATTCCTCGTTGTTTCTCCGTATTCCTTTTTCAGTCGTTCCGCCCGCATTCGCGGGAAATTTCTTCTATCCTTCTCAGCCGATGGTTGAGACAGCTTTTACTCACGTTCAGTTTTTCCGCCAGCTCTTTCAACGACAGTGCGGGATAATCGAGCCTCGCCTTCGCCGTTTCTCTCATCTCCTCCTCCAAAGAACAAAGTCCGACGTTTTCTTCTATGGCACGAATCGCCATCACCTGCCTTACGGCAGCGGTCGCCGTTTTATCCGCGTTCCCCGAAAAACAATTCGCCGCCCGATTGTTCCGATTGGCTTCGTCGCGCTTTTCCACCAAAAGCGAAAACTTTTTCAAAGCGTTTTCCGCCCCCACGACGGAAAGAAAATCGGAAATCGTCTCCTTGCTCTTGACATAGACGACAAAAGCCCCGCTCCGTCTGACCGTCTTTGCAAGGAGTTCCTCTCCGTCCAAAAGAGCCCGAAAATCCTCCGCAGGCTTTTGTTCGGGAAATACAAATTCGAGGTGATAACCCGTCCTACCCCCGTCCGAGGGAAGAATACAGCTCCCGCCGCCCAAAAAGGCTCCTTTAATATAGGCGAGGGCGCACTCTCGGTCCGAAACCGTTTTCTTTCGGATTCCCTTGGAAAATTCCCCGTTCCGTTTCACGAGCCCCAGGGCATACAGGATCTCAGCGGAATTTTCGCCCGAAAGCTCGAATATGAGCTTCCCGCGCCCGCTCATTCTGTCCACGGAAGCGCGGGCCACGGAGAGCTCCTCTTGAAATTCGCGCTCGAAAAGCGCGGTAAAAAACTCTGCGACGTTTTCCGTTTCGCTTATAATGGAGAACGTCGGTACCCCCTCCCGCACCGAAAGGAGACCGCTCGTGCGCACGAAAGCGGACAGAGCCGCCCTTCCTGCCGCTCCGCCCGATATTCCGCGAGATATGATTTCCCTTTTGACATCCGAAGTAAAATTCATTTCCTGTCTTTATCCGTATCTTTGAACGTCTGTTACGTTTCTTAAAAGTTTATCTGCATGCCTTAAACTTCTATTCGCGTTCCCGGAACGTCTTATCTATGTTCCTTAAACTGTCTGAAACGAAAGGTCGGGAACCGCCCGTCGATATTGTCTATCCGTTCGGGCGGAACGCTCACTCTTTGAAGCTGTTCCTCGACCAGCCGCGTATCGCCCACCCTGTCCACGGAATGTGCGTCCGAATCGATTACAAACCGCACGCCCGTTTCGACGACCTTATAAAGCTCCTCATCGGTCAGGTGCGTCTTTTTGGAATTGAGCTCGATATACGTACCGTAATCCGCCGCGCACTTTGCGACCTCCGCCGCGTCCGCGGGACAAAGGTAACAAAGGTGGCTGACGATATCCACGGGATTTCTCTTTATCATGTTGATATAAGCGCGGGTATTGCGCTTTATCAAAGATTCAGGCGGTTTGCGGCCGAATTTGTCCACGGTGAAATTGCCGCCGAAATAATGCCACCAATCACCGAAAGTCTCATAAGCGATAAGGACGTGTTTCCCGCAGATAAAGAGGTCGAAATCGTCGTAATCGGCTTCCGTCAAATCCGAAAGTCCGCTTTCGCCGCGAATATTCGCCTCCATTCCGACCAATACATCTATTTCCAGCGCCTTCGATGCTTCCATACAGTCCCGTTTCAAAGAAGGGACCTTCTTTCGTTTAAGACCAAAGGCCAGATGAGAAAATCCGTGGTCGGTGATACCTATCTGTTTGAGTCCCAATTCCTTAGCACGCGCCGCGTTTTCCATCACGGTGCCTTTGCCGTGGGAATAGGGCGTGTGCGTATGATAATCCGCCGTTAAAATCATGTGTAATCCTCTATATTGTTATGTACTCCCGTCCGTCAGTTATCTATGTATCGTATTTCTTCTTCGAGGGCTATGCCGTATTGCGAAAATACCGCGTTTTTTATGAGATTGACGAGCGCCCGAACGTCAGACGAGGTCGCCCCGCCGACATTGAGAATAAAATTGGCGTGTTCCTCGGAAATGACCGCTCCGCCCACCTGCAAGCCTTTCAGCCCCGCGCCTTCTATGAGTTTTCCCGCGGGTATGTCGGGCGGATTTTTGAATACGCAGCCCATGCTTCTGCCGTCGGGAAGTTTTTTGCGTGCCGACATATATTTTGCCCGTTCCTTCGACACACTCTCGCTGTCGGTATCCGAAAGGCAGAAAGACGCACCCAAAATAACGCCTCCGTCTTTCATGAATGTGCTCTGTTTATAGGAATAGCCGCACTCAGCCTTCGGGACTACCCGTATCCTGCCTTCCCGGTACACGAGGGCGCTTTCGAGAATATCTTCAATATGTTTTCCGCCCGCCCCCGCGTTCATGAATACTGCCCCGCCGATCGTACAGGGAATCCCCGCGAGAAATTCCGCCCCACTCTTTCCGTGGCGCTCGCAGGAGTCCAAAAACGCCTTTGCCTTGACCCCCGCCAAAGCGAATACCGTCTGCCCTATTCCCACAGATTTGAGCCTCTTGGTGAAAATGAGCGCGCCTTCGAACATTCCGTCGGCGGGGAGGACATTGCTCATGTTGCCGAGAACGGCAAATTTTACGCCTTCCCGCTTAAAAAAATCCACGAGCAACAACATTTCTGCAATATTGGCGGGGAAAAACGCCGCACGGGCGCTCCTGCGAGCAAACCGCCGCGGGGGCGCTGCCGCCACAGCCAATCGTACAATTTTCAGAAAAAGAGAAGGGTGATTCGTGCAAAATTCCCGAACAATCTTCGGTAAGCAAACGCATCCAATCAATCAAATTTTTTTCTCCTTTATTTTAGCATATTTTTTTGTTTTTTGAAAGTGTTTCAAATCACTTTCAGAAAATTTTTCAAAACTTCCGCATTTTCTCCCGTCAAGGTCTTTCTTGCCGCCGCCTCAACGTCCGTCATTCCGCTGTCGGAGGTAAAGACGTTCAGCGTATAATGGCTATTGACCTTTTCCATTTCATCCGCCGCGGGATTATCCGCGGAATAAATATCGAAATAGGGACTCAACATTCCGATTTCCGTCAATTTCTTCTGCATCTCCGCACCCAAAAGCGCGTCGATATAATCCTCACAGATTCCCTTCAAAGCCTCGTCGTCCGTCAGCACCCCGATATATTGATAGAGGTCGGAAAATTCGCCCAGAGGACGGCAATAGACGTTTACGCCGCGCGAAGCAAAACGGCAGACGTCCCTTTGAGTCCCCAAAAGATATTTATATTTTCCGCTTAAAAAGCGCACGTAAGCGGACGTCGAATCCTCTACGGCGGGGATTCCTTCAAAGGGATATAACGCCGCGGCGACGAGGGGTAAATTTTTTCCGCCCGACGAAACGACCGTATTTGCGGCGTCCGCGGCGTCGAAGCCGTCCTCCAAGGAAAACAGCGCATACCCGCCGCGGCACCAAGGCACAGCGCGGCACTCCTTACCGACGAGACCGCCCGCAAACGAACGGGAATTGATTTTCATACATTTTTCTGCGGCTTCGGAGAAGCCTATCCCGAAAGAAATCATGTCGGGGAAATGTCCCTCTTTCAATGCCGCGGCGGCGCCTTCCGCCGTATAGGAGGAAACCATGATATAAACGCCCTCGTGTTTCTTTTCGTACGCGGCGGAGACGCGGTTCAAAAAAGCCGTCCGAGAACCCTTTCCGCCCTCGAAGGTATCGATATTCCACAGCCTTACGATTCCCACGCGCGACGGGGAATCCGTCGATTCCGCCGTCAGGGCGGGAACGGCGAAAATCAGCGACAGTATACAGAGAATCCCCGCGAGAACGAAACATACCGCCGATTGAAGTATTTGTCTCTTTTTCATGCTCTATTATATGCCGCTTATTTGTTTCCGATAACACGATTTTTGTGCACAAAAAAGAGAGCGCCGAAAATCGCTTTCCGAAGCTCCCCTTATATATAAAAGCGGAGAATACAAGGGCGTATTCCCGCCGATAGATACAGTATTCGCCAAAACAAAGCGGGATATGCAGGAGAAACGGCACTTTCTTTATTTTCCTCCCCTGCCGTTTTTATCCTGCCTTTCGTCAGGCGTTTCCAGCTTTTTCCCGCGGATATCCAACGAAGAAAGCCGTTCGTCTTCCAGCATGATTCCCCGTTGCAGTTTTCCGTAGCCGTATTTTTCCCTGATTTTCGCCACCGCTTTTTCCGCCCTTTCGTTCTTTCCGTAATCCCTGCCGATTTCTCCGCACAGGGAAAGCTGTTCTATGTGATAATCGAAGCCGGAGACGCTCACGCCCAGCATGTGCACTTTCGTACCGAAAGAAAAATTTTTACTAAACAGCTCGAACGCGGCTTTCGCAATATCCCCGCAAAGCGCGGTAGGCGGAATTTTTTTCTGACAGGTCACGTCCGACATCCGCTCGTTACGGACGACGATATGCACGGTATCGCATTTCCCCACGTCCGCGTCCCTGAGCCTTGCCGCCACGCTTTCCGACAGCACAAACAACAGGCGTTTGATTTCTTCGCGGTCAAAGACATCCTTCGGAAGCGTCATCGAATTTCCGACGGATTTTATTTCTTCCTTTTCGTTCGCGGATTTTACGGGCTCGTCGTCCTCCCCGCGCGCATAAATCCAAAGCTGGCGTCCCCGCTTTCCCAACAGCCTGACGAGCATATCTTCCTCCGCTCGTGCCAAATCTCCTATCGTACGGATTGCCCGTGCGCGCAACTGCTCCGCCGTCGCTTTTCCCACAAACAATAAATCGGTCACGGGCAGCGGAAATACCTTTTCCCGATAATTCTCCCTCGAAATCACCGTCACGGCGTCGGGCTTTTTCATATCCGAAGCCAGCTTCGCAAAAACCTTGTTGAAGCTCACCCCGACGGAAACCGTCAGCCCCAATTCCTCTTTCACGGCTTTTCTTATCTTTTCCGCTATCTCCTCTCCGCCGCCGAACAAAGCTACGCTCGCCGTCATGTCCAGCGCACATTCGTCGATACTGCACGCTTCTATACAATCGGTAAAACGCTCGTAAATCTCTCGAACCTTTCTCGAAAATCGTTTATATTCCCCGAAATGCGTCTCCACCGTCAGAAGTTGCGGACATTTTCTGAACGCCTCTGCCACCGTCTCCGCCGTGCGGATTCCGTATTTCTTGGCTTCTTCGTTTTTCGCAAAGACTACGCCCCGCCGTTCCCTCGGATCTCCGCATACAATCAACGGCTTTCCTTTCAGTTCCGGGTGCAAAATCGTCTCCACCGAAGCAAAAAAATTATTCAAATCTGAATAAAGAATTACCCGTTCCCGCATCGGCTCCTCCCGAATTCAAAACAAACGTTTGTTTTTATTATTATAAATCAATCCGCCCGTTTTGTCAATGCTTTTTTGAAAAATCATGTCACACTTTCCCATATATTGTCACATCAATCCATTACTTTATTGACATCGAGCGGGTAAAGACGTATAATGTACAAGATTTTATCAAACGAGGAGGTAATCCATGGAAAACACAAAAACGAAAAAGAAACTCAAACTGTGGCAGAGAGTACTCATTATCGTGCTGGCTGTCATCGTCGCACTCGTCGCGGCACTGGGCATTACGGTGGGCTGCGTATGGGGCAACGAAATCGCTACCGTTTCGTCGTTCAAGAAAATATTCAACCGCAACGACGAGCACCTCGACGGCTCCGTTTATCGCATGGACGTAAAAGGCGGATTTTACTTCGACAAATTCCTTGAAAGCGGCGGAGCGAAAAACGATACTTCGCTCATCAATTTCATTACGCAAAATATTACGAAAGGGCTTATCGACCTTACGATAGAAGAAACCGAAATCGCCTGTGCTTCCTTTACGGCGACGACGAAGGACGGCGACAAATTATTCGCGCGCAATTATGATTTTTCCAAGACGAATACCTGTCTTGTATTTACCGACCCGGGCGACGGGAGATACGCTTCCGTATCCACGGTAGACCTGCAATTCATCGGTATGGACGTAGATAAGGATGTAGAAGGCTTAATGAATAAAATCACCTGTCTTGCGGCGCCCTATGCTCCGCTCGACGGAATGAATTCCGCGGGCGTAAGCTGCGGCATCTATATGAGCTATCAAGGCGAAACCACCGTTCCGACCGACCAGAACACCGACAAGCCCGACCTCACTTCCACTACCATGCTCCGCATGATTTTAGACTATGCGGGCAGCGTGGACGAAGCAGTGGAGCTCGTCTCTCAATACGATTTGCACGACTCCGCGGCGACCTCCTATCACTATATGGTAGCCGATTCCACGGGCAAGAGCGCCATTCTCGAATGGGTAAACGGAACGGATAAAACGGACAACGACGGCTCGGCGAGAAAACTCGTCGTCACCTACAATACGGGAGACGAGCATATCGGGGAAGAAGAAGGAAAATCCGATTTCCAATGGATTACAAACTTTATCATTCAGCCCGGATATTATGAAAACGATTCGGAAAAACCCGGTCTGGACAGATATGACCATATTTACGAAAGGCTCAGCCCCACGAACGGAATCGTCGAAGACGAATCGGCAGCCATGAGTATTTTAGGCGAAGTCGGCCGCAGAAATTGGGACAACGACGACGCGAACGGCTGCACGGTACATAGCGTCGTGTATAACCTCACGGACAAAACGGTGCTTTGGGTGCCCAACGAGCACTACGGAGAAGAAGCTTATACCCTCTCTTTCTCCCTGTAATCCTTATAAGTAATTTATAAATATGCTCCCCGCTTTTCTTCGGCGGGGAGCATATTTTATTCTCTTACGACGCTGCGTTTAGCGACAAGATAAGTCGCGGAGAAATACAGGACATAAACGGCGGTGATTACGAGCGCGATACCGCCCGCCACGCAAAGCACCTCCGAAACGACCGAAGCATATCCGCCCAGCCGCATGATTTGCGCGCAGATTAGCCCCGAGGGAATACTCAGAAGCATGGGAAGCGCAAACGGCAGGAAAAAGAACGCGAAAATTTGTTTGAGAAGGGTACGGCTCTGCTCCTCTTTGCTCGCTCCCAAACGATACAAAATCTCGTAGCGGCGTCTGTCGTCGGAAATCCCCGACAGTGTTTTGAGCGCCAAAATCGCCATAGCCATAAATAAGAATACAGCCGAGATATAAAGCGCAGCAATGATGAATACCGCCGTATTGGCATTTTGCTCCATGCGCGAATATTCCCGTATCCTATAATCGCATTTCAGATAGGTATACCCGTTCGCCGTCGTGTACTCGTACATCAGTTCTTCCCGAAGCGCCCGCGCGTCGTAGGTTTCCTCCTTCAAATTATATGCCGCCCCGTCATAGCTTACCGCCAAACCGGCGGCGGCTTCGTCGGGAATAACCGCAAGGAAATAATAATACCCGAGAGACGGATACCCCGATTCCCTGCCTGTATAAAAATACGGTCCGCCCGAAAGTTGCAAGACGGCGGCGGAAAAATCAAATTTATCCATTCGGTAATCGTTATCGATAATTTTGAATCCGCCGTCCAACTCAATAGGCGCATATCCCAATGCCCCGTAAAGCGCATTGAACTCGCTCTCGGTCATAAAGGTATCGGTCAATCCGTCATACCCTTCCCCCGACCACTGCGTAAAGCTATGCAGATAATTATCGTCGGAAGTATAGACGGAATATACTATTTTTTTATCGATTGTCGCATATTTTTCGATAATTTTTTCCGCTTCGTCGAAACCGACGGCATCTTTTCCCCGTTCCAACTCCGCGCTGATATCGAAGGGATAGCTCTTATCCAAAACCTCACGATTGCTTACCTTTTGGACAAAGGAGACGTTCGCCCCGATAATCGCAAAGGCGAGGAAAAATGCCAGCCCCCCCGCCATAGCGGCATTGGGACTCAGTTTGCCCGAGAGCTGCCGCAGCGTAAACGTATTGGTTCCGCGGTTCTTAAAGCGCCTGTTTTTAAGGAGCAGATGTACGATGCTCTTCGCCGCGCCCACATGAAAGAGAACGATACCGACGGCGAGGACGACGAAGCATATCAGCATATCCAATCCCGACCCGCCGTTTTTCATGGTTTTTTCCACTTCCGCGGAAAATACGACGCAAGCCCCTACCACGGCAATCAGGGAAAGTATCGTAACCGCCAGCCAAACCATGGGGAAACGAACTTTCTTTTCTACTTTTTTGTCGCCGTGAATGAGATTGTAAATACTTACCCGTTTGAGATATACGGCGGAAGTGAAAGAGGAAAGGACGAACACGAGACAGACCAATCCCACCGTAAGAAGCAGGCCGTTGAGAGAATAGGCGGAAAAGAAAAATTCTATTTCCATGAGATTGGAGACGATTGCCATGAGTCCCTGATAGAACATCAGTCCCAACAAGAGCCCCGTTCCGAGCGAGGCGAGGCAGAGAATCGACGATTCCAAAAGAAAGACGGATAAAATATTTTTCCTGGTCATGCCGAGCGTCAGATAGGTGCCGAACTCCCGTTTTCTCAGTTTAAGCATAAAGGAAGTGGCGTACCCGAGCACAAAGGCGACGATGAGGGAAACAAAAACCGTGAGCGCGATCAGCCCCGCGCGGAGCTCTTGAATCGCAGAGGCTTTTTCCATAAGCTCGCGGCTGAAAATAGCGCTGTTGACGGCGAACATCAAAGCGACGGTCAAAGATACGGTTATAAAATAAATGAGGTAGTTGCCGATCTGCCGTTTGACGTTGCGGAAAGCGAGTTTAGAAAACATCTGCGTCACCTCCCAGCGCCGCCGTGACGGAGAGGATTTCGGCGTACATCTCCCTGCGATCGCGGTCTCCCCGAACGAGTTCGTTCCAGATTTTGCCGTCTTTCAGAAACAATACTCTGCCCGCGTAGCTGCCTACGACGGCATCGTGCGTCACCGCGAGAATGGTAGAGCCCAAAGATTCGTTCATGAGCTCAAAGGTCTTCATGAGGATTTTTGAATTTTTGGAATCGAGCGCGCCCGTCGGTTCGTCCGCGAGCACCAAAGCGGGAGAAGTGATAATTGCCCGAGCGCAGGCGGCGCGCTGCCGCTGACCGCCCGAAAGCTCGGCGGGGAACTTATTCAGTTGATCCGCGACGCCCAATGCTTCGGAGACTCGTTTGAGCGCCTTTCTCGTCTCATCCTCGGGGACGCGCTTCAAATTGAGCGGCAAGGAAATATTTTCGCCGATGGTCAGGGTGTCCAACAGGTTATATTCCTGAAAGACAAAACCGAGCTTATCCCTTCTGAAAGCGGACAAATCGTCCTCTTTCATGTTGCAGACGTTCTTCCCTTCGACGAGAATTTCCCCGGAACTTACTCTGTCAATGGTGGAGATGACATTGAGAAGCGTACTTTTGCCCGAACCCGAAGCGCCCATAATGGCGACGAACTCGCCCTTTTCCACCGTAAGAGAGATACCGTCGAGCGCCTTCGTGACGACGCTGCCGCCGCCGTAGTATTTGGTAACGTTTTTTACTTCCAGAATTGTTTTCATTTCATGCGCCGCGGGAAATCCGCGGCAACCTCCTTTTTCCGAATTCCGATTACCATGATACCACGGCAAAGCCCGTTTTTATCTAACGCCGTCTTTTTCCTCCCTTACGTTTTCGTAAGATTTTTTCAAACTCTCAAAACGGAGAACAAATTTTGTCCCCTTTCCGACCTCCGAAAAAATTTCCAATTCGATTTCCAGCTTTTTGCACAGCTCGGAAACGATGTAAAGCCCCATACCCGTGCCGCCCGCACTCTTTCCGTTCGCGCCCGTAAAGCCGCGGGAAGTCACCCGTCGAAGCTCGTGAGAGGGAATTCCGGACCCGTTGTCGGAAACGGAAATACAGCCGTCCTCGGCCGTAATTTCCACGCGGCAGCCGCGGCAGTATTTCGCACAGTTGATTAAAAGCTGTTTCAGGATGAAGCAGAGGGATTTTCCGTCCGTGTATACGGAAAAATCCCCTTTCGCCTCCACGCCTATCCGCGCCGCGACAAGGAGCTCCCTTTGGCTTTTCACTGCTTCCGCCACGATGTCCGACGCATTTATTTTTCCGATTTTGATATCCTTTTCACTGCTTCTCAGCCGTGCGTAATAGAGTATCGTCTCCGTCAGGTTGTCCGCGCGTTTGAGCTCCCGTTTGAGTTTTCCCGTATCGCCGCCGTTATCGAGAATGAGAGAACATGCCGTCAGGGGCGTCTTGATTTCATGAATCCAGCTCTCGACATATTCGCAATATTCTTCTTTCTCCTTCAACGCAGTCTCCGCGGTCCCGATCGCCGAACGCGACACTTCTTTCATGACGCGGAAATATTCCTTTTCCGCGGCATCGCGCGGTTTTTCGAGAAGCTCTCCCAGCAGATAAGGCTCTTTTAAGCCCTCCAACGTCTTTTCCAGCTTTTTCAGGCGTTTGGAGACGGAAAAAAATCCAAGCGCCAACCATATCGCCGCAGCGCAAGCGAAAAAAATCTCGCTGCCCCAAAGCACGGCCGCGTTCGCGCCCGCAAAATATGCAAAAATTCCCCATAAAAGAGCGGCGATGCCCAAAAAACAAAGCCCCGCCGCTTTGGAAGCGATATATTCTCTCCATTTCATAACCGATACCCCACGCCGCGCACCGTTCTGATAAAATCCTCCGCCCCCAAAGACCTGAGTTTTTCCCGCAATCTGTTGATGTTGACATACAGCGTGTTTTCGTCTACATACAAACTGTTATTCCATAAGTCCTCAAAGATTTCTTCCCGAGTACACAGTTCTTTTTTCATGAGGCAGGAAAGAATACGGGTTTCGTTTTTCGTAAGCTCCGCTTTGTTGTCCTTATAGGATACGGTCATGTCCGACAAATTGAGCGACAAGCCCCGGACGGAAAGCACGGGCGAAGAACGGTGTTTTAAGAGTCTTGCGATACGGGCGAGCAATACGGACGAATTATAAGGTTTTCGGATATAGTCGTCCGCGCCGACGCCGAAGCCTACGATTTCGTCCTCCGCAGACTCCCGAGCCGTCAGAAAAATAACGGGAACATCCGACTGCATGCGCAGTTTCCGACAGCGCTCGAACCCGCTCTCCCCGGGCAGATTCACGTCCAAAAGGGCGAGGTCGCACGGCGGCGCCTCCACCGTCCGATATCCGTTTGCACGAAGGAGGGTGATCAGTTCTTCCCGAATGCTTTCGTCATCTTCCACCACTAAAATTTTTTCCATGACGCTGAACTCCCGCTTTTGAAAATTGTTCATTTGCACAAATGCTTATAGGCTTTCGGCTTTCTGTTTTTTCCGAGAAATTCGCTTTCGCGGTAATTGCGGATTTTACGAATATCGAAATCCGCATATAAAATTCCGTCGAAATGTTCGTCCGCCAAGGCAATCATATTATCCATTCCCCGTCCCTCCTCGTCCCAGACCATGGGGAGAAAAGCACAGGAATTTCCCGCGTTGTTTCCGGGAGGATTCGCCATTGCAACTCCCGTCATATTCTCCATGGCCCGTACGGACAATTCTTTGAGTCTCGGAGACATTCCGCCGCAGTCGTTCGGCACGAGAATGAGTTCCGCGCCTTGAAGTGCGAGTTCTCTCGCGCTTTCGGGGTGTTCGCGGTCATAACAAATCATCACGCCGAGTTTTACGCCGTCGAAATCGCACACGAAAAATTCCTCGCCGCCTTCGAGATAGCGTTCCCAATCGAAATCGCAGGTATGTACCTTGGAATATTTCAGCAATATTTCGCCCTTTCGTCCGATCACATAGGCGCTGTTTTGCGGATATTTCTTTCCTCTCGTAAATCCCGTAATACATACCCCGATATTTTGTTCTGCCGCCGTTTGTCTGATTTTTCCGAGTATTTTTCCGTTATCCGTCAAAGCGTTTCGGCACCATGCGGAAAATTCCGAATCTCCTTCGATTTCTGCAACCGGAGACAAGGTATGACAAATTTCGGGGCAGGCATAGGAAGTTAAAAAACATTCGGGGAAGAGCACAAAATCCGCACCGTTCTCCGCGGCTTCTTCGATAAATCGAATCGCCGCGGCCGTATTTTTTTCTACATCGTTTTCCGTCGTCTTATGCTGGACGACGGCGAGTTTCAGCAGTTCCATATCCCCTTACTCCTCCATTGCAGACACGGAATGAGCGGCAATGTTTCCTTCTCCCGCGGCCTTTGCATACTGATACGGCCGACCCGTACAGTCGCCCGCGGCAAAGCAACCTTTCAGATTCGTAGACATATCCCGCGCGACGGCGACATGCCCTTCTGACATTTCCAAGCCCCCCACTAAAACGGCGGGAGAAATGCTCTCTTTCAGCAAAAATACGCCGTCCACGGGCAGTTCACCGTCCTTGAATACTAAACGGTTTACCTTCTTTTCCCCTTTGACCGCCAAGGGCATCTTTATGATTTTTTCCACGTTTTCCGAAAAATCTCCCACGTCCTTATACATCGGCATCAGATAAACTTTTCCCGCGAGTTTCGCCAAATATTCCACCTCGTGTTCAAAACGTTTTGAGGTGGAAAGGACGCCTATCGTCTTTCCTTTATAGAGAAAACCGTCGCACGTGGCGCAATAACTGACGCCTCGGCCGAGAAATTCCTCCTCGCCATCCAATCGTTTTACAGACTCCACTCCCGTCGCCAAAATTACGGTCTTGGATTCGAAAGAAACCCCGCTCTGCGTCAGGACGGCAAATTTCCCGCCCATGGCATAAACGCCCGAAACCCGTTCGTCCGTGACAGAAATTTCCGCTTCGGCAAGTTGTTTTTTCAACGCCCGCGTAAATTCACGTCCGGTTACGGAAGAGAGTCCGGGATAATTTCGGATGCATTCCGCACGGCTTATTTTGACGCTCAAATCAGGCGAACCCAGCAACATGAAATTTTTTCCGTTTGCTTTTAACGTAAGCGCAGCGGAAATTCCCGCGATTCCGCTGCCGACGATTATACAGTCCAGCATATCTTTCTCCTCACTTGAATTCCTTTGCAGTATAACATAAATCAGAGAAAAAATCAATCTCTCCGAAGCTATTTTAACGCCCCGATTTCAGAAAATGAAATCAGGGCGCTCTATTATAAAAAGCCTGACAATAAAGAAAAAATCAGTTCAAAATGATGTCCTTCCCGCAATAAATAAACGATATTGAAAGAAAAATCCGAAATTACGGCTACCCATAAAACAACATTCGCCGCAATCGCAATTTTTGGGGGGATACGCGCCAAAGCGCGATATAAGGGATCGAAAAAAGTAGACATGGACAGCGTGATCAAAGTTCCCCAAAGCAATGAAAAATAAAGGCAGACATATCCTTTATAGTTCAACGGAAAACGGCGATAACTCCAAAGCCTGACGCCGAGAGAATCAAACAGCAAGCCGAAAACGAGCTCAAATAAAGTGGCAATTCCGGCAGACAAAAGAAAATACAAAGCATAACGCAAAAAAATTTTCATGCCTCTTTTCAGCTTTGTTTTTTCTATGTTCCTCGCCAAAAATCCTTCTTTCGGAGTTCCCAAAAGGAGAAAAACGAGACAGAGAGGCGTGCCGTAAATGACGCAGAAAGGAAGCGTGAGAAATCCCCTGTCATCAAAATTCGTAAACCACGAAGAGCAATAGATCGTCTCCATGCACCAGCCCAAGAAAGAAATGAGAAAAAACATCAATGAGACGACCGAAATTCTTCTCAAGCCCTTTGGCGGGACTCTCGTCGCCTCTTCCTTTTCCTTCCCGAGTTTTGTCATAAACTCCCCCTTCAAATTCAATTTCTGCAAATTGAAGGGCTTTTATGTATGAATTTATGATAAAATTACTTTTCAAACAACCAATAAATTTTTTTGTCTGCCACCTCGTATCCCAACTTTTTTTGTAAATTCATGGATTTTTCGTTATCCACGATAATATGCGCGTAAGGGACGCGGCCTTCCTCCAAAAAACGATTAATCATGAAACTTTCCAACTCTTCTCCGTATCCTTGGCGACGATATTCGGAAAATACCTGTAAAAGTCCCATACTGCCTTCGGGATGACGGCCGATAAATCCGACAAATTCTCCCGATTTCAAAAAACCGCACCAAATTTTTCTTTCCGAACAAAGCATTTCGATATTTTCAGGGGATTCCAAATGATATTCACTCTTTATCCTCTCGATTTCCGCTCTGTCGGGAATACGGAAATTCAGCTCCCCTTTTAAGCTGCGCAAACTTTTAGAAGTATATACGACCTGAAAACAAGCCGTTTCGCCTTTCAGTCCCAACTTTTCATACGCCGCCGCGCGGACAGTCTCTCCGTGTGCGACTAAAAGCCCGCTCTTGTTTTTCAGCTCTTTTTCATCGAGAAAGGACAGAATTTTTTCCGCCGCCTCCCGCTCCTCGGCAGCAATCATATAAATCCCGCTCGATTGTTCATATAACAATACGCCTATATCCCCTGAAAACAAAATTTTCGCCGCTCCGCGGGAAATACATTCCGACATATCCACATAGGAATTTTTGTCGCGGGATAGATAAGCGAGCGCACAAAACTCTTTCAGTGCTTCCCGCTCCATATTCTTTACGAAAGAGTCCTTTCCGTCGCAATATCCTTCTATATCGAAAGGATATTTTTCCGCCAATTTCTCTTTCAGATGTCCGTATTCTTCCGCTTTGTCCGCATGGCGACGAAGATAATCCCGTACGGCGAGATGTCGGGAAATATCGTATTCGCTTTCGCGGCCGAAAACATGAATCTGATGCGTTCGTTTCTCTCCGCCCTTTCTGAAATATCTCCTACCCGGAATTCCGAATTCGCCCATACATTCGTAGCCCAACGCTTCAAAGGCCGGATTTAATTTATCGATTCGCGAAATATCCTTTACGACGGGCATAATGTCGATAATAGGCTTTGCGGAAAGTCCTTCCACCGAAGTACTGCCGATATGATAAATCTCAATCGCCTCGTCGCCCAGAATTTCTTTTATCCGCTCCGCTTCCGCTTCAAATTCCCGTGACCACTCCGAACGATATTTTACTACTTCTACTTTCACCTATCAAAACTCCTTTGAAAAACCGGAGCGAAAAGACGCTCCGGTTTTCTGTTAATCTTCTTCAAAAATACCCCACTCAATATCGTTTTTAAACGAGTCAAATTTGTTAATGTCGCTTGTCCGAATAACATCGATAATTTCAAGAGAAATAATTTGAATTTCCGGATTTTGGTATTTTTTCCTCATAATTTTCCCCTTCCTTTGTAAAAATATATTTATATTTTAACACATTTCCCCAAAATTGTCAAGACTTTCCCGAATATTTATTTTTGAAGAACTTCCCCACCCCTATTTGATAAATTTTTCGTGCATTATTCCGCAGAGGGAAGCGAAATCACGTCTTTGCGCGGGCGCTTAATCCATTTTCCCCTTGTAAAGTCGGGGATAAACCTGACCGTTCCTCCTGTTGCCACGGATTGTTCGGACAGAGCCGTTATACACATCCATGAAGCCGCGTCATATACATCGATGGGAAACTCTCGTTTCTCTTCGATACAATTAAAAAATTCTTTGAGCATAAAGTAATCCATTCCGCCGTGTCCGAGAGCCTTTTCCTCCGCGGTAATATCTCTCCACGCGGACGGAAGGTAACTATTATACTTTTGAGCGCTGTTCAATTGTCTTTCCAATGTCTTTTCGGGTTCGAAAAATTCATGAAAATTACTTTCGTCCTCCAACATAACCATGTTCGCTTCCTGATTGCAAAGTCCCTTTGTCCCGCGGACGGTAAATTCCCGCGAATAGTATTTCGGCAAAGTCGTGTCCAATTTTAAAGAAATCGTCTCTCCGTTCGCACAGGTAATAATCGTATTCACGATATCGCCCTGCGCAAATTTTACCCCGCGAAGAGAAGCGTCGGGATTCTTTTCCGTTTGCGAAAACGCTTCCAGCCCCGCCGATTTTGACGCAACGGAAACCAATGAAATCATTCTGTTGCCCCGATTGATATCCAAAAGTTTGGCAATCGGCCCGAGCTCGTGCGTCGGATAATTTTCGCAGTTACGCTTTTTATAATTATCGAGCCTATAATGACGGTTTACATATCCCCCTAAAACTTCATCTCTGAGGTCATGGCTGTAAGCGCCGTGACAATGTACGATTTCACCCAATTTTCCCGCCCGTACGAGCGAAGTGGCAAGAAGCTCAAACCTGTCAAAACAACAGTTTTCCATGAGCATGATCGGCGTTTTTGTCTCCTCATAAGTGCGGACAAGTTCCCAACACTCTTCTATGTCATAAGCTCCGCCAACTTCCATTGCCGTGATTTTGCCTGCCCGCATACTTTGAATCGCCATGCGGATATGTTCGTCCCAAGAAGAACATATCAATACGGCTTCTATTTCTCCGTCGGCAAGCAATTCGCGATAATCGATATATTTTGCAGGCTGCTTTTTCTGCTTTTTGCAGATTTTTTCAAACGCCCGATCTATTCTGTCGGGATATACGTCGCAAACGGCGGCGATTTCCGCATTTTCACATGCCAATATCGTATCCAAAAGGGAAAATCCGCGGCAACCCAAACCTATAATTCCCGTTTTTATCTTCTTTGTCATCTAAAATACCTCTTTGATAGATAAAATGAATTCTGTCATTCATTATAGCACTTTTTCTGATTTTCACAATGAAATTATTTTTTCTATTACTATAATTTTTTATCATTTTTATTGACGTCGGTATAGAGTTATGCTATAATTCAATTATGAAAAAATATAATTCTTTCATGGACAGTTCGGAATGCATAAAATGTTTTCCCGTGCGCGATGAACTCGAATTTTTTATTCAATCTGTCGGGTATCATGATTTTCACACTATAAAACCTTATCTTTTCAACCGGATACAAAAATATTTTACTGTCCATTTTATCCTTTCGGGAAGCGGTCTACTGAACATCAACGGTCAAAAATATCCCGTGCACAAACATGAGGTATTCGTCGTGGAAAAGGACTGTATTTTTTCTTATTATCCTTCGGCGGAAGATCCTTGGGAATACATCTGGTTCGTTTTCGACGGAACGTCGGCAAAAGATTTTATCCGTCATTTGGGATTTTCCGAATCCGAACCCGTAAAAAGCTGTAACATGCCGCAAAAACTGCGTTCGGAGTTATCCGAACTTTTCGAAAAAATAGAAAAGCAAATCTCCGTTTCTTATTTTTCCGCACTCTCCGTCTTATATTTACTTTTTGCATCTGTAGAAGAAAAAACGGAAAACATATTCTTTCACGAAGATGACTATGTAGAAGAGGTGAAACGGTTCATCGAGGTAAAATATCTGAACGAAAATTTTTCCATTGAATACCTATGTGCCATGCTGCACATTTCTCATTCCCATTTATGCAGAGTTTTCAGAACAAAAGAGGGCGTCTCCGTCGTCTCCTATATCAATGCCCTGAAAATGACGAAAGCAGAAGAACTTTTGAAAAAAACGTCTCTGACGGTCAAGGAAATCTCCTATATGTGCGGCTTTAAGGAGTACGAGTATTTTTTCTCTATGTTCAAAAAAATACACTCTGTAACTCCCTTACAATATCGAAAGCAGAAGTCCGGACTGTAATGTCCGGACTTCTGCTTTTATCCTTTTCTATTTTATTTCCGACGTTTCTTCAAAACAAACCCGACTGCGGCCCCGACGCCGAAGAGCGGAATTCCCAAAGCTCCGTTGCAACCCGAAGATTCGCTGTCGGAGCCTTTTTGTTCCGTCGATACGGAAACCAATTCTTTCGTTGCGTTTTCTAAATTTTCAGCGGCAATTTCCGTCTGTTTCAAGGTCGGCGCGTCGAGAGCCAAAATCCTCTCCGCATCTTTTAACGCCTTTTCAACGGCGGCATAGGATTCCGCCGTATAATCGGATTTCTTCAATGCCTTTACTTCTTCTATTGCGCCGTTTAATACCGTTTTGTCGCCCAAAGCAATCAGTGAATTTTCCGCTTTCTTCAATTCCGATAAAACCTCGTCTATTTCTTTTTGGGAAACGATATTGCTTGCAAAAATCTCCTCTGCAGAAGTTAAAGGCTCTAAATAATATCCGTAAGAAATTTTTGTATACGCTTCTTCAAAATAAGTTTCTTTGCATTTTTTTATCTCATCTTCGAGAGCCGTCTTATCCTGATGAATATTGACGAGCGCGTCAATGGCGTCCTTCAACTGGAACGAAGCCACGCCGACAGAATTTTGAACAGCATAAGGGTCGCCGATAATTTCTAGTGCCACGGTGAGCTTTTGCGCCATTTCCGCCCAGCTTTCAGGCGTATAATCCGATTCGTTCAGGCTTTCCGCGATTCCGATATAAATATTAATTGCGTCGGTATCGATTCCGGCGGATACCCATACTCTCGCAGTCGCTTTAACTCCGAAAGCGTTGGACAGGCGACCGAGGGAAGATACGTCTACATCTGCCGTAAAGTTATACCACCCCGCCGATTTTCTGTCATAATCCTCCGTTGTCCAGCCGTTTACGGGAACCGTTACCGTATTTCCGTTGACGGTAGCAAACTCTACCGTTTCAGGCAGAAGCGACAATACATCATTACGCTTTTCATACAGAGCTACGGCGCGCTGCACTGTTTCCGACTGATAATCGAGAGCATCTTCCGGCTCCGTATTTGCACAGCCGTTTTCCTCGCCGAGTTCCATAATCCATAAATCGCGGACGGAAATACCTATGGAACCGGCATGCACGGCAATATATCCTGCCTCCATATCCGCGCGATCATTGCGAACCGTATAGACGGGTGTTCCGTTGATGCTCACGGAAAGAATATCGTTGACGGAAATCACGCGGAACACAAAATCGGAAGGACTGAATCCGATCGCTTGGATATTTGTGGGACCGAATTCCTGTGAACCGCCGTTTACGCCGTCGTAAGCGCCTACTCGTCCTCCGTTTTCCACGAATACCACATAGCCGTTATTGCCGTTCAGACTGCCCGTGTACGTCGTCTTATATAATTCAAAGCCGACGAGTCCTGAGGCAATGTCCGTCATGGAAAATCTGCCTTCTATGACAAAATTTTTATACTTTTTCCCTGTAAAGGCAATCGCACGCCCCCAATCACCCGTTCCCGAAACCGAGAGCGTTCCATCCTTCAAAGTCCAATCGGAACCGCCGAGCTCATTCCAATCGGAAAGTATGGTTTCATCGAGCAGGCTTTCGGCACGCGGAAGGTCGGAGGAATCAAAGCTGGAAAATACGGAAATTTCCTGAAATACGCTTCGCCCATTGAACATTCCGCCCCCGCGTCCTATGTTGTAAGCACGGATATATCGGAAAGATCGCGGCGTATAAGTAATCACCTGTCCGGCATACATCTGGTCTTTGTATTCTCCGTCTCTTCCCCTTTCTCCCGTGACGTCCTTCATTGAGCCGTCCGTATCGTTATTGAAAATACTTTCCCAATTTTTGAAATCGGAAGAAACCTGAATGATGACATCCTCAAACGGCCAGTCGTTCCAGAAAGAAACGACCGCCTTATCCGTATTATATTCTTTTCCGAGATCCACTACCGCCCAACCTGTCGTATTTTCGGCGGTAAATACCTCGGTATAAGGGTCATGATACCCGTCCGTAACGACGCTGCCCGTCGCCACCTCGCTCTTTTCGTCCGAAACGGTGATTTCCTTTTCAAACGTCCTGTCATAGAATGTGACGGGTTTACCAAGCGCAATATTTTCGCTGTTTTCCGTAATGAAATAATCCCTGTCCACAGTCCGACTGAGCTCTCCGTTTTTATAAGCGGCGGCTCGCAGGGGAATATATTCCCATTTTCCGTCCTCGCCGAGCTTTATTTCTTCCTCATAGAGAAAGGTTCCCTCTCCCGGCCTACCGTCTGCAAAAACCTTCGGATAAGAGCCGTCCAACGTATAATAGAGCGATACATTCTTTTGAGCGGTTGTGAGCCTTACCGTCTGGCTTCCCGTATAAGTTCCCGATTCCAAGGAAACGCGAGGGAGTTCCAAGCCCTCGTCGATAACGATTTCTTCGCCTTCCAACTTATAAATTTTCACCTCTCCCGGCAGAAAACTTTCGGTAAACTCCCCGTCCGAGATTTCAACGGAAGTCCTTGCAGGTTGCCCGAGCGTCTCCTCCAAATTCATGGGGTCGGGGAGATTCTCGGAATCGATTGTCGGAGAAATCTCCGTCAGACCCTCTACGCCGGAATCTGCGGAAATCGTAAACGTGCCTTCCCTGCTTTCGGAGGTAGAGTTGTTCATCAGCATGATATATTTTTCCGAATCGTCCTTTGAGGTAAAAAGACTGATGATATAATTATCCGTTTTACTTTCCGGCTGAATCAGAAAATTTTTGGGAAGAACTTCCGCTCCCTCTGCCGTATTTGCGCCTGAATGATAGGCGTGCATACAGTCGATTCCCATGAGCAGGTCGCCAAGTTGACGCACCTGCCAATTATAACAGACCGCTGGGGCATACAATTCCGTTTTATTCCCCTCTTGATCGATTACGTGATCGCGCATATCCTCGCCGCCGTCCTCGACAGACACGCGGTCGGGAGAGACCCAGCAGAAATGAGAGATGCTCTTAAAACCGTAAGCGATATAGGTGGACATATTCCAACGGAATTCGTCCTCGTCGGGTTTCCTCATGCCTGCCCACCACCCCGTTTGCGTAAATCCGCCCGTCTTCATGCGTCCATGTTCCCATGCGGCACGGCGTATCGTCTCCATATCCGCGAAATACGAGCTTCTTACTTCTTCCGTTGCCGTAAAGGGATAATGGTCGTAATAGAGATACTCCATATTTTCCGCGCCGACCGTTTCGATCCAGTTGTTTACATATTGTTCATATGTACCGCCCAAAGCCGTCGTTCCCGCATAGTTCGGATACAGATTGACAAACGGAGATCGCTCGGAATCCGCAGACAGATATTGATGAAATAATTCTTTCGTGGAATTGAATTGCGAAGCGCTGGGCTCATCTTTTACATAATATCCGAGGCAGTGTTTCAAGTCGTTCATCAACGCTTCGTCGTACTCAAATTGTCCGTCCGCCGTATAAATATAGCTCATGCCATATTTTGCATAGATTTTTTCCACTTCACGATAATCGGTTTTCTGTCCTATCGCGGAGGAATAGCCGGGGTGCCAGATAAAATTCATTCCTGCTTCGGCGAGCTCCTTCGTCTGAAAATCGTAAGAAGCAATATCGAAATCGTAATATCCTTTCCAAGTGGAAAGAAGAAATTCATTTATGGTATTCCTCGGCATATCTTCTGCCCCCGTTTCCTCCGCTCTCGTTAAAGCCAGTCCGTAAGCGCCCGATACAGCCATTGCCGAAATCATGATCGCCGCAAGGGCACATTTCAGATTCCTTTTCCTTTTCATTTTCCTTTTTCTCCTTATCCCTTCTATGTTTCTCGTCCACCTTTCGACGGACGGGAAACGAATAAATTTTTATCTTCTCTTTTTCAAAACCAAAGCGGCCCCCGCAAATAACAGGCAACTTCCCGCCGAAATTCCCGCCACGCTCCTGCAGCCTTTCCCTTCGGAAGATGAAGAAGATTCAGACGAGAATGAGGACGAGGAGCCCGAACTATCTGTTTCAATATGCTCCAATGCTGCGACGGCGTCTTCAATAGCGGCTTCCGCCTCGGCTACCTCCTCCGCCGTAGCACCTGCCTGGTCGAGCAAAAGTTCGGCTTCGGCAATCGCCGTTTTCAGGCCTTCGAAAGAGAGCTGCGTATAATCTTCGGCGGAATATTCCCTTGCCGAAGAAAGTTTTTCCTTTAAGCCTACAAGACTGACGAGAGCATTTATCTTCTCCCGCAAGGCAGTTTCCGCCTCGTCATAAACGGATTGTATCTCCTTCCTTGCCGCCGTTTCTTCCGCTTTTAAGAGCTGTTCCTTTAACGCATCGAAACTATTTTTGGTATAATCCTCTTCATTCAGCGACTTCGCCGTCTCCATCAACGCCTTCAAAGCGGAAGAATCCCCGTATTTTACCAACCCTTTCACGGCCGCGTCGAGCGCTGCGTAAGCCTGCTTTGCCTCTTCGGCGGAAACTTCGGATTGAGTCAACATCGCTTCCGCCTCTTCCAAAGCGTCTTCCAATGCAGCATAAGTTGCCTGCGTGTATTCGTCAGCCTTATATCCCGCTTCCTTTACCGTTTTGATCAAAGCGGACAAAGCAGACAAATCCGCCTTTTCCTGTAAGGCATCGATAGCTTCCGCCAAAATCTTCAAAGCGTCCTCGGCCTCTTTTACGGAAGCATCGGCGTCGGCATAAACGGCTTCGGCGTCCGCAAGTGCCTCCGTCAGCCCTGCAACTCCGTCCGATAAATATTTATCGACGTCGATAGCCTTTGCTTCGTCGATAGCCGCTTTAAGCGCAGTCTTATCCTTTGCACGAAGTATCAAATCGGAAACTGCCTTTTCGAGCGCCGCGGTACATTCGTCCACCTGTTGCTGACTCGCTTTTCCGTCAACGGCTATACGTTCTGCGGCATTTAAGGCATTTTTCAACATCGTCCAGGAATCGGAGGTATAATCCTCCTCTTTGAGAGCGTTCGCCGATTCAATCGCGGTCTCCAATGCTGTTTTATCGGCGGCAGGCAGGACGGTGACTGTGATGGATAATCCGTCCAGCGTTCCGAAAATATCCGAAACATGTTCGGGAAGCTCCGTTTCGAGCGTAAAAATATATTCCCCTGCCGTATTTCCGTTGTAATTTTCCGAATTCCAAATTGCCGCCACCTCGGTTTCCTTTCCGTCCGTCATTTCAATCGTTACGCTTTCGTGAAGGCTCGAAATAACCTCCTCCTTCGTCGTACCGTTTGCGACCTCTATGGCGTCAAGGTCTGCCTTTACGGACTTGACGGCTTTTTCTAAAACTACATCATCCGGAACGCTTTCCCCTCCGTATACCTCTATTTCCGTAAAATTCGTATTGGAATCCGCGCCGCCGTTTCCGAGATTCGTATTCGTCAGGCGAATATATCTCGCAGATACATTGCAAGTAAATACATTGCCCATTTCTTCGGGCGTCGGCATATCCATTTTTGAATCCACGCCGATTTGTCCGTTCCAGCCCGTATCGTCCCTCGTTTCTTCCGTACAGCCCACTTTTCCGCCGTCATACACCTTTATTCCGTCCGCTTCCAAAGTGTCACAGCAGCTGAATATCGTCGTTACTCCCGTCTTAAATTCGGGGTCGTCGGAAGCCTGAATAATGACGTTCTGGAAACACCATTTTGCCAAAAAGTATACCTTGACTTCGGAAATGTCGCAACTCTTTCCGAGATCGAGGAAAGCCCAACCCTGAACGTTTGCCGCGGTGGAATTGACATTAAAGCCCATCCAATCCGTATTCTGTCCGTCCGTCATCACATTTCCCTTCGTGGAAATATCATAGCAGCCCGTGCCGTCGATTCCCTGTCCGTCGGGGAAATAGTTATACATGGTCAGGACCTCGTTCATGTCCGTCAACGAACGGAACGTTATCTCTTTACCGAGGGCTTGATTTCCGTAAGCCCCCTCGACGACCTTATATTGATAATCGGCGGGATAGCTCTGTTTCCCGTCGACGACGGCAATTGCGCGGAGCGCTACCGCGCCTGTTTTTCCCGAAAGGTCTACGGGACCTTCATACAACGCGGATTCTTCCGTGGGATAACTGCCGTCTAACGTATAATAGATTTTTGCATCGGCATAAGAAGAAGTAAGTTCCACGGTTTCGAGACTTTCGTAAGTGCCCGATTCAACGGAAGCCTTCGGCGCCGCAAGGCCTGAAGTGCGCGCATAGACCTCTATTTCCGAAATGGCGGTATTTTCGTCCGCACCGCCGTTTTGTTCGGGCGTTCCGCAATTATTCGTAAAGCGGACATATCTGGCGGAAACATTACAGGAAAAAATATTTCCTTCCGCCTGCTTTGAGTCCACGCCTTCCCTGCCATTCCAGCCCGTTTCTCCCTTTGTTTCCTCCGTACAGCCTACTTTTCCGCCGTCATAGACCGTTGTCCCTTCCGAAGACAATGTATCGCAGACACTGAATATCGTCGCCACGTCTTTTTGGAACAACGCATCGTCAGACACCTGAACGACGACGTCCATAAAACACCATGCCGCCAACATATGTACTTTGACGGCAGAAATATCGTAGCTCTTTCCGAGGTCGAGATATGCCCATCCTCTCACGCCCGCCCAAGTAGAATTGACCGTATATCCGCCCCATTCGCTGTTGACACCGTCCGTCATAACATTACCGCCTGCGGAAATGTCGTAACAGCCCGTGCCGTCGATCCCTCCGTTATTCGGAAAATAACTGTACATGGTCAAAGTTTCGTTCATATCCATCAACGAACGGAACGTCACTTCTTTTCCGAGAGCGACATTTTCCGTCTTGATTTCCTCAGGAACGTTTTCCCCGCGATGCTCGCTCATTTCCGCCAAAGCGGCTGTGCCTCCCAGCGTTCCGACGCCGAACAACACCGCCAAACCCGCCGAAGCGAATGACTTAAAAAAAGCTTTCATAATTTTCCTCCCGATTTCTATTTATTTTCTCATCAAAACGATATTATCTACGACGATATCGCTCGCCATCCATACGTCAAAGGTCAACGTAGTACAAGCTTCCGTCGGAACAAAGCTAAAAGAAATATGATAGAATCCGTCCTCCCCCTTTACGGGAATATTCGATTCCGTTCCCACGGACTGCGTTTCGTTCTTCATATCGATACCGCCCTGTCCATCGTTCGAAAGCCTTATAAAAGTGACATCATATCCTGTCCCGAACGTAATCGGCATATAACAGCTGTTTCCTTCAATGACGAAATTATCAAAGTTCACCGAATTGATTTTAATATCAAATTCCACGGTGTACGACTTTCCCGCTTCAAACGTCATGGGACAGAAGTTTCCGCCTAGAGCCAAAAAGGTAGCGGTATTTTCGTTCACCAAACGGCAGCCTTTACCGTCCCTTCCGTCTGTCTCCGAAGCGACAAAACCGAGTCCGAACCCCTTTTCGGGAGCCTTGAACGAATCGAAATCGACAAACAGCATTTTATCGGAGGTCACCTCGAAAGACAAAACGGCGTCTTCCGCAAATTTTATATTTAATTTTTCCTGCAAAACCACCTGTTCGAGATAATCGGATTTTAAGGTCAGCGAAGCGCCGTTCGCGAGATAATCCGTCCCTTTGACGAGCGTCCCTCGGGAATCGGAAATTTCTGCTTCTTCAAGCGAATACCCCGCAGTCTGTACCTCAAAGAGCATATCCTTCCCGTCCAAAGCATAATTGAAGTTTTCCCCTGTAATGCCGAGGGAATATTTATTGACTCGAACGACGATATTTTGTTTTCCAAGGGAAGTATAGACTGTAATTTTATTGACGCTTCCCGCCGTCAGATTTGCGATATATTCCCCGTCCAGCATAAACTTTCCACCGGCGGCCGACCAGCTTCCCTCAGGAAGCGCCTCTCCCGCAATCGACGCGCCTATGACGGAGACCTCTCCAAAATCGAATACGAGGTCCTCAGATGCCCCCGCAGCCACCTCCGTTTCCGTCTTTTCCAAAATCGTCATAAATCCGGTCTTGGGGGCTATCTGAATGTTATCGATGAGAAAGGACGACTGCATCCAGACGGGAAGTTCAAAGGAAGTAAATCCGCTTTCGTATACAAATTCGGCGTAAAACCGCCAGATACCGTCGATCTCGGTAAACGAATAAGCCGTACATTTGCTTTCCGCGGTAAAATATAATCCGTCCGTTTCGTTATAGCGAATAAAACCGATATCGGCATTATTGGCCGCCGTTTTGAAATATACGGGAATAAATAAATCGGATACACTGCTCGTTCCCTCGACGATCTCTTCCAATTTAAGTTCAAAGGACAGCGCATATTTTTCTCCTTCCGTAAAGGAATAATCGATATTCCCTTCACCGATGTTGAGCAAAGTTCCCGATTTTTGATTGACGATCCGACAAGAATTTCCGGCGATTCCGTTCGTGTCTTCGGAAATTTCCAAATCCTGTCCGAATCCGTTGACCTTAGAAGAAAAAGCGTCGAAATCAAAGCGCAGAAGTTCGTTTATTTCCATTCCCTTAATGATGACGCAATTTTCGTATTTTCCTTCGCCGTCGAAAATCCTGATATCGTATACGCCGTCAAAAAGAGTTTCGAGATAGGCCTTTTTGAAGGTCAATCTTCCGTCGGAATAACTCCAAGCGCCTCCGCCGACCTCGGCCCCGCAAACGGTAACCTTTGCCGGTATCCCGCCGCCGAAATCTACGGAAAATCCGACGTCCGCCACGGAATATTTTTTCACTCTTTCCGTATCGGTAAAGTTAATTCCGTCTATCTCCACCGTGACGAGAAATTCGGCCGCTCCTCCGTCCGTCACGAGCGTAAAGACATGTTCGCCCGCAGACAGAGTTTTTAAGTAGGAAGCCTTTAACGTCAGGCGGGAAGCCAGCCTTTCAAATCCCAACGAAGGGACTGCTTTTCCGTCCACCAAAAGCTCGGAGAACGTTCCGCCGTTATATTTCACCGTAAAGGATAAATCAGCTTCTTCCTCACCTAAATCGGCGACGGCGGAGGACGGTTGAATCGACGGCGTTTTATCTTCCTCGATTTGAGATGACGAACCGCTGTCCGAAACGGAATCCTCGCCCGTGGCAGAATCACTTTCCGTCATAGAGGAGTTACTCTCCTGTAATGAAGAATCGCTTCCGCTGTCGTTCGTTCCCGTGCCGCCGCAGGAAACGGCGGCAAACGCCATCATGAGACACATCGTAAAAATAAAAATTCTTTTCGCCTTCATAAACTTTCCCCTTTTATTTAATCAAATCGTCCAGCGGAATACCCTCGTCCGCCCTTTCATAACGGTTTTCTTCATTGGAAATCTCGGTCGCCGAAGAAAGATCCCGAATTTTGAAATTATCGAAAGAGCAATCGTTATTTACCGATTGCAGGGAGATATAGCCCTTCACGTAATCGGTGGAAAGAACCGAGGACGAAAGCACTTCTTTTCCGTCCACAAATACGGTCAAGACCGTCCCGACTGCCAAAATACGGATATTATGCCATACCGAAGGATAATAGGAATCGATATCCGGGATATCCTTTTCCACGATCCCGCCGGATATAGGCCCCCAAAGCGTGATTTTTCCGTTTTGTTGCATGAATACGCCAGTTCCTCCGCCCTCGGTCGTATAATATTTCCCGGGTATCTGCTGACGGATACCGATGACGGGCCAATAGGAAGTCGACGTTCCGCAACGGACGTCTACGCTGAGCTCAAAATCGCTGTATACGTTCCCCGTATATGTCATGATGGCGATATTTACCGTATCGGAATAGGCGTCGATATTACCAACTCTTTGTACGGCGCCGTCGACCAGCGTCCAACTATAATTGAATTCGTCGCTGCGGCGTTCGTTCTGCGTGGAAACGAAATGAAAAGCGAAATTTTCCTCTATCTCCGCCAATGAATCGAAACCGATTTCGCTATCCCATTCCGTATCCTCCGCCGCATCTTCCGCGACAGCCGTTCCGCTTCCGCAGCCGAACGGAGACAGAAGAAGCGAAGTCGCCAAAGCAACACAAAATAATCCGGATAATCGTTTCATTTGCTCACCCCTCTATCAGCTTATTTTCGAGCGTGATATACCACGTCTTTCCCGCGGGCAATTTGACGTAATATTTTCCGTTCTCTTTCGTCACTTGCGGCTGAGAAATCGTCTTGTTCACCTCTATGGAATAAGTTCTGTTGCCGTATTCGTAAGTATTTACTCCCGCATAAGTCATATCCGAGGGCAGACAGCTCTCTATTTTCAATCCCAAAAGATCGGGCGTAATTCCGACAATATCCGTCACGAACGTCAAAGGCACTAAGCCGCTTTCGGGAAATTCCCCGTTGATGCTCACCTGATAGACGCCGAAAGAAGTCCTCGGGTCGCGGCGGAGCTGATCCTTATGAAATTCGTCCATAATGACGTTGAACCGCTCCATTGCTTTGTCGCCGGATAACCCCGTGCGGCCGGAAATATCGTAGTGAGAGGTATAGAAAATCGTTCCCCCGTTCTGCATTTGCAGACCGTACTCTCCCCACATGCCGGGCAGAACGTCGTTAAAGGAATGCCCGTTATACCACCAGTAGTGTAGCCCGTCCTCCTCCACGGATTCCACCGCCACCGTATTGGAGCGCGCGGAGACTTTGAAATTATAGATATCCTCCCCCGTCGAGGTATCCCCTTCTATCGTTCTTTCTCCGTCCACCCAGGAATAAATTTGTTCGAGCTGCTCCTCGTTTGCAAGCCCCGCCGAAGCCGCCATGAAATTGACGAACGTAAGTCCGAAATCCAAGCGGTCGCCTTTGATGTTTATAGAGGTGATATATCTGCCCTTTTCCTCGTCCCAAAAAGTTTCGTTGAATACCCTTTTAATTTTTTCCGCGAGATCCGTATAATAATCCGCGTCTAAGGGATTGCCGAGATAGTTTTCGATATCGGACATTGCAAGAACAGCCTGATAAAAAAGAATATTTTCATAAGAGGAATTATATCCGAAGAAGTTCAGGGAATCCCAATAGTTGGACGAAAGTCCGTGCACCGTCCCGTCGTTTCTCGGATCGTAAATAGTCATGAGTCCGGAATCCCCGTTGAGATTTATCAGCATATATTCCATGGCTTTGCGGAGCTTATCTATCATCTTCTGCCCCTTTGCATTGACCGAATCGAGAAAGCCCGCCGTATTGTTTCCCGTCAGAAGATAATCCCTCGAAGCGATGATCAGGGAGGAATTGTTCGTATAGTGGTTTTGTTCTCCGAGGTGCTGCGGAGCACTTTCCGTCGCCCAGATATAGCCGTCGTCCCGTTTGTTATCGTCGTATTCGGAAGTATCGACTTTATAGGTCTTGTCGCTCTCGTCGTAATACCAGCCGTCTCCTCCGTAAACCGCATTTTTGAGGGAATTGACGTGAATGTTTATGGCGTCGTCATAGCCGCTCCAATTGAGTTTCTGACCATTCCAAGCCATCCATTCCACGGAAGCGGTCATCGTCTGTCCGGAACGGAAAGGTTCCACGTTCGTGGCGCCGCCGCGCAGAGAATTGTACATTCTCGGTTCCGTCTGAGCCAGTCCGAAAATAGCCCACATATTGCTGAGGTCGGCGTTATAATATCCGTCATAAGAGGTATAAAGCGGCATTTCGTCCGTCCCGTAGGCCCGCATTTCGGATACGCTGAAATACTTTACGCCCGAGCTCGCCACGGGGTACATCAGGGAACGAATCCTGATTCCGTTCGCGGTTATTCCGTCGAGGGGAAGAACCAGCGTTGCTCCTTTCGGATTCGGAAAATTCATGATACAGGAATACTGTCCTTCCGAATTTGGCAGAACGTAATAGTAATGCGGAAGCATATACCAATTTTCCCCTCCGTCCGTGGTATACTCCACGGAAATGTTGGACGGGAATACGGACAGCGAGGAAGGAATTTTCACTTCCAGCGTATCCAAGGTGTAGTATTTATCGAACAGATAACCCACATATTCGTCGGAAGCGACGGAATCGGAAACCTCGCTCTCCCAAGCGGTCGAATTATCGTTATCCGCAATCTTTTCCGCGCCCGTTTCCGACGAACGGTTTCCCGAAGAAATCGGTTTGACCGATTTTATCATGTTCCCCGTATAATCAGCACCTGTCACTTTCAGATACTGTGCCTCCGTCCAGCCGTATAAGGTTCCGAGCGCCAGATTGACTCCGCAAGCGCGTATGGCATATGTACCCGCCTTCTTATAAGTGTGATAGACTTCTCCGAGCACTTTATGTTCGTCGTCATAGACGTAAGGACCGTTATAGCTCCATGTCCCGTCCCCCCAATCCACTACGTAATAGTTATAATTTTCGAGCGCCGTATCCAGCATGACGTACGCCGTCAGCTTTGCGCCCGTCACCGCGGAGGAAGAAACGGGAATGACGAGATTGACGTTACTGCCCGTCTTTCTCGGATTTTGGGATTCCTCGTATACGATTTCCTTCATGTTTGTCCCGATATAATTTCCGCCGCCGTTTTGCGAGGTCCCGTTCTTCCCGCAGCTTTGGCAGGTAAAAGCCAAAATTGCAGCAAAGGCGCATGCCGCCGCTTTCTTACCCATTTTTGTTCCTCCTTGCTGTTAACGAGAATCCTGCCGCCGCGAGCATCGCCACGGCTGCCGCGGAAATACCGCTCAGGTTGGATTTACAGCCTCCCTCCGATTCCGATTTCTTCGTTCCCACGACGACTTTGCATTCAGCCTTGAAATTTCCGTAATAGTCACGCACGGAAATCACGCATTCGCCCTCTCCCATCGCCGTTACCGTTCCGTTGTTGACGATAGCGACCGACGTATCCGAACTGCTCCACTTGAAGCCCAAATTTTCCGCCTCGGCGGGATAATACCCCGCTTCGAGATACAATTTTTCTCCGACGGAAAGAGCCGCGTCATTGACATTCAAGGTCACCCCTGCGATTTCGGGAATCGTCTTTGTCACCTGTACTACCGTCTCCGCGATAAAACCGCCGTCCTTCGTAATCATTTGGATAACCGTCGTCCCCTCCTTCAACGCATGCAGATATCCGTCTGTATCTACCGTCGCCACATCGGGATTTTCCGACAGAAAACGGACTGCCTTTTCGGCGCTGTTTTCGGGCAATATACGATATCCGAGTTTTACGGGGTCATCTCCGTACTCCATTTCAATCGTTTCTTCTTCGGCCTCGATCCCTTCCACCAAAGCCGCTTTCTCAAAGCTCTGTCTTTCTCCGTCCGCCGTCAAAGGATAGATTTCCACCTTTCCGCGGAAAGCCCCTGCCGTATTTGCAGTGAACAGTCCCACTCTTCCGTATTCGATAAGTTCGGCGGGATATTGGGTATCTATCCGCAAGACATCGTCTACATATACGCGGAAATATTCCTCGCAGACGGCTACGGTAAATTTATAAAAATCGTCCTTTGACGCAAATTTTGAAGATGTCGCAGGTTTACTGATTGTAAGTCCTTTTACTTCCACGCACGGGTCGGGCATGAAATAGACGCCGTTCCCGCTCGCCATGTGCCTCAAAGACATATCCTTGTTGCCGAAAATAATTCCTTCGAGTCCCGCGGCTCCGATTTTTATTTCCGTCGTGAGTTCAAAATATCGAAGGTAACAATCCTTGAAATAGAGCGCCGCGTAATTCCCCGTAACGTCTTTCCCGCCGACGTCGTTGATTCTCGTCAGCGTGCCCGCCTTTGTGTCCGACAACCAATGTTCCGAGAGAGCCTCATCTTCCCCCTTAGCCGCATTTTCAGCGACATACACGGGCATGAGCCTCTCCGCCATATTTTCGTCGGAAAAATCCAAAACATACGGCGAGGCATCGGAGGAGGGCGCCTCTGCACCCGTTTCTATCGCGGGCACGGAAAGCAGGCTGAACGCTAAAAGCGCCGCAGCGGATAGCGAAAGAAATTTCTTCATCATCTTGCGGTTTCCCCTCCCTCATTTTATCCAGCCGTAAGAACGGAATTGCTTTTCTGCCTCTTTGAGGAGCTCCGTTCCTCCGCTCTTTTTCCAGTCCGCGACAAAATCATCGTACATCTTTTGAGCGGCTGCCGCAGTCTTATTTTTGTCGTTGACGTACTTATATTCAAACTCCTGCATTTTCTTCGTCAGCGTCGAAATGACGGAGGAATCAAGTTTCAGAACCGAGCCGTATTGCAAACGGCGCTTATAGCCTGCCGTCGTGGAATCGTGTTCGATAACCTTATTGACGATAGAAGTGACTACGGGCGAGGTAGTCCCCTGCACTACGCCGTCGTCGGTGGAGCGGAAAAACATTCCCCAATCCCAAGCACCGGGGTATTGCGAGCGATAGGACCGCTCCGTTCCTCCCGCTTCATCGCCGGTATAGATATACACCTGAGAGGAATTTTCAATCGTCTGGAAATTGAGGCTGTCCTCAATCCCCACCCCCCAACGAAGTGCGTCATAGGCCTTTGAGCGGTTATAAGTCACCGTACCGTCGGCGTTTTCCGTCTTTGTCATTGCGAGGTCGTCGAGGAATTTAATAATTTTCTGCATTTTTTCCGCATCGTTAGCAGCCTTTACGGAAACGGTGATAATGGTGCCGAGGAAGCCGTCCGAAGGCTGATAGCCGCCGTAAGGGCTGGCAGGATCCTTGGGAACGGGGTAGGTTTCCCACCAATCTTTCGTATCGTAAACCTCGCCCGTTGCGGGGTCTATGATATTGTTTCTCGTATAATAAGCCTGCGTCGTCTCGCTCAGTTCGCCCGTATACCATTCGATACCGATTTTGCCCGCGGTGGACGTCTTTTGCGAAGCGTTCTGATAATACCAATTCGGTTCAATAAGCTCTTCTTTGATGAGCGTGGAAATAAAATCGAGCATCTTCTTTTCCGTTCCGTCCGTAATGCCGAAATCCACGTTCCCTTCTTCGTCGAAATAAATTCCCCAAGGAAGTTGACATACAGAGCCATACATCAAGGGAATCCATGTTCCCAAAACGCCGAAGTCCTTTTGCTCACCCGCGGTCGAGAAGCCGAAACAAGTCAGGTTATTTTGGTCGGAATTTTTGGTAATCTTGATAAATCGCGCGAAATTGAGAAGGTCGTCGGGCGTAT
>USMU01000006.1 GCA_900555925.1 uncultured Clostridium sp. | reverse complement strand
GTTCAAGCAGACGGACGCCCTGTCTCTAAATCGAGCACTAAAAAATTTTTAATTTTATTTTGACTTATCGATATAGGGAGCGATAACGCGTTTGCTCGGTGCATTCCCTTTGACTTCGCACCAACCGTCCTCCGTCCAGTCCAAACGGGACATCGCAAGATATCTTCCCTTGCCCTCTCCGTTGTCGTTCACCCAAACGTGATAGACGATATAATAATATCCGAGATCGTCGACGAGCACGGAATTATGTCCCGGCCCCACGAAATTTCCCGATCCCGCAAGAATCGTGTCCCCCACGTTTCCCGCGCCGGCAAGTTCTCTTCCGCGCGAATCCACATACGGTCCGAGAGGATTTTTCGAGCGTCCGATACGGACATGATAAGTACTTCTCAGTTCCTCGCAACAGGTTCCGCTGGAACCGAAATAATAGTACCAACCGTCTCTGAAAATGACGTACGAACCTTCAAACATGGATCCGTCCCAAGACGAACCCGCCGCGCCCGCGACGAGCACTTTGTTTTCCCTGGCATAATCCAATCCGTTTTTTACCCCGAGTCCGTCCTCCGTCAATTCGATCCCGAAACAGCCGTAAAAGCTGCCCCAAATCATGTATACTTTCTCGTCCTGACCGACAAAAACACAAGGATCAATGGAATTGTTGACGCCGATCTCCTGAGAGGTAAACAATTTTCCGTGATCCGTCCAAGGCCCTTCCGGATGCTCCGCGGAAGCGACGCCTATGCCGGGATTTGAATCCCCCCAGGTGGACAAGGAATAATACAGTAAAAGTTTATCTCCGATACGCACGATATCGGGCGCCCAAAAGCCCGCGCCGGGCGTTCCCCAAGACGGAGAAATGCCTACATTTCCGACTTCTTTCCAAGTAATTCCGTCGTCGGAGCGAGAAATCTTTCCGCCTGTCGAATAGATGTAAAGGGAGTCTTCCCAACGCAGAATATGAGGATCCGCCGTATCATAATCGGTAAGGGGATTGGTAACATAAACAGGTTCCGGTTCTGGTTCCGAAGATTCGGAAACGTCTCCGGAATCAGCTGCGCCGCCGGAACACCCAGCAAGACAAAACACTGCGGCGCACAGAAAACAAAAAATACGTCCCAAAAAATGTTTTTTCATAATAATACTCCTTCTATATATCGAACGGAGCAGCGCCGCTCAAAGCTGACGGATAATCCCTTTGTCGAATGTTATGGGACAAAAGCACATGCGCCTGTTCTCACCGGGATGGGCGGGATCGGTATGGACGTGAAACACACAATAGTTTGTTCCGTCCTCGGCAACTACGACGCTGTTGTGTCCGGGACCGCTGAGATTTCCTTCCGAATGAAGCAACGGATTGTCCGCAGATTTTTTATAAGGGCCGAGTACGTTGTCCGAAACGGCATAGCCGAGCGAATAGGTCGGAGAGGCATAAAATCCCGACGAATACATCAAATAATAAATTCCGTCGTGTTTTACGACAAACGCGCCCTCGTTCCAACGCGTATCGCCCGTTACGGTTTCCCACGGACAATCGGGCTTGGAGATGAGTACGGGATCTCCCTGCGTGTGCGTAAGCGATTCGTCGAGACGCACGGCATAAATATGGCTTTCCCGTCTGCCTTCGACAACATTCTGCGAACAGTCTCTCGAATAAAAAAGATAATTGTCTTTTCCGTCGCGGAACACGTGTCCGTCGATCGCGGCATATCCGAAATCAAACATCGGTCCGTCGAAAACATCGACAAACGGCCCTTCCGGACGGTCGGCGGCAGCCACTCCGATCAGCAAAGTGTCGTCGCCCTTTCGGCGGGCGGTATAATGCATAAGATACCGCCCGTTGTGTTCGACGACTTCGGGCGCCCAAAAATCGGTGTAGCCGAAGCTCCGTTCGCCCGGCGTATACGCTTTTTCGGGAGCGGACCAATGAACGAGGTCGGTAGAGGTGCGATAATCGAACCCGCTCTTGAAACAAGTTGCATAGAGATAGTACTTATTGCCTACACGCAGGACAAAGGGATCACCGATATTGGTAACATCCGTTACAGTAATGTTTTTGAGATTCATAAAGTCAATTTCTCCGATAAATTAAACACGTTAAGATTTTGAACCGCTGTTTGCGACGCTCTCTATAACCTTGTTTTGCAGGAACAGGTATACGATGAGCGTGGGAAGCATAGACGTCACGGCGCCCGCCATGGTCATGCCGTACTGAATGTTGTTATCGCCAAGCAGTTTCGCAATGCCGAGCGGAAGGGTAAGATACTTACTCTCTACGCCGGCCATAGCAATCGACGGCCACAGGTAATCGTTCCAGTTTCCGATAAAAGTCATCATCGCCGCGACCATAAACACAGACTTACAGAGCGGAACTTCGATCTGCAAAAAAATTCTGAACATTCCCGCTCCCTCCAATTGAGCCGCTTCAACGAGTTCTTTGGGTACGGAGAGGAAATATTGACGAATCAGCATCATATACAATACTCCGCCCAATCCGGGGAGAATGAGGGCCAAAGCATTGCCGTTAAGTTCCATATTGGTAATGAGCTTATAGAGAGGAACGAGGTTGATGACATTGGGGATCAGCGCCGTCGCGAGCAGCAATCCGAATACGACGTTGCGCCCTTTCCACTCCGCCACGCCGAAAGCAAATCCCGCCAGCGCGGCGACGATCAGATACAGTATCGTGTGTACGCTGGAAATAAACACACTGTTTAACATCCAACGAAAAACGGGCGCATCTTTATTGGAGAAGAGCTGCACATAATTGTTAAAAGTAAATTCTTTCGGGATAATCGAAGCGACATCGGTCAGCGCATTTTTCTTGAACGAGGTACCGAACGCCCATAAAAGAGGCAGCACGCAGAAAATGCTGATGATTGTCAGTAAGATAAATGCTATGAGTTTGCGGCGACGTTCGCCCATATTGAATTTTGTCTTCATTTTCGCTTTCGCCGTCGTCATATCAATCCCTCCTCCTACGCATGATAGCCGCCTGCGCCACACTGATCACGATCATAACGGCGCCGAGCATGAGCGACATCGCTGCCGCAACGTAAGGCCGGTCGTACAAGTTGTCGAGAATGACCATGAGAAGTACCTGCGTGCTCCGTTCGGGACCTCCCGACGTCAACAGAGCAGGCTGTCCGTATACGTTGAAAGAAGCGAGCAGGGTCATGATCAATACGACGATAAGCTGTCCGACCAACAGCGGAAGCGTAATCGAGAACACTGTTCTGATATATGATGCGCCGTCAATCGATGCGGCCTCATATACGGATTTATCGATATTTTTCAGTCCCGCGCCGAGAATGACGATATTCGTACCCATCGTCCACCATACGGTGACGAGCAGTAAAGAAATCCACGCCCATGGCTGAGAGCCCAAAAAATTTATCTGACTCAAATTAAGAAATTTCAAAACGCCGTTAATGAAGCCTGTTTCCACTTCAAGCACGCGCTTCCACATGAGAATGACCGAGGAAATAGAAAATACCGTCGGCATGAACAGTAAAGCGCGGAAAAACTTATATCCCTTGGGTTGAATGTCAATCAAAATAGCGATAAAGAGCGGAATGACGATGAGCAAAGGGACAGAAAATACGACAAATATCAATGTATTTTTCAGTCCGCGGAAAAAGTCCGCGCGATAGGTGAAGTCTTGGCTGAATAAAATGTTTTTATAATTTTGGAAGCCGACGAATTCCCCGCGTTTATTGAGAAAGCTCTGTATAATCCCGCTGAAAAAGGGATAGATGAAAAATATGGCAAAAATCACAAGGAAAGGCACCGCGAACAGAAAGCCGTGAAATTGCCGTTTGAAGAGTTTCAGCTTCCTGAGAACGGTTTTTCCGGACGTATCCGTGTTTTTTTCATTCATGTTCGCCACCTCTGAAAAATGCCCGCAATTAACCGTTCATTTCGGTATTAACGGCTCTCTTGGCCTCCTCTTCCGCCTTTTTAAGCTGTTCGGCAATGTTGGAGGTTGCACTCGTCATAATGGTCGTCACATACTGGAACACGGTTTCATATCCCGATTCGAAATATGCAGCGGAAGCCGCGGTACGGAATACGGAAGGATCGCCGAAATCGTTGACGTAAGGCGCATTTTTGAACTCGTCCGTTTCGCGCGCGGCGTTGAATGCGGGAATTTGTCCCGCGTTCGACCATTCGGCGGAGTTTTCGCCCATCCATTTGATAAAAGTAACCATCGCTTCTTTCTTGCGCTGACTGATGTTTCGCTTTTGTCTCGCTACGGTAAATACGTGCGAACGCGCCATAACCTGACGATAATTTCCGTCCTTTTTATCCGTAAGCAATCCGGAAAGACTCATCACTCCGAGGTCGTCTCCAAGCGCATCTTCAAGCGCAAGCAGCTGCCAGCAACCCTGAATATGAAACGCCGCTTTTCCGGAAGTGAAGAGCTGAAGATCGGCGTCCGTCTGTAAATTTGCGGGGGAAACTTTATACTTATAGATGATATCGCGCAAATTTTCCGCAGCTTCCGCCCCGGCCTCCGAATTGAACTTGGGCTGACTGGTCTCCGTATCTATTTCTTCTCCTCCCGCCTGATAAAGCGCGGTGGTATAAGTGAATTCGGTCGGCCAAAGCGTGGAAATAGGAAGCCCCCATACGTCTCCGCCCGTAAGTTTCTGAGCAAGAGTCATCAATTCGGAATAACTGGTGGGCAACGGGTTATCGCCTACGATTTCTTTGTTGTAATACAGGACAATCGGATGAATGTCAAGGGGGAACCCGTAATAAGAATTTTCGCCCGCGATAAGGGTGGACATGACATTCTGCTGATAATCGTCGGGATTGATCGTTTCCTTGGTAAAGAAACTCTCGTCGATGGGAACGATGTAGTCGTTCACCGCATAGTTTTTGACGAGCTGACTGTGGATAATCGCAAGATCCGGCCCGTTATTGGGAATGTTATTTTTAAGATTATTGTAATGCGTGTCGCGTACATCCGAATGGTGGTCTATATGAATTTGTCCCTCATATTCTTGATTGAACTTCGTGATCATGCGTTCAAACACCGTCAAATCGGCTCCCGTGATGGGTGTCCAAAGTTTGAGGGATACGGTGCCTCCCGAAGCGGAATCGTCGCCGTCATCGCCTCCCCCGCCTCCGCAGGCAGCGAAGCCCAACGACATGGTTCCAGCCAACAAAACGGAAATTAAACCTGTCAAAAATTTCTTTTTCATAAAATAAACCTCTCTGTCTATAAATTTGATAGCGCAATTTCTTCCGCGGCAGGAATCCGCCGCGGAAAGTTTTTTTCGGATTTCGGATACTATTTAATGACGGGAAGCGGCATTCCGCTCTTGCCCGCGATTTTATCCTTGGTCTGCGGGAATTCCCCGTCCCATTCCAACTTATCTATGAGCAACGATCTGCGGTTGGAATTTCCGTAAGTGCCCGGTTCTTCTGTATCGAATCCGTGATAGACGATATACCAATTCCCCGCGTCGTCCTGAATGACGGCATTATGCCCGACTCCGACGAAATCATCGCTCGCCTGCAAAACGATCGCCCCACGGTTTTCTCCGAGCATATCCCTGCCTTCGTCGTCAACGTACGGGCCGAGCGGCTGCTTGGATCTTGCCACGCGCACATGATAAGTGGAATTCAAGCCCTCACAGCAGGAACCGCTGGATACGAACATATAATAATATCCGTCTTTATACACGATATAGGGTGCCTCATACGTGGCAATATTAAACGCCGTACTCGTATCCAGTCCCGCGACGAGCGTCTTATTCGCCTTCGCGTTTTCTAAACCGCCTTCCAATCCCAATCCGTCATCCGTCAACCGCACTCCGTACAGACCGCGGAAACTACCCCAAATCATGTAGTAATTTCCTTCCTGATCAGGAAACACGGCAGGATCGATGGAATTGTTCACGCCGATTTCGCTGGACTTGAACAGTTTTCCCTGATCCGTCCAAGGCCCCAAAGGATGAGGCGCGGTCGCTATGCCGATTCCGGGATCGGAATCTCCCCATACCGATAGAGCATAATACATGACGAACGTATCCCCGATTTTTACGACGTCGGGAGCCCAGACATTTGCACCGTAGGTACCCCAATCGGGTTTTTCCCGTGCGGTGAACGCGGCGTTTTTGAAATACCAATGCACGAGGTCATCCGATTCGAGAATGGGTACGATCTGCTTATTCGATATATTTTCGAGCGGATCGTCGCTCGGCTTCCACTGCCCGTAGTCTTCCGTCGCATAAGCGTAATATTTGCCCTCGTATTCGATGATGCAAGGATCGGCGAATACCGGTTCGTAGACGGGATTATCGTACTCCGTCTGCGTATTTCCCGAGCTTTCGGAGCTTTGGGAAGGTGCGCTTTCGCCGCACCCCCCGAAGCCCGCCGTCAACATGATAACCGTCAGCAATATACCAACTATTTTTTTCATTGTTATGCGTCCTTTTTTCCGCATCGGCGTTAAACGTCCGCCGAAACTTCCACGATCTCGAACTGGTAAATTTTGACCGTGGAACCCTTGATTCCGCTGCCGCCGAGCAACATTCCGACGCGCGTTCCGCTCGCAGCTTCATCGAACGAAAATTCAAATTCAAACGTCTTTACTTCTTCGGTCAATGCAAACGTCGTATTTTTACCCTTGGAGGAATCCTGATTTGGATTGATTTCCACCTTGATATTTCTGTCTACCGTGGACGATGCTTTCACAATCAATTTATAGGTCTTGCCTGCTTCAAACTGTTTTCCGTCCTGGCGAAGCTGAATATTCCAATCGGCGCCCGTATCCTCCGCAAAAGTCGTGGAAACATAAGTGCCGTTATCGTCCGAGCCTTCTACGAATGAAGAACCTTCCGAGCCCCAATGTCTCATGCCGTATTCAAAGTCAGAGTTCTTCAACTGCCAGCCCTCGTATTTCGTCGTGTCGGGGTCGAGCGTAATTTCCGCATAATCGATCCAAATGACGCTCCCGTTGTTTTCCGATCCTCCTCCGCCGAGCAGGAAACGGAAGCCCGTCGTGTTATTGGGCGCGGAATAATAAATTTCCGTTACGGTATATTCCGTGGTCAGATCGATTGCATAAGAATAATTGGTTCCCGCGTTAAGTTCGAGATTCATTGAACGGTTGCGGCTCGCCTTTGCGCGGATTTTGATGATATAATTGGTGTTCTTTTCCATGGAGACGTCTTGGCGGAACTGAATATGCCATCCGTCGGTCGAAGGATTTTCAATGGTGATCTTTGCCGCACCTTCTTTTTCATCGCCTTCTACCCATTCAAACGTCGCTTTGCCGGGATTTTGTGCGTTGACGTCCTGAGTCCAATATTTGATATCGTTGTCGAACGTCCCGTTGCTTAAACTGTAAGGATGTTCCTTCTGCAAACGCACTCTGATCGAACGATAACCGATAGCCGAAGGCCCGTTTTCGTTTTCGACCACATAAGCAAGGGTATAGTTTGTACCCTCCATGATTTGTTCGGAAACCTGTCCCATCACAGTGATCCGATCGGTAAGATCGGTATCTCCGCTCTTCGCCGTCACACCCGCCTTGGGATTTGCTATAAACTCTTTAAGCTCTTCGGATTCCGCATAATACGTAACGCTGTCGAGCCCTTCAAACGTCACCTCGCCGCATCTTTGCACTTTTTCAATCTTGATGCTGTTAATGGTCACGTCATAGGCTTTCGTCGTATCCTCTTCCAAAATATATCCGAAATAAAGCACCGCTTTGGCATTGGTATAATCTTTATCCGCCGTATAGTAGCTGACATAATCTGCATATTCGGAGCTCAACTTATAAGGCGTAAGCCCCTGCATCATCGAATAGTTCGTGGAAGGATTTTCAAATCCGAAAGAAACGGATTTTCCGCTGTCGGACTTGGCGTTTACGGTAATTTTATAGGTTTCTCCTTCAAGCAGGTTGACGGAAGACATGTATTGCATCGAATACCACGCATTCCCCAAGCCCGTGATGTTGAACTTAGGCTTTTTCACCCCGTTTTCCGTCACTTTTTCCATCGTCGCCTTTCCGCCCGGAATATCGAGCTGCCAGCCGTAGAACCCGTCGTTGCTCTCCACGGCAAAATCACCGTTGGAAAGATTGTACTGCTGTTCTACCGTAATTTCCCGGGATTCAAAATCCTTTACCCCGTCATCGACGGCCATGTAATAAACGGTATAAACGCCCGTAATATGATAATCGAAATCGTCATAATCATCATATATACCCAATTCGGTCAATTCGGCTTCGTTTTCGTCAAGAGTGAGTACCGTGACCGACGATGAAATATCCTCTCCCGCCGCATTTGTGACTTTAACGCCGTCCAATAAATCAAACGGAGTTCCCGCCACTACTGTTGCGTCGGTCATTCCCGACCAGGTGAACTCGGAATTTTCTTCGCTGTCGTTAGTCTTCTCGCCGCATCCGGCAAGAACACCCGCTGCCAAACACAGCGTGAGCACGGAAGAACATACGAATTTCAGTGTCTTTTTCATAATTGCCTCCTGAATCATAGTTTTTTATTTATTTGGAATTTTCATTCCTTTTTTCCTAAAATTTACGTTCCGATCGAACGGAATCTACAAAGTTACGAACTCACATAAAAAATATTTTTATACTAAATCATACCATTTTTCCCGTTCCTCCTCGTTTTTTTGATTTTTATCCCCGACCTTTCACTTTTTATATTACCTTTCGGCACACCTTCCCGAAAACCGTATTTTTTTCGTTTCCCGCGGCGATTGCTCGATAAGTTTTTTTTGTTAATTCAAAACCTTGAATTAACAAAAGACCTAGGTCTTTTGGGGCAACTTATACAATTTTAATTTTTTATATCGTTAACGTTAACGATATAAAACAGAAATATTAAGAATGATAAAAAATTCTTTTTGAAATTCAGGATATAAAATTTTCGTCCAAATATACGTCGAAAGTATCCGTCACTCGGGGTTCTCGACCCTTTTCTATGCGGGAAACGAGAACATTTACGGCCCGCTCGGCCATTGCGCGTTTATCCGTTCCGACGGAAACGAGACGACGGGGAATCCGTATTTCTTTTTGAATATCGTCGAAGCCGATAACCTGTATATTCTCAATCCCCGCTCTTTCCAAACGATAAACGATGTCAAACGCGATCATATCGCTGAAACAAAAGAACGAATCGGGTCTCGTTTCCGGATTCTCAAACAGTGCGAAAAATTTTTCCTCGAAATTGTCCATGGAATCCAAGAGAACGGGGGACGGCGCACCCGCGTTTTCAAATTCTTTTTTGAAGCCCATAAAACGGTCGTATGTACAGGAGGCTGTTCCGACACTCACGTAAACGGAACGCTTACACCCCTTTTCGAGAAAACGCCGCGCAGCCAATCTGCCTCCCTTTTCGTCATCCATACAAATATAATCGATCGATTTGACGTCTGTCCGTCTGCCGAAAAGAAGTATCGGTACGACAAAACTATCCAACATTTCCGTCACTTCTTCGCCGGGTTCGAGAAAACTGATAATTCCCGCGACATTGTGCGATACCGCAAACTCGTAATCCGACCGGTCAAGTCGGTGTTTGGTTACGGACATCATCAAAATAGAATAATCCCGTTCCCTGAAACACGCTTGCAAATAATCAATCATAATAGAGAAATATACGTTGACGAGATGATCATAGATGATAACGATCAGCTTGCTGTTTCCGCAACGGAGCGAACTGGCCGAATTATTTTTCACGTAGTTCAACTCCGCAGCAACTTTCAGTACTTTCTCCCTCGTTTCAGCCGAAACTTCGGGGGCATTACGAATTGCTCGAGATACCGTTTGCGGCGTTACATTCGCTGCACGCGCTACATCTCTCATGGTCACTCTCACCTTTTTCATGTTCCACTGCACCTTTGACGGCTCCCGCCGCCCTGTTTTTTTCATCCCTCCCTTATCTCATTAATTTATGGATTTCTGCAATTGTTATCGTTAACGGCTCGTAATTTTTTACCCGAATCTACACTTATCGGTCGATCGGGTCTTTACGTACTTACTCTTTGAGTCATTTACAAATCATTTGCAAACTTCTTGCTCTAAGCCAAACAACAATTCTTCTGTATTGCGATTTTATCTTATCACTAACTTTTTGAGTTGTCAACTACTTTCACGCAATTTTCACACAGTTTTCATTTTTTTGATTTAACCGTTGCCGACCGCCTTTAACCGCCGATTGTACTCCTTTATACTTGCTTATGTACAGTATTCCGTTTGGCACAAAGAAACTTTTTGTATAGTAATAGCACTTGAAGTCAGCTCTCTTTCACAGGCCACCGGCATAGTCTGTAAAGTTTACAAGGCAGTAGAAAACAAGCCGCTGTCTTGTTCTTCATAAATAAAGTCAGTCGAAAAATTTCGACTGACTTTGTTGCTCTGTCCTTCAAACTTTATTTTCTGCTGTTGCGATTTGTCCGCTTGCCATGTTTTTTCATATAGCGCTTTTCAAGTAAAAAGGCTTCTATCTCCGAAACCTCGGAATCGATCGACTTCATTTTTATAGCTATTTCTGCCGCGGCTTCCAAAGCCATAGCGTTTTCAGCAGCTCTTTCCACACAATCTCCCCAGGTGACCGCCCCATGACTTTTGACCAATACGCCGGGAATCTCGATATAATCCCGCTGATTGAACGTTTCTTCTATCAGTTTTCCGACATTCAGTTCATACGAATTTTTACATTCTTTTTCCGTCAATCCTCTCGTGCACGGAATTTCACCGCAAAATGCGTCAGCATGAATGACACCATAAGGAGGTATCCCTTTCCCCGCCTGAGCCCAAACAGTCGCATTGAGGGAATGTATATGTACGATACCGCCAAGCTCCGGGAATGTCCGATATAAATGTAAATGAGTGGGAGTATCTCCGGAAGGCTTTCCGCCCTCTGCAACTCTGCCGTCTATCATATCGACGACGACCATATCTTCCGCCTTCATTTCCTCGTAAGGTACTCCGCTGGGAGTAATGACCATCAATCCCTTTTCTTGGTCTATCCCGCTCACATTTCCCCTCGTCAAGCCCACCAATCCGTATTTCACGAGCTTCATGGTCTCTTGAAACACACGCACCTTCAATTCCTCTAACATCTTATCACCTCCGCGGCTTTCTTTTTATTTTGCCGAAAACTTTTCGGACGCCCCCGAAAGCCTTTTTTCCTGTAAATAAATCGGATATTTTCCACGGGGTTTCCGCTTTATCCTACTTATGAATATTATACCATAAAAGGCATAAAAAATTCAATCATCTTTGAGGTCGAAAATGCGAAAATTAAACTTTTTTTATTTGCCCTTCCTTTTTTGTTTGTTTAACCAAACAAAATTTTTGAAAAGACGGAGTCGATTTTCAACTCCGCCTTTTATTACAGTTTTTACGGAAAAGGTTAAAATAAACATTATCCTCACTCGCTTTTCCCGACGTATTGTTTTATGAGTTCAAAGACATCCTCCGTAAGAACATGCTCGACACGACAAGCATTTTGTTCAGCCGATTGAGGCTCTGCCCCCAATTTTATAAAGAGCGCAGTAATGATGCGGTGGCGTTCATAAACGGCGTCGGCTTTTTGCTTTCCACTTTCCGTTAGAGAAATCTCCCCGTTATTATTTATGGAAATATAACCTTTTCTAACGAGCTTATTGACCGCAGAAGAAACGCTTGACTTTGCGTATCCCAGCGCCTCCACAATATCCACCGATCTCAAATTCGGCTTTGTACTTTTCAATCGAAGAATGGTTTCGAGATACATTTCCTCAGACTCATGATCTTTTACCATTTTCATCCTCCTCCCTTTGATTCTGAAATTTATTATACACTTTTTTCCGAAGAAAGTAAAGTTCATTAGTTATGTCCCTATAAATCTTTCAAAATTTTTTATTAAGCACTTTCTATTTTATTAATATTTAATCAAATACTATTTTTCATATAAAAAGTTTTTTTAATACTGTTTTCCTACAAGATAGCGAAAAAGCCCTTCGGAAAATTCCGAAGGGCTTTATTTGTAATACGAGCGAATTTCGGCAAATGATTATAACACATCCACAGTCGTTTGAGCTTTTCCAAACGGACTTGAAACAGAAATTCTGATTTTTTCTCCCGATGACGAAGGGCGAAGGATAGCCAAGGCTTCCCCGTAGTAGGTATCCGTTTCCTCTCTGAGATACCCATCGGGGTTATAGGGACATGCATGCCCCAAAGCCAATAGCTGTCCATTCTCCGCCGAGACTTTTACCCTTCCTCGGCACAGCGGCAGCGTTTTCCCGTCTTCATCTGCATAGCGAATGCGAATATAGGCGAGTTCATCCTTTCCTACCGACATTTTTTCGGGAGTAAGAAGAAGCTTTGGCGTACCCTTACCGCTGAATAACGACGTCCTACCGCATTCTTTTCCCGATCGGTCGTAAGCGATTGCAGTCAATTCTCCGGGGAAATATTTTACCTTGAAGGAAACGAGACAATTTTTTTCCAGATTGACACGTTTCCGTCCTATCGTTTTTCCGTTCAATTTTAATTCCACAAACGGAGTTCGTGCATAGACTTCCACGCGAGTTTTCCTTCCTTCACAACCATTCCAAGCCCAGCTTTCTCTTGCATCAGACATTTTCCAAGCAGAAGGCGAATGAGATTTGCCGAAGTCATTTGCGGGAACTGTCGCCATGCGGATAGTATCCAGACCGAAGGCTACGCGGGTATACAGAGCCTCGCCAAGTTGTCGTCCGGTGAGGTCTAACCTTCCCGATCCTGCGGAAATCCACCCCGCGCGAGGGGAAAAATCCTTTGCATAGCTCGCATATTCCCATGCGCCGATTCCCACTTCGCCGAGATAATCCATACCCGCCCAGACGAAATCGCCTATGACTCCGGGATTTTTTTTCGCAAACTCGTAGAATCTGTACGCATCGTTACAAAAAGTTTCGCTTCCGACAATGATGCGCTCAGGATACTTTTTCAAATCCTTTTTATATCGTAAAATCCCGTAATTGTATCCCGCCACATCCATTTTTGCAAAGGCTTCTCTTGTCTTTACATCACAGCCATGCAGGGTGGCCCCGATTTTCATCGTCTTATCTCCGAAGATTCCCGCGATATTATTAAAAAAAGCACTGCCAACATGCTCTCCTTTTTCCGCTTTTTCGTCGCTGTAAACGCCGAAACCGAGCGAAGAAAGAAAGTTGAAAAATATATTGATGCCGCATGTTACGGGACGCGTATCGTCCAAAGAATGAAGATATTGCGTCATTCTTCCCGTAAGCTCTATCCCTTTTTTCTGCGCCGTTTCCGAAACCTCGTTACCCGTCGAATACATGACGACAGAAGGATGATTATAATCTTTATCGACCATATCTATAAAATCTTTCTGCCACCATTCTTCCATATAAGAAGCATAGTCGAAACGGGTTTTATGAATATACCAACCGTCCGTATATTCATCCAACACCAACATTCCCAATCGGTCACATGCATCCAAAGTCGCTTTCGAACAAGGATTGTGTGCAGAGCGCACCGCGTTATATCCCACGGCTTTCAGAAGCTCTATTTTTCGTCTGTCGGCAAAGGGATGAGCTGCGGCTCCCAAAAGACCGTTGTCGCTGTGAATACACGCGCCGCGAAGAATTATCCGCTCTCCGTTCAGTGTAAATCCTTCCGACCTACTCACCGTAACTTGACGAATGCCGAACGGGATTTCGCGTTCATCTTCACCGTATACGACTTTAAGCGTATAAAGTTTCGGATTATGCGGACACCAAAGCACCGCGTTTTCAATCTTAAATCTGGTCTTTTCCCCGATTTTTGTTCGGCCTTCATACAGTGTTTTTTCTCCGTCGCATACGGAGAACAGAACTTCTTGATAGGCGGAAATATCCTCTGAATCACGAACGCAACCGCTTTCTGAACCCAAAATAAAATTTTTGTCGGAAATAAAAAGCACTTCCATTTCGCGGGACAGATAGTCCGCGGTACGAATTTTTACGCCGTTGAGAGCCAAACTTTCCTTGGGAAGAATATGCAACTTTACGGGACGGTAAATCCCCGCTCCCGCGTACCAGCGACAATTCGGCTGATCGGAATTATGCGCCACTACGCGAATTTCTCCGCTCTCTTCCAAAGGGACATAAAAATTTGTGAAGCCATACGGACGATACGCGACTTTTTTGCCGTTTATGTATACCTCCGCATGAGAATATGCCCCTTCAAATTCCAATATGACTTTTTTATCCGACCATTCCGGCAAAAGAGAAAATTCCTTTACGTACTCATAGTCGTGTCCCTCGAACCAGGCGCCGTGCGTGCCGCTCGCACACGAATTTCCGCGCGCTTCCGAAAGCATGGCATCGTGAGGCAAAATGACCTCCCGAAAAGTTTCCTCGTTTATCCGCCGATATTTCCAGCCGTCATTCCATTCAATCGTTTTCATTTATCCTCTACCCTGCCCTTTTCTTTTTTGAAAAATTGCTTTATTCCCTTAAAGAAATATCCGTTGAACATCAAAAGCAGTCCTTCCATCTTCTGCCTGTTCATTCCGCCGAATTTTGCAAGCCCTCGGACGGGCTGATGCAAAACGCCCATGACCAAAGTATTCGCCTTCGAGCGCATTCTGAAAGCCCTGCAAAAGACAACCGCGAATCGGATTCCGCCCGAAAAGGCTCTGCCAACCCAACCTTTTGCATAGCGGAGATCCCCTACCGTACTGTTTTCATGAATGGACATTCCCTTCCGTTTTTTCGCTTCCTTCCACGAAGGAAAACTTACATTTATACATGCCTTTTCCGTAGGGGTAACTCCCTCCATGAATAATTGCCCGCAAAGCCTTATGTCCTCTGAGGAAGCGCCCACTTCAATATCGTAGATTCCCGCCTCCGTCAGCCACTTTTCCGCGCCGACGTCGTAATAGGAGAAATCCCTTATATCATAAGGCACGGAGACCTCTTTTTCCTCGCCCTCTTTAAGATATACATTTATAAACGCAAATAATTGGCGTTTCGGGCGTTTTACCTTTCCGTCTTTTTTGCCGTAATAAATGCCCGCAATCTCTTTTCCCGCAAGGCTTCCGACGTTTTTTACGACGAAGAAAATTTTTCCGTCCGAAATGCGCAAATTCGAGTACTCGAATTTCGTGTACGAAAGACCGTATCCGAAGGGATATTTCGCTTTCCGTCCGGATCTATATCCCACGAACAGTCCCTCTTTGTACTCAACGCGATCTTCTCCGCCCGGAAAAAGATCGGGAGAGGAAGTGGGACAATCTTCGTACTTTCCCCACCAAGTCTCCGCAAGTTTGCCCGAAGGATTCACTTCTCCCGTGACAAGCCGAAACGCCGCTTCCGCCCCCGCCTGTCCCGAAAGCCCCAGCCACAAGACCGCCGCGGCGCCTTCCGTCCAATCCAATTCCACGGACGAACCGCAGTGCAAAAGCACGACGACTTTATTTCCTGCCGCGACCAACGCTCTGAACAGCTCGATTTGATTTTGCGGAATCTTCATGTCTGCACGGTCGATTCCCTCCGCTTCGGAAAATTCGTCCAATCCCGCGAAAAAGAGGGTAACTTCTGCCTTCCCCGCAACCTGCAAGGCACGGCGGAAAAGTTTCTTGCTCTTTTTTCCGAAACGATGAAAGCCGCGTTCGCACCCAACGACGGACAAAGGGACAGAAGGGGCGGGAGAAAGCGGCGTCGCGGAGAGGGAAGGACCAGCCGAAAGGGACGAAGATACCAAATCGGAAGATGATACCAAATCGGAAGATGATACCGAATCGGATGACGACATCGAAACGGAAGGTGATACCGAATCGGATGACGACATCGAAACGGAAGATAATGCCGAATCAGATGACGACATCGAAACGGAAGGTGATACCGAATCGGATGACGACACAGAATCGGGAGAGGAAAGAATTTCGGCAGACGAGTCCGATACGGGCTTCGACACAGGCGACGAAAGAGACGGATGGAGAGAAGCAAATACCTTTTCCGCCGTCGACAAAAAGGTAGGATTTACCACCGAAGATCCCGCCCCCTGATACCGCGGCAGAAAGGCAAAATCTCCGACCAGCGCCACGCGCGTCCCCGCTTTCAACGGAAGTATACCGTCGTTTTCGAGAAGAACGGCGCTCTTTTCCGCCGCTTCCCGCGCAAGAGCGTGATGGGCCCTTTCATCGTATGCCTTGACTTGCTTTCGAGCAGTAAATTCCGAAAGCTCCAAAAGGCGACGTATGCTTTCCTCTAAAAGACTTTCCTCTATACGGCCTTCCTCGACCGCCGTTATTACGTCCTCGACTGCATATTTACAAGCGGGCATTTCCAGCTCGTTGCCGCATTTCAAGCCGTCTACACGGTCGTTACAGCCGCCCCAATCCGTCACCACCACTCCGTCAAAGCCCCAGTCTTCCCGCAAAATCTCTTTCAGAAGATGCGGGTTCTCATTCGCAAATTCGCCGTTCACCTTATTATAAGCAGACATTACGCATTTCGCTCCACCTTCCTTCACCGCTATTTCAAAGCCGCGAAGATAAATTTCCCGAAGCGTGCGTTCGTCTATGACCGAATCGCTCGTCATGCGGCGATACTCGCGGTTATTCGCCGCAAAATGCTTCACGCACGCCGCAACCCCTTTACTCTGGATTCCGCGCACGTAAGCCGCCGCCATCTTTCCCGCCAAGTACGGATCTTCCGAAAAATACTCGAAATTCCTTCCGCAGAGAGGATTTCTCTTGATATTCAGCCCCGGTCCCAACAACACGTCTACGTTCAGCGCAGCCGCTTCCTCGCCCAGCGCTTCGCCGATTCGTTCGCCCAACTCCTCGTCCCAAGAACATGCCATGACCGAAGCCGTGGGAAAACACGTCGCGGGAATGGACGCATTCAGTCCTAAATGGTCGCTCGCGGCGGCCTGCTTTCTCAGCCCGTGCGGGCCGTCGGAAAGAAACAGGCTCCTGATTCCGAAATTCGGGAAATCCTTCGTCGACCAAAAGTCTTTGCCCGTAAGCATTTCCGCTTTTTCTTCAAGCGTCATCTGCGAGATAATTTTTTCTTTGTCCATATTGCCGCCCCTCTTTGCACATTCGGGCGACGCCGCTGTTTTACGCGGCGCCGCCTGAGTGTCTCGCGCTCGGTATCGGGATTTTACCACGGGAACCCGAACGCAATTATTTTTTTGATTGTTTTGCCGGTACGGAAACTCGAAAGCCTTATTCCTCCCCGACCGCCTTCGCCGCTTCGGCGAACCGACAACCTTATGACCGTCTTACTTTTTCTTCGCCGCTTTCGCCGCGGCGCGTTCCTCCGCGCGGCGGCGCTTCGCTTCCTGTGCGGCTTCGTATTTGCCTTCTTCCTCTTCAAAGGATTTCCCTTTCTTCTCGCACCACGCTTTGAGTTCCGCGCGGCGCGCTTCGTCGGCCAAACGATCCGCCTCTTCCTGTTCCATTCTCAAACGCTCGGCGGGCTCTATCCATTCCCCGCCCGCGGCAAGCACCGCCTGCCGCTGATGTTCGAGGATAATTTTATGGTCCTCGTCAATGTGCTTTTCTACCGTCAGGAAACAGAGCAACACCGCGATGACGGCATAGCAGATGAGCTCCATGGCCAAGTAGCAAACGACGAGCGCCGTTTCCACTCCTTTGGGTTGGGAGGCGAGCTCCGCATTATATCCGTTTGCGGAGAGAAGCGCGTTCAGAATTCCGTTTCCGAGCCCCGAAAGGCCGACCATGATGGCGCCGTATACCGACATGGTAAAACCGTCGCTCCTGAAACCGTTTTTCGCCTCCAAATGGTCGAGCACGTCGGACAGGAGAGCGAGCGTGACGTACATGGCGGGTATGGAGCCGATACCTTTCAGAACCACCCCCGCGCAGACGATATACAGATTATGTACGTCGATAAAGCTGACGAGACCGCCCAAAACGGAAATGACGAGCCCGCCGACGACCGCGTTCTTTTTACCCAGCTTTGCCGCAATCGGCCATGCCACCACCATTCCGATTGCCGTGGGGATTCCGCCTACCAGCCCCAGGAGAAACATGGGGTCGAGCTGCATTCCGCCCAAACTGACGGGTTGCAGCATCCACTTGCAATAAAAGGTCATGGAGCTGTTCTTCAAAAGGCCGCTGAACTGGAACAAAAGAAAATACAGAATGATAAACCACCAATATTTCTCGTTGACCACCGCTTTGAGCTGTTTCAACATGGGAATCTTTTCTTCCTTGATATTCAGCTTCATGTTCTCTTCGGTGATGCGTTCTCTCGTAAAGAAATATTCGATGAGAATGGCGAAAAACGTGAGAACGACGAGCACGATCATCACGATGCGCCAATTATTATAGCTCGCCGCCGTATCGATTCCGCCGCCCGCGCCTTCCACGAACAGCAGGGACTGCAACAGGAGCGGGACGAGAATACTCGCGCCGATACCGACCGCCGCCACGCCGGAAGCGTTGGAGAAGGTGGCAAGCAGGCCCCTATGCTTGGAATTGCGCGTGGACAGCCCTACAAGAGAGCTGTGCGCCGTATAAAAGAAGGGATACGCGACCGCATAATAGAGATTGTACGAAACGGCTATCCAAGCCATCTGCGCCGTCGGGGACGAGCCCACGGGCACCAGAAACAAAAGGCAGATGGCGGCGGGCACCAGCAGGGCCGAAAGCAGGAGCCACGGCCGCGCTTTGCCTTGACTCGTTCTCGTCCGCTCGATGAGCTGGCCGACCAAAAGATTGCCGAGGACGACGAAGATGACCGAAATCATCGGATACAGCGCCGAAAATGCGCCGTATTCGGGACGGGTGATGCCGATGACGTCCGTATAATAACGGTTCAGGAAGGAGCCGAAAATCGCATTGGATATCAACGCGCAGAACGGCCCCACAAAGTATCCGAGAAACATCTCCTTCGGCTTCACGTTCGCCGACGTAATCCGCGTGCGGAGCACGGGATTGGAGAAAAAGCTCTTTTTTGTCGTTTGATGATTCATTTACTTACCTCATTTCGCCCCGCCGCCATAGCTTTCCGAAAACGCATAGCGGCCGCTTTCCAGCACTCGTTCCGCGCCCGAAGGCATTTTCAAGGTGCACTCCGTTCCGAAAGGAACCTCCGCTTCGATATGAAATTCCCCGTCCGCGAGCCTCCACGCGGAAGTTATCCTTCCGTAAGGCGTTTCCACGCTGCCCGATGCAAACGTCAATCCGCCGCCCACGAGCGGCGCGATCCGAAATTTTTTATAGCCGCCCTCCGTCGCTTCGATGCCTGCCACGCGGCGGTACAGGAAATCGCCTACGGCGCCGAACGCATAATGATTATAAGAAATCATTCCGCCCGTGCCGTCGTCGCCGATCGGACACGTCCCGTCTTTATCGAGTCCGTCCCAGCGCTCCCATACCGTCGTTGCGCCCGCTTCCACCTCGTACAGCCACGAGGGACATTCCGTGTTTTCCAGCATTTTATACGCGACGTCGGCATAGCCGTTATCGCTCAGCGCAAACAGAATATAGGGAGTGCCCGGAAATCCCGTTCCGATCCGATAGCCGTTCTTTTCTATCAGCGAGACGAGATTTTTCGCCGCTTTGGGGCGCACGGACTCGGGAAACATCTTAAAGTACAGGGGCAGGACGTAAGCCGTCTGAAATTCCTCCTTCAATTTTCCGTCGCCGTCCGTCAAAATACTGCAATAGGCGTCGGAAACCTTTTCGCTGATTGTCCGATACTTCGCCGCGTCCGTCCCGTTGCCCAAAATCGACGCGATTTCGGAAAGCAGCCGCGTCGAACGCGCCAACGCCGCCGTTCCCGTCCATTTACAGCGCGCCTGCCATTCCGACATCTTCGGGACGTCGGGCGCTACCCAATCCCCGAACTGCATCGCGGGGATATCGTTCCAAATATATTTGTTTTTTCCGAAAGAAAAGAGTCCCGCCCAAAACAGGCACGCCTTGACGTATTTTTTCATGACGGGATACATTTCTTTGAGAATGTCTTTATCTCCGTAAGCCATGTACTCCGCCCACGGCACGAACACGCACGCGTCGCCCCAGAATGCCACCGCTTTTTTCGGCATGGTCTCGGGAAAACCGTAACCCTGTGACGGGACGGTATTGGGGATTCCTCCGCCCTTCGTCTGCTCCGACTTCACGTCTTTCAACCATTTGTTCAAGAATCTTTCCATGCCGAAATTATAGCACGCCGTCGGCGCAAATACCGCGATGTCGCCCGTCCAGCCCATGCGCTCGTCGCGCTGGGGACAGTCCGTGGGAATATCCACGAAATTGGATTTCCCGCTCCATACGATATTTTTTTGCAGGCGGTTGATTCGTTCGTCCGAACATTCAAACGCACCCGTTTCGGGAATTTCCGAATACAGCGCGGTCGCGCTAAGCTCGATATTCTCCTCCGAAACGCCCGTCACGCCCGCGTAACGAAAACCCATATAGGTCATGCGGGGAGAATATTCCTGCTCGCCGTCGCGGCAGATATAGACGAGCCTGCATTTCGCAGAACGCAGAAACGCCGTATGAAGTTCTCCTTCCGAGGTCAGAATTTCCGCGTGGCGAACCGTAATTTTCTGTCCCTTCTTCCCCTTTACCCTGATTTTTACCACGCCCGCAAAGTTCTGTCCGAAATCGTAGATGAGTTCGCCGCTCTTTGCGCGGGTGACGGATACGGGGCGGAAGGTTTCGCGGGCGCGGACGGGAGCCCCATAGGAGGCTTCCAAGGCGGGGCGGATTTTCAAACGCTCGGCGGAGGCGTTCGTCCAAGAAATTTTTTCGGGGGAAACCGTCGCGTCGAAAATTTCCCCGTCGTAAAATTCCGCGAAGCGCAAAGGCCCTTCCCGCGTCACCTGCCACGTTTCGTCCGTTCCGAGCACCGCTTCCGTTCCGTCCGCACAGACGACGCGAAGCTCCGCCAAAAATGCCTGTCGGGGCGCCGTGATTCGGTTTTTGCGACTCATTACGAACGCCCCTACCGCCCAGCCGCCCGCGACCGTCGCCGTCAGCGTGTTATCCTTTTTTATCTGCTCCGTTACGTCGTATGTCTGATATTGCAAATGGGATTTATAGGAGGTAAACCCGGGAGAAAAATAGTCCTTGCCGACCTTTTTTCCGTTTAATTCCAGCTCGTAAATCCCGATTGCCGTGGCGTAAATTTTCGCGGAACGAATCTCTTTTTCAAAAGAGAACGTCTTACGGAAAAGCATCGGGACGGGAGACGTCTTTTTCTCCGTAAAGCGATAGCCGCCGTCCGTAATCCATTCCGCTTTCCAAGGATTACCCATGCGGCCCGTTTCAAATTCGAGCGAGGCGTCTGCGCGGTCTCCGTTATCAGATTCCGCTTCCAGCGTCGCCGTGTATTTCGTGAACGCTTTCAGCGGCGCGCCTTTATAGCGGATGCCGATTTGCTCCGTCGCATCTATCCTTTCGCCGTTGATTTTCAAAGTCGCGCGCTTTAAGCGCCCCCCTTGCCCGTCGCTTGAAAGCGAAAAGGAAAAACGGGGATTCGATTCATCCGTCACACACCCCTCAGAAAGATTTTCACAGGTGAATTTCACTATTTTCAACATCTCTCGTCCTCCTCGCCCGCTCTTATGAAAAGGAGAGGTCGCCGTATACTCTGCCGCCTCTCCTTTTCTCAGATTGCGGAACGCTTTGCTCCTTTTCCGCCGAACAGTCGACTTCGGCGGAAAAGGCCGCAGAAAAGTTTCTACTTCGTCATGCGTTCGTCTTTTTTGCCGCTTTGGTCATTCCACAGAAGCATGCGACGAGCGCGACCAGCCAAGTTACCGCATAGAATGCGAAGCCCGCGATTGCCGTATAGGCGGAGCGCATATTTTCCTCCGTCTGAATTTCGTCGAGCACGTTTTCATCGGAGCCGAAAATATAACCGAGCCCCTCTACTCTCGTGGAAACAAAGCCCATGAGCGAAGCGATGAGAAGCACCGCCGCCGCTATGCGCAGAATATCGGTAATCGCGGAAAGGATTTTCCCCGCCGCGCCGTTTGCAGAAAACTGCGCGAGAATAATGGATATTACGGCGAAAACAATCGCTAAAACCGACATGATTACGACCGAAGATTGGTTCGTTCCTTTGAAGTAACCCTCTACACTGCCGTTTACGGAGTAGATAATTACGCTTACGATACCGAGGATTATGACGACGAGTGTCAGCCACGTTCCGAGTTTTTGTTTTTTAATCGCGTTCATGATTATTCTTCCTCCTTCTTTTTACCGAGTACGAGGCTCACTGCCCAAAGCGTCGCAAATCCTGCAGAAAGCACTATCGTCGTTCCGATTACGCCGCGAAGCGCCTTCTCCCAGCTGGGAACTACGGGCGTCGTCGTAATGTTCAGCACCGCGCTGTTCGCAAAGGCATAGAGCTGATACTTCATGCACTCTCTCGCCGCATCTACGAGCTCGGCGTCGTTTTTTACATTATCTACCGAAAGATAAGTCCAGGTCGCGTCCGTTCCTCCGGCGCCGCCCAAGGTACTGTTATCTCCGGCAAAGTCCGCCATCTGCGTCACTGTCGCCATGATACAACCTTCGGGATTGAAATAATATTTATTGTTCATCATATCCGTCGAAATCAGCCCCTTGAAGCCCCATTCGCCGCGGACGAGATTCTTCAACATTCCCACGTGATGGGAAGCGTTGATGGCGCCGATTCGGTTAAACGCTACCATGAGCCCCAGCGCTCCGCCTTCTTCCACCGCACCCTGGAAGCCGCGGAGGTCCGTTTCACGGAATTTCTGCTCGTTCATGTATACGCAGATACCCGAACGGTCATATTCCTGGTCGTTGAAGCCGATGTGCTTCGGGCCGTTGATGATACCGAATTCGTTTGTCCCCTTGATGAGCTCCGTGCCGAGCACGTTGGTCAGCATCGGATCTTCCGAAAGATATTCGGTATTTCTTCCGTTATACGGGGAACGATGATAATTGAGTCCGCCGCCCCAAATCTGATAATTCTTGATCCAAAGTCCCGTATTTCCCAAAATTCTGCCCCATTCGAGAGCCAGCTCGGGATTGAAGGACGAGCCGAGCAACGTCTGAGAATTTACGTTCGCCTTGAATTTTCCCGCTTCCGATTCGGGATCTACATAGTAAGGATCGGAACCCGGCTCCCCGTTATTCGTCGAAAGAGCTTTTCCGTTAAAGCCCGTAGGACCGTCATTCTGTTTTACGACCGGATTCTCGATATTATCCAAAGTATCCGACTGGGAACCGCCGTGCGCTACCGCGCCTACTGCCTGATCGAGAGAAATCGCGTTGACGAGCTGATCCCAGAATTCGTCTTCGATATTGATTTGCTGTTCGTAACCGATATCCTGGAAGGTAACGCTCGGAATGCCGTCCACGTTCTCTACGGGGTTATCCGTCGCCAAAACATGCTGCTGATTGCGGAGCTCTTTCAGCCACTCGTCTTTCTTCGGGCTGTCTGCAAGAGTTACCCCGCCGCCGTTTTTGAACGTATTATAATTGACCGGATAGGTGGCGTCCCAATCCGTCCGCGAAAGATATGTCACTGTGCCCGGCAGATAGTAATTGAGGTCCGCGTTATCCGCCACATTCGTAATCTTTCCGCCCGAATCGGAGACCGCAAACGTCGAGGTATCCGTCGCACTTTCGTCTCCGTTCTTCCACGTCGCAACGCATTCCTTATTTCCCGTCGTCGCTTCGCCGTTGACGTCCGTCAGGCCCTTCGTATGATTCTGCGCCGCAAGAATGTTATTCAAAGCGTCGTGCGCACCGTTGCCCGTCGCAAAATAATACGTACCGCCGTCGAGTATGTACGTCTTTGCCGTCGTATAGTCATAGCTCGCGAGATACTTCGTGGGAATGGTGACGGTGACCGTCTCCGTTTCGTGCGCTCCGACCTCCACCTTTCCCGAATTCAGGAACTGAATCGCGCTCTTTTCTACCTTATTCGCTTTATCGTACGCCGTATAGGGCGTCTGTACGTAAAGCTGCGCGAGGAACATGCCGCTCTTGTCTCCGTTGTTCGTGATTTCGATCGTCGCCGTCACGTTGCCGCCGACGCGGTCCTCTACCGTCACCCCCGTCAGCTTCTGCTCATACGGGAGATAGGAGAGTCCGTAACCGAAAGTATACGAAACCTCTTTATCATAGCTCCAAGCGGAGGAGTCCTGCGTCGAACCCTTCGCCGAGGAGGCGTTGCTCGAAGGATTGACGATGCAATCGTAATAACGGGATTCGTAATAGTTATAGCCCGTATAAATTCCTTCCGCTTCCACGATATAAAAGCCGCCCGAATAACTCGCCTTGCCGCCGAAAGAGCCTACGGTTTCGTTATTGATTTCAACGCCCGGCCATCTCGTATCGTCAAAGTCACTGACTGTTTCAAAGTCGGAATAGTACCCCCCCCCGAAGTTCATCATCGCGGGAGAGGACGTCGAATCCGTCGCATAGGTATCCGCGAGCGCGCCCGTCGGATTGACTTCGCCCGAAAGCGCCTGCACGATTCCCGTGAACTGATAATCGTTGGGAATGCCGATATACGCAATTCCGTCCACCGCGTATTCGCCGCTCTTCAAAGCCCCGATTTCAATCGTACAGGAAGTATTGAGAAGCACGACTACCTTATCGCACGCTTCCTTGGCCGCCTTTACGACGGAAAGTTCGTCGTCCGAAAGCGCGAGCGGGTTCTTGCCCGTCGGTTTTCCGAAAGCGTCCTGCGCGCTGCCCGGCTTATACGTCGTCCCTTCTCCGCCCGGACGGGAGAACACCACGATCGCCGTATCCGCCTGAACCTGCTCTCTCCATGTTGTCGCCGCTCCGCCGTCCGTCGTGAACTTATCTGCGTTCGCCTCGCGGATCGGGAAATCCGTATAATCGCCCGCCCTGGTGTTCGGAACATATTCCTCATGCGTCAACAATTGCTCATAAATCGATTTCATCGTCGAATCGATGGTAAAGCCCGCGTCCGTCAACGCCTTTTCCAGCTTGACCTGGTCGGTATTGCCCGCCGCGGTCATATACGGCCTATACGCCGCGCCGCCGAACAGCGCCACCGTGCCCTTTTTCAAGGGAAGCACGCCGTTTTCATTCTTCATGATGACCGTGCCTTCCGCGCCTTCGCGCACCGCAAACGCCTTTGCCGCATTCATCATCTCGTCTCCCGTCTTATACGTGGACGTATATTTTACGTCGTCCGTATTGGTGATGAAACTTTGCGTCCCGAACGCGGCGTCGACATTGCTCCTCCATGTGTCCGCGATTCCGTAGCCGAGCGTGGACAGCGCCAATAGCGACGCCGACACCGCGGTCAGACCGCGCCACACCGATGTGAGTTTGTTACCCTTTTTCATTAATCTTCCTCCTTGAAAATTAATTTGAAATTGCGTATCGGATTTCTGCGAACGAAAAAAGATATTCTCCCGCTCGCCTTATCGTGAGAACATCTTAATTCTTTTTGCCGTTTTTTTCAAGCACTATTTCCCAAATTGTCAAAAAATTTTCCCAAATTGATTTCAGCCACCGTTTTTCGTCCCTCTTTTTGAGGAAATCGGCAGCAAAATGTTGAGATTGAACACTCCGTCCTCCGCCTTCACCGAAACGTAGCCACCGTACTTCTCCGCAAGCATTTTAATGCTCTTCATTCCGAATCCGTGATACCGCTTATCCGATTTCGTCGTAAGCGGCAAGCCGTCGTCAAAATCCAGCTCGCCCGCGTAGTAATTTTCAAAATGCGCCGATACCATTCCCTTGCTTTCCTTGACGCTCATGCCGATGCAGCGGCGGCTTTCGTCCGCGTTTTTCTCCACTGCCTCTATCGCGTTATCTATCGCATTTCCGAACAGAGAATAAATATCCGACGGCCGCATAAATCCCAAACTATATCCGTCCGCAATACAGTTGAACTGAATATTCTTATTCTCGCACAGCAGCGTCTTTTCCGCAAGAAGAACATCCAGCGCTTCATTGCCCGTCTTGACCGCAGCGTCGTATATCGATATGGCGCGGTTGAGCTCCCCTATTTCCTCTTTCGTGATATGGTTCCGGTCCCCCAAAAGCGCGATTTGTTTCTTCAAGTCGTGGCACTTGATATTGATTAAATCGATGGTTTCCTTGGAAACTTTCATCTGCTCCTTTTGAAGATGCAGAACGTGTTCCAAAAGACTGTAATCGCGGTGCAAAAGCCCGCTTCGGTAAACCGCATACTGAATACACAGCGCGAACGCACAAGAGGTCATGTCGAAACAACCGAATATTACATACAGCGGACGACCGATTCCCGCGGCGTACTGCTCGAACAACTGCTGAAAGAGCACACAGACCAAAAGCATGGCTCCGCTCAAAAGAAGAATGGGCATACTTTGGAGATATTCCGTATCCTCCTCTTTTCCGAACCTACGGGCAAAGAGAAAGTAAGACAGCGCGTTGATGATTAGCACCGCCGCGATATAGAGTACGGACTGCGCGGCAAGCGAAAGTCTGCCGTCAAAAATATAGCGCGTGAGCTCGCCCGCGCGAAAGGCACAATGCTGGGTAAGACTGGCGCCGATCGTGCAAAAGACACCCCCGCGGAAAGATACGTCGAAAATAAACATTACGGAGCCGATACAGATGAGATACAAGGCGACATATTTCAAGCTCTCCGTCCATGCGTTTAGATTGGGGATCGCGTTTCTGACGAGGGAATAAACGAATAAAACGCCCAAAGAAGCCAAAATCCTCAGTACATAAAGGCGGCGCTTTTTGAGAGGAAAGGCGAACAGCGCAAAGGAGAGAAACAGTTCGAGAATAAAGCCGTGGTCGACGAAAAATTCGTACATATCAGTTGCCCTTTCCCAACCAATCCGCAAGTTCGGTCATGAAATTTTTTTTGCGCGGGCGGCTGATTTGCACTTCCTCGCCGCCGTACATGGTAATGACATACCCCTGCACGGATTCAATCTGCCGCACATTGACCAAATAACAGTTATTACAACGCAAAAAACCGTACGGACGAAGTTTGACCTCCAATTCGGAAAGAGATTCTCCTCCACCTTGCACTTCGTCCGCGTCGGTGTGATAGATAATTTTATGGCCGCTCGCTTCGATAAATTTTACTTCGCGCGCGGGAAGGCGTATAAGTCCCCCGGCTTTATTGATGGTGATGGTATCCGTATTCGATTTGACCAGCGCGACCGCTTTTTTCAGCTTTAATTCAAAATTGCTGTATCCCACGGGTTTGACTATGTAATCCAGCGCGTCTACCTCATACCCCTTTACGGCAAACTGCGCCATATTCGTCACGAAAATCAGAAGGATTTTTTTATCCACCTGACGAAGTTTCGCCGCGGCCGCCATTCCGTCTAAATGCGGGAGCTCGATATCCATAAACACAATGTCGTAAACCGATTTATAGCCCGTCAAAAAAGAAATGGCGTCCCTGAATACTATACTTTCAAACGTTTCTCCGCTCTTTTCCGAATAGATGTTCAAATACTCTGAAAGCGTATCCGAAGCGATTTTATTATCTTCCACAATGGCAATCTTTATCATAGGCACCTCTTTATTTAGACGTATGACTTCGTTTCATTATAACATACCCGATGGCTTTTGTAAACCCCTTTTTCAAAAAAAGAGACGGATTCGCCACAATTGCGATGGGGAATTTTTTTAGTAATGCCCATTAAATTGAAAAAGACGTAGCTTTCACGCCACGTCTTTTTTCATATTCGTTTGTTATGTTCGCTTATGCGGGCAGGTTTTGTCCTTCCAATCCGTGGTCACCTTACACTTTTAAGAAGTTCGGAAGTTTCACCGTGTCTATAAAATTATAGACGCTTTCGACCTCCTGCCTGTAATGCCCGTTTGCATTGTCCTGCAATATCTGCAAAAAGGCTTTACTTTTACGAACGAGCAAAGCAGATTGTTATTCGCAAGTCTTTTAACAATAAAGCTTCCATTGTTTTTACAGTAATTTGATGCGAAGTGCAAAGATTTTTATTCTTTTTGCGATGATTGGAACAGTTAAAGTATTCCGATTGTCTTGTCGTTAAACAGCGACAAAGGTACATTCTCTTTCCACACTCCGCACAATAAAGCATTCCTGAAAGTGTGTTCATCTCGCCATAGGAGTTGGGCTCCGCTTACATTGCCGTATTTTGCTCGTCGATCACCATTTTTCTTTATCGTTCGGGCCTTTCTTATAACCGAGCGGCAGTAGCGTCGCAATGTGTTTTCCTACATTACCCTTGGCGCGGATAACCGCCTTTATTTTCTTATTCTTATGAATAACTGAAGCAAAATTATCCCACTTAAGGGTGACACCATTAGGGAAAACAGGCACAGGCGAAAAGCTTGCGCCTGTTTTCTTATCTTTTTACGGTAATTCTATCTCTCCGACGTGCGTAAGACATATCGTTACCGTTCTTTTATAGCCGTCTTCCGTTTTGACCTTTTCCGAAACGATGACTTTATCGATCAGCAGTCTGACGATTTCGGGCGTAAGTTTCTTGATTCTGCCCGTCTTAACAACAAGAGAAACGAAATTGTTGATGTTATCGTTTATCTCGTCGTATCGATCGATTTCGCTTTGACTATTTTCAACCGTTTCTTTCAGTTGCCGTTGCTCCTGTTCGTATGAATCGGACATCAAAGCAAACCGTTCTTCCGTTATCTTGCCCATAACCTTATCTTCATAAAGGCTTTGAATGATCTTGTTCAGAGCTTTTATTCTGTTTTCGGCTTCGGATACTTGTCTTGCCTTTTTCGCAACTTCCTTTCTGGATAATAATCGGGAGTGTTGGATGGCAATATCGACAAAGTCTCCTTCATGATCGATGACAAAGTCGGAAACTCTTTTTAAGTAACTCAGAACGATTTCTTCAATGGCTTCCACGGTTATCTGATGCGAAGTGCAGGTCGATTTCTTCTGCTTGCGGTAGGACGAGCAGTTGAAATATTCCTTTTGCTTCATAGTAGACGAGCGGCAGAGATACATTTTCTTTCCGCAGTCCGCACAGTAAACCATTCCCGAAAACACGTTCATCTCGCCCATCGGCGTCGGTCTTCGTCTGCCTTCGCGTATTTTCTGTACGGTATCATACGTCTGTTTGTCGATGATCGCTTCCTGCGTATTCTCGAAGGTAACCCATTTCAACGGATCGTTCCATACCTTCTTCTTACACTTATAGGACTTCTTTGTCGTCCGGAAGTTTACGGTACAACCCGTATAGTGCGGATTGCTCAGAATTCGTTTTATCGTATCCGAGCACCATAATTCAGGCATGGGTGATGTTGCCGGGTGTTTAATGCCGAGTCTGTCGTAATGGCAAATGGGCGTTTCGACTTTTCTTTCGTTGAGAATCCGTGCAATCTGCGTCGGACCGAACCCCTGCATGCAGAGTGCAAAAATCTCTTTTACCGTTTTTGCCGCTTCTTCATCGATGATCCATTGCTCCTTGTCGTCGGGGCTTTTCAGATAACCGAAAGGCGGAACGGTGCACAGGTGTTTTCCCGAATTGCCTTTGGAACGGAATACTGCGCGGATCTTCTTGCTCGTGTCCTTTGCGTACCACTCGTTGATGATGTTACGGAAAGGGGTAAAATCGTTGTCTACCTGACTTTCACTGTCCACGCCGTCATTGACCGCGATAAATCTTACGCCCGCTTCGGGAAAGGTTATCTCGGTATACACGCCGACTTTCAGATAATCCCTGCCGAGCCTCGACATATCCTTGACAATAATTGTACCGACCTCGCCGGCGTCGACTTTACGCATTAACCGCTGAAAATCGGGGCGGTTGAAGTTCGTACCCGAATATCCGTCGTCCACAAACGTTTCAAGATTGCGGAAACCGTGTTCTTTTGCATATTTGCTCAATATTTCTTTTTGATGTACGATGCTGTTGCTGTCACCTTCCTGTTCGTCGTCACGGCTAAGCCTACAGTATAACGCCGTGATTTTGTCCTGATTATTGTTATTTCGTGTTCTCATAGATTACTCCTTATAAGAACACTCTGCAAGTTCGTCGTGTTTGGCGGACAGCATATCTTCAACGCCCGATTCTATCATCTTTTTCGTCAGGTCGAAGATGCTGTTTTTCGCCGTTTCACTTGGTCTTAAAACAACGGTATAAACCGTGTTGCCGATTTTCTTATCATATACTGTTTCTTTCATCGTGTTTTCCGTAATTGAATCTCCTTTGGATTTTATTACGCAAACACGCAAAGAAGGGGAAGAACTACTTTTCCTGCGTTACGCTGTTCATCTTCTGCTTTAACGCTTCGTATCCTTCCACGATTAACTTAACTTTCGTTATGTTGTTCACCCGAAGAAATTCGTTTATCTCATCACATAATGCTCTCGGCATCATCGTGCCGAAGCTCCCGTTTATTTCTTTTCTTCGTTCCTTGTGCTTTTCTTCATACTTCCTGCGGGTTATGCGCCTTGCAGTATCTTCTTTCCGTTTCATAATGCCTGCTCCTATACATAGACGATTTCATTCAAGATTTCTTCTTCGATACGGCTTTGCATTTCGTTTATCCGTCTGACGTCCTCGATATAATTTCCCGTCCGCTTATACTGTTCGTCTTTGGACAATTTCTCATACATGACCGAATAAAGCTCTTCCGCCTGCTTGTCTATCCCGTGCAGATAGGCGGGGAGGTCGCCGGCTAACGCCCACATCTTCCCGACGTTATGTTCTTCAAGATAGATTTTCGCAAGCGTACCATACTTGCCGTAAACGTGTTTGACAGGCTTTACGATGCTTTGATACAACTTGATTTCTTCCACCGTCAAGCCTTCGCCGTTTTCCGCTTTTCTTAAAACTTCGTCTTTGTTCATAGCAAATCTCCTTAGAATATAGTATCGTATATATACGACATTATTATTTTACGGTATTTGCTTCGGAAAGTCAAGCTCTTTTTCAGAAATGGAGTGTAGATACTATAATTTTTTTATGTTTCCTTTCTGTTTTTTATCTTTGGTTCGCCTCATGGAAAAGTCGGGTTCCGACTTGTTCTCAAGCCCATTTTTGAAATAGATTGCAAAAACCTTATCCTCGTTGACTTTTCTTCGGGACACTTTTCCCCAAGGTTTATTTACCTTTGAAAATGCAATATTCGGCGTTATTCCTGCGGGATGTCAACCGCACCTATGAAGTTGTAAATGATTTTGATTTTTTGCGTATTATGAGAAAACTTTTCTTTTTCGCCGATTTCTATTCTGTCCACAAAAGAATAAAGAATTTCTTGCGTTAGTTCTTTAAATTCCGTGTACTTTTTCATCAGAGAAATGAAGTTGGTCAGATTATCGCTTTCCGTTTTCACTTCGCTTAATCGCATTTCGATTTCGGCTATTTTTGTTTTTAAGTTTTTCTGTTCGGTAATGTAACTATCCGCAAAAACATCGTATTGCTCGTCGGTTATCTTCCCGAGTGCCTTATCCTCATACAATTTACGCATAATCGTATTCAATTCGACATTTCGCATATTCGCTTTTTGCAATGCCGCCTGCGCCAAAGCAGTTATCTTTAATTTTTCTTTTTGCGAACAATCAAGATAATGCTCTATAAACTTTTTTTCGTGACGTTTTACATACGCGCAGATTTTTCTCAAATCGGTAAGGATAATTTCGTCCAATGCGGCGATACGAATTCCGTGTCTCGAACAAGAACTTTTCTTTCTCTTTCTGTAGTTTGCGCACACAAGGTATTCTCGTCCGTCTTTTCTGTTGCTGCAACTGTATACCATTTTCGCGCCGCAATCGGCACAGAACGCCTTGCCTATGTACTTATTTAAGTTTCGCGGTCTGTACTTTATTTTTTCTTTTACGCTTCCAACCTTTACTTGCGGTACGACTCTGCGGCTTTTTCGTATTTCCTGCACCAACTCAAAAGTTTCTTTAGAGATAATCGGCTCTTGCGTGTTCTCGAAAATTACCCATTTGTCGCGGTCAAGAAATACTTGCATTGTCGACTTGTATGACGGCTTGGACGTTTTGAAGTTTACCGTACACCCTGTATAATCGTAACAACCGAGAATGCGATAAATCATCGTGTTGTTCCACACTTCGGGGTAACCGCTTCTCGTTCTCACTGGCAATCCGCATTTCATAGAATGTACAAGCGGTGTATCTACTCCGTCTGCCGTTAATGCTTTTGCTATCTGGCTTGCAACCATTCCCGACAAATACATTTCGTATACGCGTTTTACCGCTTCCGCCGCTTCGGTATCTACAATCCATTTCGTTTTATCGTTCGGATCTTTAATATATCCGTAAGGCGGTACGGCGGTAAGATGTTTTCCCGCCATACCTTTTGCCCGTATTACCGCTTTTACCTTCTTCGACGTATCGCGGGCATACCATTCGTTTATAATATTACGAAACGGCGTAAACTCATTATCGTAATCCGAAATGCTGTCTACACCGTCGCTTACCGCTATAAAACGAACTTTTGCATTCGGAAACAATATCTCGGTATAATATCCGACCATTATGTAATTCCTGCCGAATCTCGACATATCCTTGACGATAACCGTTCCGACTTCGCCGTTCTCTATATCCGTCATCATTCGTTGAAAGTCGGGACGATCGAAATTCGTTCCCGAAAAGCCGTCGTCAACATAAAATCTGCAACTTGTAAAACCGTGTTTTCTCGCGTAATCTTCAAGAATTTCCTTTTGATGCGTTATACTGTTTGATTCACCGGTTAATTCGTCGTCGCGGCTTAATCTACAGTATAATGCCGTTACTGTTCTATCACCTCCGTTTACATTTTTCTTTTTATTCAATGCCGTTTGCATATTTAACATCTGTGTTACCTCCGTCAAATTCCAAACAGCAATCAGGACTGTATATTGCTTCGCAAAGATGCCTGTCTATCAGTTCTTGCAGTATTATCAACGGCGTTGCTTTTACTCCGTCTTTTTCCTCCGCCGTTATTTCGTATATCGTTTTTCCGATAACCAAACTCTCTTTGCGTTGCCTTTTTAATTTTTCGTTCCCATTTTCCGATACCTGCGTTTTATTTCGTTGATTCAATTCTCCTTAACTTTATTGTGCGGATACTATGTTCTCTCTCCGGATGGATACTATGTTCTCTCTCCATAGACACAAAAATCCTCCTGTTCGATATTTTAGTTTTTGTTACGTTTTATTGTTGTTTTTCTCTTCCTCGAATTTGCGCAACTCAAAATCAAAGAAATCGTCATAGCCGTCTATTATCTTGGCAAGGTCGGTATTTATTTCTCCCGCCTGCTCCAACAGCGACTTATATCCTTCTTCTATGAGTTTAACTTTCGTATACCCGTGTTTTTTCAAAAATGCGTCTACTTCTTCCGCCGTTTCTCTCGGTATACTCGTTCCCCATACCACGTTTTTGGCTTTTCTCTCGTTTTTATGCTTTTCTTCGTATCTTTTATCTCTTTCGCTTCTCGGTTTCATTCCTAAACCCTCCGTAAATATATCATCGTATCAATACGACGATTATATTTTACCGATTTCTGCGTTCAGAGTCAAGCTCTTTTATGTGAACGGAGAGTAAAAGCCGCCTTAAATTTTACTTATGCGCGCCGTTTTTACCGTATAGCCACTCATAGCGTTCTTTTTCTTCCTGCATTTCTTGCTCAATTTTCTGCAACAGCGGTATTTGGCTTTGAACGGAAGGCGTGCAGAAATCTGCGAACGCCGAAAAGAACAATCCGACCGAACCCATACCGTAAGTAATTCCCCGATAGGTGTTAGGGGCGATTTTTGCCAAAGTTTTTCCTACGTGGACATACTTTTCGTTCTTATCCTTTTCCTTTTGCAGAGTTTCTGCTTTTCGGGCATATTCGAGCGTTTCGTCCATAGCCTTTGTAAGTCGCTTTGAAAGGTCGCTGTTGTCTGCCGTTAAAGCAATCACTTGTTCCTGTAACTTTCCGCGCTTCCGTGGAATATTCCCGCTTTTTGCCTCGGTCAAAGCGTCCGCATAAACCTGACTTTCTTCCCGTATGGCTTTCGCTTGCTCGATTATCTTTTTTGCCTTAAATTCTGCGGTAGAAAGATGTTTCTCCTGACTGCCTTCTTTTCCGCGCTGTAAGCCCCAACGTTTTCCGACTGCTTCGTAAAAATCCGTTTGCAATTGTTGCAGTTGCGGCTTGTCGAAAAGTTGTTTACTGCAAAGTCTGCCGTCTTTTGTTACGGGCATCAGGTTTAAGTGCATATGCGGTGTTGTTTCGTCGTTATGTACTACCGCTGCGATTATATTTTCTTCGCCGTAACGCTCCGCAAAGAATTGGTAACAGTCCGAGAAAAAGTTATACTGTTCAACCCTTGATAACCCGTCGAAAAAAGTTTTATCCGAGCCTAACACGAAAGAATTCATTACAACCGCGTCTTTGCGCGGGGATAAACCTAACTCTTTAATTCTGCCGTTTATGAACTCCGTGTAAGTTTTTCCGAAATGCGGCGTGAAGCGGTAATTGTTTCTTGTTCGCTCACAGTCTATCTGTGGATTTGACGCTTCATAATTTTCGTCCCGTTCGTTTTCTTGTTCGATAGGCGCGACGTCTTGTTTATGGTATTTCTCCATATGACACACTAAATATGAAATGATGATTTTCCTCCTGAAATTTGTTTTTATTCTCTTTGAGCAAAGTGTGTAGATAATCTCTGCCGACTGTTTTATTAGTGGATTCACAGCCTCGCAGAGCACACTATTTTGCGAAGCAAAGTATAGTGTGCTACACTTTGCTCAATACTCTAAGTTTTGCTCCGCATTTGCTTCCAAAGTTTTTCTCTACGATATACATTGAAAAACGCTCTTAAAAATACATTTTCAACTTGTATCCGACTTCATTTTTCTGCCTCCTTCATTTTCTTTTCTTCGCCATTTTTGTTCTTACGAGTCCACGAAAGATAAATTATTTCTCTATCATATATGGACATTAGTAAGCCGTTTTGCGGGGGTGTTTTGCAAAAGTTTTTTACTCCCTCACTATAATTGGAAAGTTACAAGCCGTTTGTTGGGGTATTTCACAAAAATTTTACAAAAAAAATTGCCGAGAATTTTTCCCGACAACCGCATATAAAAAGGAAGTCCGATATAATTCAAACTTCCTTTTCCTTTTTTATTAAATTGTTTTTTATAGTGTTAAAAGCCCTTTTGCGAAGTCTGCCATTCTTTTGCCGGTTGACTACTGTTTCTTTAAGACCTCTTTTATAATTTTTGTAAACTTCGGCGGAGTTCCGTAAAGGAGAACGCCTACACGGTAGATTTTAGCAGAAAGAACGCCGATACCGACGGTAGAGCCGATTAAGATTATAATGGAAATGAAAATTTCATACCAAGCAACCGTACTCATACAAATTCTCGTAAACATAGCCATAGGCGAAGTGAACGGAATATACGAGCATATCTTCATCAACACGGAGTTTACGTTGCCGCCTATCATCGAGAACAGAACCACCATAAAGGCGATAATGAAAAAGAAGGTGACAGGCAACACCATTGTGCTTATATCTTCAAGTTTTGACGCGGTTGAGCCGATTGCGCCGTAAAGGAAAGCGTAAATCAAAAAGCCGAGAATAAAGAACACGAGCATATAAATAAACAGGTTTACGGGCATGCCGAATATCGAAGCGATTATCGGATTCGTTAACTGCGCTTTATTGATATTATAAAACAGCAGAGCCGAGCCGAACACAAGCACAAGTTGAGTAAAGCCCACGATACAGGACGCAAAAACCTTTCCGAACATCATACTCGTCGGTTTTACACTCGTAATCAGAACTTCCATAGCCCGCGAACTCTTTTCGCTTGCCACGTTTGTCGCAACAAGCTGCCCGTAAAGCATAATAACCATATATAATGCAAGTATCATTATGTAGGTATAGAAATAATTTTTTATCTGGTCAACGCCGAGCGTCATCGTGTTGCTTTCGATAACCACCGACATAATATCCTTCGCCTGTTCGGGGGATAGTCCGTTTTGTATCATAGCGTTCACTCTGTAAACCTCTTGCAACACCGTGTTCGCAACAGCCTGATTAGTATCCCTCATATTGAGATTGTTTACGTAATAAGTGTAAGACGACGGACTGTTCAAAACAAAAGCGCACTCAACGCTGCCGCTTGTAATCTGCGATTTTATATCGTCAAGCGTTCCGTCGGCAACTTTTACGTTATACCCCGTAAAGGCTTGCGTAAAATATTCCTTTACGGTTTTAGAAAGGGTTTCGTCTTCGGCGTACACAAGCATTACGGGCAGATCCTTTGGCGGTGTTGTCCCGGACTTAAAAGCCGATATAATATTCGGAATAAACATAGCGACGGCGATTGCCGCTACAAGAAAGATTGTGACGCCTACAAAGACTTTGTTTTTAAGATAGCCTTTCAGCTCGAATTTAAGTATTTTTCCAAACTGTTTCATCGCTTTGCCTCCTTACACCTGCTCGCCTGCGTACTCTACGAATATATCGTTAAGGGAAGGCTCAAACACTTTTACCTCGTCAATATCATAGGTCTCTACAAGCCGTTTCATCATAGACTGCTTTTCATCGGGGCTTGCAAGTTGAATAATCAGCGCGCCGTCTTCGCGTTCGGCGCAAGCCTCGCCCAAATCGAATTTTATCCGTTCGGGGTTTGTTGTGCTTACCACTAACTTATCGCGCACGTAATTCCTCTTTATTTCAGCCAAATCTCCGCTGATTGCAACCCTGCCTGCGCTTAATATTGCTATACTGTCGCAAAATTCCTCTATGTACGCCATCTGGTGGCTTGAAAACAAAACGATTTTCCCTTGCGAAATCTGTTCCTTTACCACGTCTTTTAGAAGCATTGCGTTTACGGGATCAAGCCCCGAAAAAGGCTCGTCAAGAATAACAATGTGCGGATTGTGAGCAAGTGCCGTTATCAACTGAATTTTCTGCTGGTTTCCTTTTGAAAGGGTATCGAGCCGTTTATTGCGATACTCTGTCATACCGAGCCTGTTAAGCCAGTAATCAACCGCCTTGACTGCTTCTTTTGCGCTCATACCTTTCAGTTCCGCAAAATATACAAGTTGGTCAATAACAGGTTTTTTCGGGTAAAGACCTCTTTCTTCGGGAAGATAACCAAGCCCGATTTTGTGATAGTCAATCGGCTTTCCGTCCAGAAGTATCTCTCCGCCGTTTGCGGGAAACACGTTCATAATAATACGGATAGACGTCGTTTTACCCGCGCCGTTTCTGCCAAGAAGTCCGAAGGCCTTGCCGCCCTCTGCCGCAAAAGAAACGCCCTTGAGAACTTCCTTCTCTCCAAAAGACTTATCGATGTTTTTTAATTCAAGTATCATATTTACTTTCCTTTCTGATAGTAATTTTTTTCTTACAGACTAAATCGATTCAACAATGTCATTGTGTTTTTATAACGTCATATTTATAATCAATCACGCGGTTTTATCGTTACAATGCGTTATGGATTAAGTCTGTTGTTCTTTTATAATTCATTTCCTCGTCGTTAATTTCTTCGAAAAGAACAAAAAACGCAAGGGAAAAGCCTTTTCTCTGCGCTTGTAATCTTATTGTGTTTCATAGGCGGTTACCTCCCGTCGAGAGTTTTTGGTTTTAATAATTTGTTGGTTTTTTCTGCCTCTTTACCTTGTTCTTGAAGTTTCAGTATCTCTATACTGATGCTATTGAATGCATTATAGCACAAAAATTTTGTTTTTTCAAGGTTTAACGCGCTATGTTATGTAAAACATATAAAAATCATCTCTTTATTCTGTTTTGAAACATTTTGCTGCCACTTTTTCAGGTAATTTATCACTCTTTTTCTGTTTAATTTTAACTTGTCCGTTTCAGCGCGTCCGCTTTTTGTTTTTGTTCTCCCTATGGAACATAAACCTTGGTTTTTTGTCTTTACTATATTTTACACAACGGGAAGCCGCACATTTTCGTGCGGCTTTTCGGCAGGTCTATATTAAGTTATTTATATCCGAGTTTTTATTGTCTGCAAAATCTTTTTATATTATACCATATTTTTACTTTTCTTTCAACAACATTCGGTCTTACAAAGTCGCTTTACACCACAATTCTAAGGTAATTCCTGATTTGCCGTTTGTTTTTTAATTGCCTTGTTCAAAAAGTGTCCCCAAGCGTCTCTTTCCCTGCTTGTAAAAAGTACCCGTTTCCCAATTTATTTTTCGGGCTTTTGCTTTCCGCTATGGCGATATAATCTCGTCGTAGTGCGACAGTATCTTGTAAAGACTTTGTTCGCTTACCCATTTGGAACTTGCTTTCAACTTGTCCGAAAGTACAGAGAAGTCTTTGCCTTTTACAAGTTCAACCGCATTTCCGTAAAGATTATTTCTGATGTGCGGATGCGCCGACAAAAACTGTTCCAACGTTATTTCAGCAGTTTGTTTCCGCAATTTGCCGCCGTGTTTTCCGACAATGCTTCTTGTCTTGCTTATGTCAAGTTTCCTTTTGGCAAGGTTGAAATAGAGCATAACGTTATTGCTCAGATCCGTAGGTTCAACGCCTTCTACCATATAACCGTAGATTGCTTTTATGTATTGCCATATCTCTTCGTCCGTCATCAGCAGGATTGCCTTGTAGTAAGCGTATTGGAAGGCGAAGTGCTTCATCTTCATGTTAAGTCTTTTCGGGCGTTTTCCGTTCTTTTCTGCTTCTTTGCTTTCCGTCATCACGTCGATAATGTTCTCCCAAAAATATTCCGACTTGTTGCCTTTCGGCGGTTTTACCGGCTCTTCTTCGAACATAAACTTGCAGATCGCTTTCATAAACTGTCCGCGCGTTGCATCGTCGTCCAGCATTTCCATGACGTCTTTGTAAATCTCATAAAACGTAAATTGCGTCAAATTTGAATACCTCCTTGTGTTGTTTTCTGTTTTACGTTTGGTTTTTCTGCCCGTTAAGGCGGGTACATTTGTTTGTAGCTCATGATCTGTTATCTCCTTTTCCGTTCACTATATATGGACATTTGCTTGCCTGTTTGTGGGGGTGTTTTTCGTAAGTTCTTGAAAATATCCTCTGCTTATATTGGAAAGTTTTCATCTCTTTGTGGGGGTATTTCACTGAACTTTTTCAAAAAATCCTCCTACTATAATTGGACACTTCCAGTACAAAAGTTAATGGTTTACGGGAAACTTTTTCATTAAAACAAAGAGCCCCTCACTAAATATGGACAACAGAGAGTAAAAACTTCGTGCTTTTCTGAAAAATATCCCTCTATTATAATTGGAAACTTCCGGCACGAAAGTAAATGGTTTGCGCGAAACTTTTTTTCATTATGACAAAGATTTTCTCACTTTATATGGACAATAGAGGGCAAAAACTTTTACGTTTCCGTTACATATCCTCAATATTATTGGAAAGTTTCAAATGCTTTGCGGGGGTGTTTAGAAAAAATTTTTATTGTCCTCCTAATACAATTGGAAACTTTCACTGTAAAACTTCGTATTTTTCGAAAAAGAAAAATGCCCCTCACTTATATAGGACATTTAGCGATAGGTTTTACAAGGTTTTTAAAAAAAATATAGAAATTATCAAACTGTAAAAAGGCATCTAAAATCCGATGCCTTTTGCCTTAGTTATTTTCAATAATAGACGATAGATATTCATGCCAAATTTTCTCTTCCTGGTATTGTCTTTTCAAACCTTTCCTTACTTTAAATATTTTATTTTCTGACGTAGAGTAAAAAGCATTTGCCCCAAACAATACACACTTTTGTGAATGTATGATTATTTCGGACAAGTTATGACAGTAGCGGAATGCGTTCATACCTATAAAGTCGATCGTCTTAGGAAGAGTTATATTCTCTATCCTGTCGCAATATGCAAATGCCCAATTACCAATAGTTTTCACATTATAAAACGTTACCGCTTTTAAAGCGGAGTTACCATAAAAGCTCCAGCCGCCGAAATATTCCGTGTGTCGGATTTGAAGTTCTTCAAGATATGGATTGTTCCTACAAAAATCGTCTGTAATATTGCCATGAATATACAGTTTTGTGACTTTAGGCATTTTCCCTCCGAAGTAGGACGTCAATTTATATTTACCGCTAATAGTCATAGTATACATCGACTCGCAACCAAGCAGTATTGCTTTGCCGATTTGAGTTTCATAATGAATATTAACATAATGCAAATTCGGAGAATGATAAAATGCGAAATCTCCAATGCGTTGACCTGCGAATTTAATACATTCAAGTCCTGTTTTTGCCAACGCAAATTTACCTATTACATCAACGTTTTTCAGATCTAATTCTTCGAGACTGTTGCACGAAAATAATGCACCATCGCAGAGTTCCTCAACGCCGGAAATCTGTTCTAACTTTTTTGTATACGCCAAGGCACATACACCAATTCTATTGGCACTTATTGTTTTCAAAGAACGACAATTATAAAGGCCGAATTTTCCAATGCATTCAACCGTGAATTCCGCTTTTAATTTCGAACATCCGTAGAAACAAAACGGCGGTATGCTATCTATATCAATCGCTACGTTATTCAGGTTGTTACAGCGGTAAAAAACGCCTTCACCAAGTAATATCGTTTGCGTTGCTTTGACTTGTTCTATCTTTGTATCCGCAAAAGCATAGCTCACAATGTGAGTTATTTCTCTGGGCAGAAGAACATACTTGCTATCACCTTTGTAACGATACAACGTTTTTCCTATAATTGCAAAGTCCTTTTGATTATCGAGCCATTTTGTTTTATAAAAAGCACTATTTCCTACGTGAACAACAAGCTCTCCGCCTATAATTCTTTCGAGTTTAGTTGCCCCCAAGAAAGAATGGTCGCCAATATACGTAAGAGCCTTTGGAAGTTTTATTTCAGTCAAATTGCTACACTTAGAAAAGGCATAATCACCAATCATTTCTATCGTATCAGGCAAGTCAATGGAAAGCATTTCGCTTCTGTCATGAAATGCGCCGCTTGCAATGATTCTGACAGGCTTACCGTTAATCATGGCAGGTACGGTATGACGAGCCATTCTCTTTCCTTCCTTGGTCAAACCTTTGATTTCGATAATATCGCCTTTTTGGTTATATTTAAATTCTTCAAAAACACCGAACGTCTGCGACTCATACTTAATATTCGAAGCGTTCTTCTTGGAGAGTACGACAATTTTGCAACATTCGCACCCTTCGTCATATATTTTCTCAAAGATATACGGAGGCGTTGATGATGAACAAAGCAGTTTTATTTTAGGATAGTTATTTCTCAACTCGATGGTAAGATCAAACCAATCCCCACATTCTTGTATTTCATTTATAATGAGATAGGCATTTTCACTTTCCTTTCGTGCATTATAAAAACCTGCTATTAAGGAAATGATATTCTCGTTGTGCAGAATCGGCAGTTCGTAATTGAGATATAGGATATCTTCTTTTTCCACGCCACGCATAAGCAAATCTTTGCAGATTCGAGCAAGCATATCTTTTTTGCGGAGACCACTTTCGCCTGCAAGAAAGACAAAATTGTTTTTTGTTTCGTCAAAATATAATTCTTGTACTTCATTGTAGTCATACGCAAAGGCGAGATCCGAAAAATCCGTGTTAAGCCCTTCATCAAGAATATCGAGTTGTCTGAAATAATCAATAAATTTCTGTTCCATTCTATTCTCCCAATCTCAAAACCGATTCAAATACACCAACAAATGCCCCAATACTTATGTCCTTGTGATGATGTCCGAAATACCATTTTTTGTAGCCTGTTTTCTCGGATATAGTTTGCAAGTAATCATTCAGTATTTTTTCTTCCGGCACAAGTTTTACGCTGATATTTTCCGCTACGTTTGTCGGTGCTACATGCGTTAAGACATAGTCAACCTTAAATCCGACCTTGTCAAGATTTCGGGTGCCGTTTTCATATTGCTTTTCCGTCGGCATTTCTTGTTCCCAAACATAGACGGGGGACGAGCCTGTAAGTTTCTTTGCGGAAAAACCGCCACCGAATACGAAGAAAGTATTTCCGTCTATCGAATAAATCTCCCCGCGCATTAAGTGATATAGTTTTTCGCTTATTTGGTGAACCGAACCTCCGCAAAAATCTTTTATCGGATACTCATAAATCAAATCGAAGTTTTCGTGATTGCCGTCCAGAAACAACGTTTTGCAGGGCAACCCCTCGTAATATTCCCTAACTTCCAAGAGTTCCGTTCTACTCCAAATCATACCCGCATCACCGAGAATAATTAAGTAGTCCAACTCGGTGATAGGTAGTTTATTTAATTGCGTTTTTAG
>USMU01000005.1 GCA_900555925.1 uncultured Clostridium sp. | reverse complement strand
CGGAGCACGGAAGTCAAAGTCACGTCGTCCGCCAAAGCGGGAAAAGCCGCTTTCAGCGCCGTCGCCGCCGCCACGTACGACGCGGCGAGCTGCATGTCGGGCACGAGCGCCGCGGGGCGTTCCCGTTTGTCCTTACACGACACGAACACGTCCGCGTGACCACGGGTGAGCTTCTCCCTGACGAGCGTGCGGACGACGTCCTCATACGCGGTAAAAATCCTGGGCGCCTTCACCGATACGTCGAGATAGCGGTTATTCACCGTCTTGATTTCGCAGGTCAGTTCGATGCCGCCCTCTTTGTATTCGCCTTTTCCGTAACCCGTCATGCTCAGCATAGCCGTTTTCCCCGTCTTTTGAAGTTCTTACTATTATAGCAGATTTTTTCCGAAATTTCAAGCGGCAACGGCGGAATTTGCAATTTTTTGTCTCAACTTTTTTCGCCTTTTCCCAAAAGCGACGCAAATTCCGCTTCGTCTATCACCCGTATCCCGAGTTTTTGCGCCTTTTCCAGCTTGCTCCCCGCGTCCGCGCCCGCCACGACCAGCGTCGTCTTGGAAGTCACGGCGCTCTGGCAGGTACCGCCGAGCGATTCGATGAGCTTCTGCGCTTCGCTGCGCTTATAATTGGAAAGCGTCCCCGTGAGGACGACCGATTCGCCGAAGAACGGACCGCCCGTCGCCGCCGCTTCCGCCTCTTTGGGTTTCACGCCCGCCGCGGCGAGCGCGTCCAGCTCTTTGAGATTCTCCTCGTCGGAAAAATAGCCGAGAATGTTCTTCGCCGTAACCTCCCCGATATTTTCGAGAGAAAGCAGTTCCTCCTCCGTCGCGTTTTTCAGGTTTTCCGGCGTCTTGAAGCGCTTGGAAAGGTCCTTTGCGGCCACCCTTCCCACGCCGTCGATTCCGACGGCGTAAATGAAGGCGTCGAACGAAGGCGTTTTGCTCTTTTCTATCGCGCCCAGAAGGTTGGAAATTTTCTTCTTCCCGAAACCCTCCAAATCCTTCAAATCCGAGGGCGTCAGGCGGTAGAGGTCGGAAAAATTCCTTACCCCCTTCTTATCGATGAGAAGATAGGCGGTGCTTTCCGAAAAGCCGTCGATGTCCATGGCGTTCTTGCCCGCGAAATGGTCGAGCTTCGCCGCTATCCTCGGACGGCAGGAACGGTTGGGGCAGAAGATATGCGCGCCCGTTTCCGTGAGCGGCGTGCCGCACGCGGGGCAGACCGTCGGCTTTTCGATTTCCCGACTGTCCTCGGAGTGCTCCGTCGCGCCGAGAATTTCGGGTATGACCTCGTTGGAACGGCGAATGAGCACGCGGGAACCGATTTTCACGTTTTTGCGCAGAATGTCCCCGTAGTTGTTCAGGGTCGCTTTGCGGATCGTCGCGCCGCCGAGCTCTACGGGTTCGAGCAGGGCGAGAGGGGTAAGTTTTCCCGTCCTTCCCACCTGCCAGACGACGTCCTCGACCTTCGTCGTCACTTCCTCCGCCTCAAACTTGAACGCCATCGCCCAGCGGGGGAATTTATCCGTATACCCCATCGCTTCCCGCACCGCGGGAGAGTTGACCTTGATCACCGCGCCGTCCGTCAGAACGTCTATCGTCTTGCGCTCCACCTCTATTTCGTCCACCGCCGCGCGCACGTCGTCTTCCGTCCTGCAAACGCGGAAATAGGGAAACACCTTGAACCCCTCTTTCACGAGAAAATCGTGCGCCTGCGTCTGGGAAAGCTCCTCGCCGTCCGACATGTAGTTGATGTCGTAAAAATAGATGTCGGGCTTGCGTTCCGCCGTGATCTTCGGATCGAGATTGCGTATCGCGCCCGCCGCCGCGTTCCGCGCGTTTTTCAGCGGCTCCGACGCTCGTTCGTTATACTTTTTGAGAACGGACAGACGAATGACCGCCTCTCCGCGGACTTCCAACGTCCCTTTATAGGAGATGCACATGGGATAGGATTTTATCGTCAGCACCTGCGCCGTCACGTCCTCTCCCGCCACGCCGTTCCCCCGCGTCGTCGCGCGGAGAAATTCGCCGTTTTCATAGGTGAGACAGACCGTGAGGCCGTCGAATTTATATTCCACCGTGTATTCCGTCTCCCCGCCCGCGACCTTGGAAACGCGGGTGAGAAACGCCGAAAGCTCCTCGTCCGTCACCGATTTGTCCAGACTGTAAAGGCGGGCGATGTGCTCGTGGCGGACAAATTCCTTTATCGGCTCGCCCCCCACCCGCCGCGTGGGGCTGTCGGGATAGACTTCCCCGCTCGTCTCTTCCAGCTTTTTCAGTTCGTCGTACAGGGCGTCGTACTCCTTGTCCGAAACGCTGGGATTATCCAAAACGTAATATTCGTACGCCCATTTATTCAGAATGTCGGTGAGTTCTCTCTGTCTGTCCATATAATGATTTTTTCCTTATCCGTTCTTTACCGTCAGGGGCGCGAGCGCCGCGGAAAGCTGTTTGATGCCTACACTGAAAAATGCAATGTCCAAAATCATGTTAGATCCCGCGCCGCGCACGCCCACGATCGTCCCTTCCCCGAATTTGGGGTGGGACACCTTTACCCCCACGCGGAACGCGGAAAGATCCTTTCCGCCCTCCTTGGGTTTGCCCGCGGAACTGCCCACGCCGCCGTAAGTGAACGCCCCCGTCGATTTCTTCGCATAGGAGGAACCGTACGCGCTCCCGTAAGACGAACTGCCGTAAGAACCTCCGCCGTAGGAAGGCGAGCCGCTTCTATATGTCTGATTCCCGTAAGACGAACCGCCGTTCCAAGCGCTCCTTTTCGGCGCGGAGTTCTGCCTGTCGTCGTAAGAGCCATACGACGAACCGTAAGAAGAATTGTAGCCGCGTCCCTGCCCGGAATACCTCCCCGCGCCGTAAGCGGAATTTCCGTAAGATTCGGGATCGTCGTCCGCGAAATAACCGTCGTCCGAACCGCCGTACAGAGGGCGGGGGCGGGACTCTCTCGGAAGTTCCAGCTCCGAGGAGAGCTCCTTCAAAAAGCGGGAACGCATGGTCGGCTCCCGCTTGCCGTAGAGATAACGGCTCTTGGAGCGGGTGAGATACAGCCGCTCGCGGGCGCGGGTGATGGCGACGTACATCAGGCGGCGTTCCTCTTCCAGCTCGTCCTCGTCGTTGTCCGCGCGGGAGGTCGGCATTACGCCGTCCTCCATGCCGCACACGAACACGCAGCGGAATTCCAGCCCCTTCACCGAATGAATCGTCGCCAGCGTCACATAGTTGCTGTCGTCCATGTCGTCCGTATCCGAACTCAGCGTGACTTGATTGAGATAATCAGTCAACGTCGTGCCGGGATTCAAGCGGCAGTATTCGTCCACCGAATTGATAAATTCGTCGATATTCGCCCGCTTGTTGATGCTTTCGTCGCTCTCGTCCGCATACGCCGCGCGCATGCCCGTATCGTCCACAATCCGACGCACCAGCTCGTTTACGGGAACGTCCTGACTGTCCACGATCCAGCCCTTTACCTGCTCCGCAAACGCCGTCAATTTTTGCTTCGTGCCCGCGGAAAAGCCCATGGAATCCGCGTCTAACAGCGCGTCGTATACGGAAAGCTCCGTTTCATAGGCATAATTTTCCAGAGCCTCCACCGTCTTTGCGCCGATTCCGCGCTTGGGGAAATTGATAATCCGCACCGCCGCTTCGCTGTCGAACGGATTATTGACCAGCCGCAAATACGCCAAAAGGTCCTTGATTTCCTTGCGCTCGTAGAACTTGAAGCCGCCGAACACCTTATAGGAAATTCCGTCGGAGGTAAATTCCTGTTCGAACGACCGCGTCAGAGCGTTGAGCCGCATCAGAATGGCGAAATCGGACAGTTTATATCCCCTGTTCAAAAGCCCCGCGATGGTATGGGCTATGTAGCGGGCTTCTCCGCTCTCCTCCTCCGCCTCGAACACCTGCGGCTTTTCGCCTTCGGCGTTCTCCGTCCAAAGCGTCTTGTCCTTGCGGTTGCCGTTATTGTGAATGACCGTATTGGCGAGCTTCAAAATACTTTTCGTCGAACGGTAATTTCTTTCCAGCTTGAACGTCTTCGCCTTGGGATAGGATTTCTCGAAATGGAGAATGTTTTCGATCTTCGCGCCCCGCCAACCGTAAATCGACTGGTCGTCGTCCCCCACGGCGAAAAGGTTTCCGTGTACGGAAGAAAGGAGTTTCACGATTTCAAACTGCACTTCGTTGGTGTCCTGAAACTCGTCCACGAGAATATAGCGGAACCTTCCGCCGAGATACTCCCGCGCCTCCTCGTTCCGCTTTAAGAGCTTTCTCGTTTCGTTGAGAAGGTCGTCGAAATCGAGGGAGTTGTTCTCCTTCAAATGCGCCTGATAGCGGGCATACACCTTCGTCACCTCGTCTATATCCCGCTCCTTCGCGTTCTCCTCCGCGTATTCCTCGGGAGAAAGCCCCAGCATTTTCGCGTTGGCGATATGAAATTTGACGTTTTTCAGGAATTTTTCGTCGTCGAAATCGCATTCCTGAAAGGATTTTTTGATGATATTCGCGCGCTCCGTTTCGCTGTATATCGAAAAATTCGGCGTCAGCCCCGCCTCGGAAGCGTACATGCGCAGAATCCGCACGCACATGCTGTGAATCGTACAGACCCACATCCCCTGCGCGTCCACGATGCGCGCGATGCGTTCCTTCATCTCGTTCGCCGCCTTGTTCGTGAACGTAATCGCGAGGATCGCTGCGGGCGGGACTCCCTTTTCCGCTATCAGATAGGCGATGCGGGAAGTCAGCACCCGCGTCTTGCCGCTTCCCGCGCCCGCCAGCACCAAAACGGGTCCCTCCGTCGCAAGCACCGGCTTTATCTGTTCTTCGTTCAAATTGTCGAGTATATCGCGTATTTCCGTCGTCTGATTCATAAAATTATTATAACATACCGCCTGCCTTTTGGCAAGCGGATTCGGGGTTTTGAGGTATTTTCCCGCCCCTCTTTTACGCTTTCTTTGCGGGAAGCTCGAACTCGCTTTCCCTGCGGAAACGCTCCAAGGCACGCAGATATTTTTCGCTTAAAGAAAGCGTGTAGCGCTGTTTCTCCTCATACGACAGCGTTTCGTAATACTCGCGGTCGGTCAATCTGCCGATGGCGTCGCTCACTTCCCCTTCCGTCGTCAAAAGCGCCTTGACTTTAAGATAAAATGCGTCCTCCTTCTCCCCCGACAAGGACGCGGAGACGCGGCTCTTGAAATATCTTCCCGCTTTGCTTTCGTTCAAACCCTGCTCTTTCGCTTTTTCCATTTGTGCGTTCAGATCTTCCATGCACTCGTTCCAGAAACCGCTCTTCATGCGGCTCTTGGCCTGACGTGCAAGGCCTCTTAAAGTGCGCTGCTGTGCCATTGTTTTGTATTTCACCTCTCCAACGTATTTTTTCTGTCTTTTTATCCTTTTTTCGCCTGTTTTCGACACGCTTCGGCATTTTTTGCAAACAAAAAAGCTCACACTCTCTCGCGTGAGCTTTCTTCTTTCGTTAGTTCTTGTTTCTCTTTCTGGCGGCTTCGGACTTCTTCTTTCTTCTCACGGAAGGCTTTTCATAAAATTCCTTCTTTCTCAGATCGCCGATGATGCCGTCGCGGGAGCACTTTCTTTTGAAACGGCGCAATGCGCTTTCCACGTTCTCGTTTTCTCCGACTTTAACCGTAGACATTCCTCTCAACCCTCCTTCGCCTCAGGCACTTTTTTGGTAGGCTTCTTCGTTTTTTAAGCTACTCTGTTATTATATCAGCCGGACAAAGTTCTGTCAAGTCTTTTACCCCGTTTTTTCCAACCTTTTTCCCCGATTTTTTCGCTCGGATTTTTTTCCGAAAAAACGGAAAGCCGCGCCTCAATAAAAGAGGAATTTTCGCTCAATCGAGCGGCTCGAAATCCTCCGCGCCGTGCTTACAGAGAGGACAAATATAATCCTCGGGAAGGTATTCCCCTTCATAGACAAAACCGCAGATTTTACATATCCAGCGCTTTACCTTTTTCTCCCCTTCCGCTTTCTTCGCCTCAGGCTTGGGTTTGATGTGCGCAAAATAATAATCATATGTTACCGACGGCTCTGCGGAAAGCACTTTCGCTTCCGTAACCTCCGCCACGAACAGCGTATGCGTTCCGTAATCCAGCGCGTCCACCACTTTCGCGGAAATCAGCGCGTTGGTATGTTCGGGAACATAGTAAAGTCCGTTCGCGCTCCTCGGATATTCCTTGCCCGCAAATTTGTCCGTGTCGCGCCCGCTGCAAAAACCGAATTGCTTGAATACTTCGAACGGCGCGCTTTCCGTAAGTACGGATACGTTGAACACCCCCGTCTTTCGGATCATCTGTTCCGTATAATTGAGTTTATTGACGTATACCGTAATCCGCTTGGGCGTCTCCGTAATCATGGAGACCGTATTCACGATACAACCGTTATCCTTCTCCCCGTCCTTCGCGCTCAGAACAAACAAACCGTAAGTAATTTTGAACATCGCTTCCTTTTCAATCTTGTTTTCCATAACTCTGTCTTCCTTTATTAAGATTTAATCTTGATTTTATTATACGCCGATTATAGCGGTTTGTCAATAGTATACGGAAAAATAGCGGAAAAAATTTTCGCCGATGGGAATTATTCCCTATCGGCGAAAGAATATTTATAGAGAAGTTCGTCGAGATAATCCAAGGAGGCTTTAAGTTCCCCTTCCTTGCAATAATCGTCCTTATAGACTTCTATGAGCAAGGGGCCCGAAAAGCCTGCTCCGTCCAAACGTTTGAGGAGTTCGGGAAAATCGAATCGGCCCTTTCCCGGCAGACAGATTTTTCCGTTTTCATCTATGTCGGAGACATGCACATGTTTCAAACGACCTGCCGTCTCCCGAATATACATGGGATAAGGATAAGCGGAGATGCGCGCCTGTTTAATGTCCAACACGGCGCACAGTCCCCGACAGGTTTTCAAAAGGGAACGAAAGACTCCGGGACGGTTATAAATCGCCCACTCCACGTTTTCGAGACAGAGACAAACGCCGTAATTTTTACAGAAAGCGGAAATTTCTTCAAGCGATTTTCCCCACGCCGCGGGCCTGTCGTTCGCGCCCGAACGCGCCGCCCGCTTGATGCGCGCTATGCCGTGAAAGGTATAATATTCCGCGCCGAGCGCCCGCGCCGTCTCCATCGCTTTCCCCAGCCAAGAAAAAGCGTCTCCTTTCACGCGGGAATGATCGGAAAACAATTGCGGCTCGAACTGCGTATTCAGAACGTGTACGGAATGAACGTTCACCTTCCCTTTTCGGGAAGCGAGAAGTTCTCCGAACTTCCCGTCGTATTCCGAAAAGGAAGTGAGAAACACCTCCGCCGTCCTTACGCCCATGGCGTCCAAAAGCGGAAGCGCCTCTTCGTTATTTTTTCTCGAAAACAGAGACGCCGTAGAAATTCCCGTTCTCATCTTTTCACCTCTTATCGTTTATCGTTCCGAGCAGGCATGGGGCCGTACGCCGTCATACAGGCGCCGGCTCCCTCCCCCTCTTCGGAAAAACTTTCAAAAAATTCCTCGGAGATTTCCTCAAAAAATCCTTCCGCGGCCGCAAGCGAAGCTCTATTTTCCGCCTTGAATGCCGCCGTCGGCTCCAACCTCCCGAAGGCGGCCGATGGTTCGGGGCCGTTCGGTTCGGACTCTCCCGCCGATTTCTCTGTCGGCACCGTTTTTCCGGTTTCCGGGTTCCGCGTCCGTACCGCTTTGTCCGAAGTTTTCGCGGCTCGGGAATCCCCCAGCGCCGCGGCCACAGACGCCGCCGCCATAATTGCACAGCCGACGCCCAATGTCCATGTCCAGCCGACCTTTCCTGCCGTCAAAGAAAACAGCACTCCCGCCAATGATTCCAAACTGAGCAAAATCGCCGTAAGAGAGGGCGAAACGCGGCTCTGAGCAAACGTCTGGACAATATACGCATAGGCAGAACTGAGGGCTCCCAAATAGATGACTGCGGGGAGACATACGCTCCAATTGATAAAGGCAAAATTCTGTCGTTCGACCAAAAGCGCGCCGGTCAGCCCCAAAAGTCCCATCGTCAACATCTGCACGGCATTAAAGTTAAATACATTGATGTCGTCGGCAAAGCGATCCACTAAAATAATCTGCACCGCGAAACACCAGGCACAAAGCAATGTGACCGCATCGCCGCGATTAAAATTCAAGGTCGTTCCCCGAAAGTCAAATAAAAAAAACATACCCACGAGAAAAAGCAACGCATTAAAGAGCGGACGCCACTGGAATTTTTTGCGCAAAACGCAGTAGATGACCGGTACAAAGACGACATAGGCACCCGTCAACATACCGCTCTTTGCCGTATCGGTATACAGCAGTCCGACCGATTGAAAAACAAAGCCGCAAAAATTGACCGTCCCGACGGCAATTCCCGCCCATAATTCCCTTTTAGCGATTTTTGTATATCCTTTCGTGCGGAAAAGGCAAAGGCGCAAAACGAAAAGAATGACCGCCGCCAGTAAAAAACGCCCTGCCAGCATGGTGAAAACACCCATGCTTCCCGTCAACGCCTCATCCGTGGCGATGATTCCGTATCCCCAAATGAGCGTGACAGACAATAATAATCCGATACAGAGAAATTTCAGTCCCCTTCCGGTTTTATCCGTTACATTGTTGCCGATCTTCATTTTCGCGCTCCTCCTTTCCGTCTCCGGTTATTTCGATTTTTTTCGGGGAATTTTTTCGTCGAAAAAGGTGCGCCCGTTCTCTCATGCGCACCCTTCCCCTATTCTTCTTTTCGATTATATCACATTTCACTGCTCTTTGTCAAATATCTTGGAATGTCATTTTTGAAATTTTATTCTTTTTATCTATCAATTATTCTACATTTCTAAACAATATTTTTTTATATATCTCCTATAAAATAAGGCATATTCATAAAACCGCATATAAATTTATGCAAAGTGTACAAAAAACAAAAATCCTTTCAAAAACAAGAAAATTTTTTCCGAAAGCGTTATAAGAGGACAAAAGTCGTTTATATATAATGCGAAAGGAGAAAAAAATATGGATAAAAAAGTTTCGGAATTGCTCAACGCACAAATCAACAAGGAATTTTATTCCGCATATCTCTATCTCGATTTTGCGAATTATTTCGAGCGCAGAGGGCTGTCGGGTTTTGCGCACTGGTACGAAGTGCAGGCACAGGAGGAACGCGATCACGCCATGCTGTTCTATCGTTATTTACTCAACAACGGCGAAACCGTAACGCTGGAAGCAATCGACGCACCCAAGACGGAAGGGAAAAAGGACTTAGACGTGCTGGAAGCCGCTTTGGCGCATGAAAAATATGTCACCGCGCTCGTCAATGACATCTATGCAGCCGCCTATGCCGTCAAGGATTTCCGCGCGATGCAGTTTCTCGACTGGTTTGTAAAAGAACAGGGGGAAGAGGAAAAGAACGCCTCCGACCTCATCACAAAAATGCAGTTATTCGGCTCCGACGCGAAGGGACTTTACATGCTGGATAACGAATTGAAGGCCCGCGTCTATTCCGCGCCGTCCTTAGTGCTTTAACCGTAAATAAAAAACAGCGACGGGAAAAGTTCAATTCTCATAGGGATTAAAAGAGCGAAGATTTCTAAAAATCTTCGCTCTTTTCAGTTACTCTATAAATTGAAATTTATCATTACTTCCTTTCCTATTCGGCTTTCTTTTAATACGCAACAGCCTAATAAAATCATTAAACAAGGAAGTGTCCGTCGGCTCAAACATTATCCATTTTCCGTCGTGGTAAGTATGAGTATTGTCATATATTTCTTGGACTTCTTTTGAATAGGTTTCCTTTTCGGTTTCAAACTTTAATCGCTCGTTTTTACCCAAAATAATCATAAATCCTATGCAATTTTCTCTTGCATACAAGGCACAAAGCGTTTTGCCGCCCTTACGATATTTATATTCGTATTTCCACGCTTTGCCGCCTTTATCCCATAAGCAATCCATATCATACTTATCGTCAATCAAAGCACACAAATTATTCCATACTGCGTATAAAGGTTTCCCAACCAAACCCCTCATTTCTTCTGCATTAGGTATAGTATCAAGCATACAAACATTCCGATTCCTTTGCTAAATTATCGTTTATCCTGCCGCCATCGTATTACAAGCGGCTTAAAAAGTAAAATAACCAAACGCATAACATCTTGCAAGGTATAATCGTTATACTTCTTTCGCCGCGCTAAATTCCTATCGGAATCATGTTAAGTTAAGCCCGGTCGTTTTTTATTCGCTCATCAACTGAGAAATGACGTCTAAAATTTTGTCGTGGCAGGCGCCCCCACCCGTCGAACATTTCGTCAGACGCTGTACCTCTTCAAATTCTTTATCCACGTCGTCGAAACGCGCATGCGTATGTAACGCTTTCTCTATATCCGCCACCGAAACCTGCTTACAATTGCATATAATTTGATTTTCCATACCGGTTTGCTCCTTACTCCGTTTCTTCTGCCCGTATTATAACACTTTTTTTCGTGCTTGTCAACAATACGAAGGGCGGCTTTTCGGCCGCCCTCCCTATTTCCTATGGACTTGATATTCTCCCTTTTCCCCGTCGTAAGACGCGACTAAAATATCGTTCAGCTCCCGCTTGGAACGAATTCGCAGCCGTTCGAACACTTCCTCCATGGAAAGTCCCAAATCCCGAATTACCCGATACTGCGGTTTTCCGTTGACGATGACATAATCGGGCGGACACGCGCTATCCTCTTCCTTTCCGAGATCTTTGAGCACCGTAGGTCGCTTATTGCTTTTGGGGAGAATACTCAATTTTCCCGTCGTCTCAAACAGCGCGAACGCAATGTCGTTCACATCGAAAAAATTCTTCTCCCGCGCCATGCCTAAAACATCCTCTACGTCTAACTTGGACTTTTTCAGATTTTCATAGTTGAATTCCCCTTCCTCGATAATCGTCAGAACCTCTCCCTTCAAAAATTTCCGAAACGGACGCTTGCGCTCCATTATATCGAGAATAAGACTCAGCGCGCAGTAGATGGAAATGGCGATGAGAAAATGATAAAACGGCTCCTCCGTCTCCGTGCTCCACTCCGCCGCGATAGACCCGATGGAAATCCCGACGACATAATCGATAAAACTCAGCTCCGCAATTTGCTTTTTGCCGAGAATTTTCGTCACGATAAATAAAAACGCGAACGACGACAATGAAAATATCAGCACCTTGACTACGTTTTCCATATATCGCAGTATCCGCCACTTTCTCCCAAATTATGCCCGCGCTCTACCGTAATTTTTTGAACAGTCTCGCACTCCAAAATTCCATGCCCAATTCCTCGATATAAAAATGAAAAATTTTCCGCCAATCCTTTGTCGCCGTACTCAAAAAAATATAGTCCGTCCCTTCCTCTTTCAGACGTTCCTCCAAAAATTCGTACAGCGCCCGTCCTATGCCCATGCTCCGATACTCGGCAACTACGTATATCTCTTCGATTTCAAAATATTCCGTCCCGTCCGGCGCCACCGATGAGGTATTTTTTAAGTATTCCTTCCTGCCGAACAAATAGCCGACTGTCTTTCCCTCGCGCTCGGCCGTAAAAATTCTTCGGCCTTCGATATCGCCCTTTTCGTTTTTTCGGTATCCGTAACAGCTATTTTCCCGCTCCCAAGCCTCCGAAAGCGCGAGAATATCTCTTAACGCCGCCTCTTCTCCCGTCGATTCGCGGATTTCCGCCTCCGATTCGAGTTCGGAAAGCATTTCGAGCAACCTATCCTCCGAGAGCTCCTCTCTCGTCGACGCCAGCTTTCCATAGGCAAGTTTGTCGTGATGTATGGTCATTGTCTTTCTCCTTTTTTCCCTTTGTGCCGCGGGGCAGGAAGCTCGTCGTACATGCGTTTGAACAGCCTTTGAAGCAATTCCTTATCGTCCACGTCCTCCACCAACAACATCTCCTTTGCCCCCTCATAGGGAGGTTCCGACGGCGCGGAGGGAAGCAGCGCTTTCGCGGCGGCGGTCGGCTTTACTAAAAAGCGTTCGTCACAGATATAGGCCGCGATTTTTTCTCGATAATATACAATGTATTCCCCCATCATAGAACGACAGGAAATCTCCTCTAATCCCGAAAGCTGTTCTAAAATGTAATCGACGTATTCCTTGCTCGAAGCCATGTTTATTCTCCTATACCGCTTCATTATATCATCTTTTTTGCAAAAAAACAACCCTCTTTTCCCATAAAAATACGGAGTCGCAGAAAACTGCGGCTCCGTATTTATAAGTTCTATCAATTCCGATAGCAATAGCTTCCGCCGAGTCCGTCAACAACGCCGAACTGCGTCACCACAAAGGAGGAACCCTCAGGGAGCGTATCCGCCCAATCTTCCCCATTGAACAATTTGATAGTAAAGCCCTTCATGTCCGCTTCCACGCTTCCGAACTTTCCTTCATAACGGCTGCAAAGTTCATCGCCGTAAATGAGTATGGTCGCCGTCTTTCCCGGCTCCACGTAGCAGTCGGCAGGATAGTATTCATCTACGGACAGGACCATGCGCGTAGAGGAAGTATTCTTCACGGTAAGAACGATTGGCTGCGTCGCCGTAAGCGTAAAGCCGTCTGCGGGATTGAATTTCACATAGGCTGCATTGCTCGTCGTTACCTTCAAGCCCTCCTCCGTCGCTTGCGCCGTTCCGTTCGACACATAAAGCCCTTGTTTTCCTTGATTATATGCGCTCTCTTCGAGAATAGAGGCACTCTTCGTAAGGTCGATAAGGTTATTCTCCAAAGCGAGCTTTTTGCCCATCATGGCACCGAGATAAACGGTACAATCTGTCTGAATGGCACCGCCGTCTCCGTCGATGAACGCGATAAAGAATTTTCCCGAATTCCAAGGAGCAGCGCTCGAATAGTCCAAATCATTGAAATAACCGCCCGAAACAACAGATGCAGAGAGGATTACTTTTGTCCATTCGCCCTTTTTCAAAAGGACGTGATTCGACCACCAACATTTCATTTGAATATCGTAGTCATTGGCATTATAGACGGGAATTTCCAAATAATCGTATTCGGCAATGTCTTTGATATAGGGATTCTTAAAGCGCACCCCGAAACGCATATCCGCTTCTCCGCCCGTGCCGTCCACTTGAGAGACAACTTTCGTCGACCCCGCTTGATTTTCAAACTTGACGTTTGTATCATAGCTCAAATCGGCACGAATACCCTCTGCCTGACGAGCCCCAGCGTTGATATCGAAGTATACGAGTTCGTCCTTCACCGGATTTACGACATAGGTCTCAGAGTACAAATTGCCTACATTGGCGGAAATTTTTCCAGGCGAGACATAATAATTGGTTAAATAAATTGTAATTTCGTCCGGCTGAGTAGAATTTGTCACGCGGTCCCAATCGTCAATATTGACGACAAATTCTCCCCATGACTGTCCCTTTACAGATAAATAATAATCCCAGCCGCCGTTGCCACTTACGAACATTTCTCCCGTGGTATCGGGATTTCCGTTATAGACGGGAATAATCAATGCGTCGGCGGTCTCTCGGGCTTCGCGGATAAAATCCCCTTTAATCGTAATCGTGGAGACTGTCTCTCCCCTATCGCCCGGCGCTTCTTCGGAGAATGTGACCTTGACGGAAGAGGTATCATCGCCCGCGACGTTGTCCTCGTCGAGTACGATCTGCGCCCCGGGAGAGGAGAATACAAAGTCGTTTCCCTCGTCGTCGCGATATTCAAATGTTCCTTCTGCGCTCTGATTGATGTGCAGTTTCAAAGAGGTAATCGCAACTTCCAGCCCTTCTATATCGGTCGAGCCGCCGTTGGCAGTGAATAAATTAATCGTGATATTCTTTGTTCCGTCACCCATTCCGACATCGGGGAATAAATGATGAATCTGGCTCTTATAGATGCGCACCTCCTGCCATTCGTCCGTAAGAGGCAAAGCAATCGATTGATAGTCGATTCCCAAAAGCGGTTTATTGGCTGTATTCCTCGACGTCGTCTTGGCATAGAAAGACACATAATCGTTGGGCGACATCATCGACTGCAATTCCTCCAAAGAATATTTGGTAAAATCAATCGTTATCGCACAGCCGGAGTCTTGAAGGTATTCCTCCTGAGGATTGACGTCCGCCGTCAATACGAGCGCGCCCGTAATCCCGAGCTTCTCGTCCTCGATTTCCGGCCCGCTTTGATAAGTCGTCTGATAATAATCATAGGCCTCTATGTGGGAATTGGCATACTCGCCGTCGAAGTCCGCCACATAATATGTTTCCCCCTCGACATTTTTTCCCGCATAATTCATCGCGGTCAAATTGCCGATTATGAGCTGCGCTCCGGCGGGGAGATGATAGGAATTATCGTAAATGTTCATGCTCCCATCCTCCTGCTCGTATCTTCCGAAGCTATACCAACGGTCGCAGAAAGCGAACAGCATATTCGTCACATCGTAGATGGGCGTATAGTTCCCCGCGTCCATATCTCCGACCTCAAAAAATGCACTGGGAATCGCATAATACACTGTTTCGCCCGGTCCGACGGTGACGACTGAATACCACCAAGCGCGGAAAGAGATATAATAATCATTGGGATTATATATGGGTAAAACGATTGTGTCGTAATTCTTCGTCACTTCCTTGATATACGGTTGACGCAGTTCAAAGGCACCGACATAATCTATCGCATAGCCGTTATCCTCTCCCGCCACTTGACTGGGTAAATCGTCCTGCTTCACCGTCGTCGTAAATACTGTTCCCCCCTTGGAACCGTCCGGCCAAATGTGGTCTGCGTCAAAGGAAAGATTTCCGTTATACGCCTCTATCTGATTGGCGCCGAATTCCTGTTCAAAATAGGCGATGACATCCTGTTCGGGAACGGGGGCTCCGACGACCTCGAATTTCAGTTTCTTTTCCGATATGTTATCCAGCATATCGGAAGCCGTAAACACCCAATAATGCGTACCGGCGACCTTGGGAGTATAAGTATCTTTTCCCGTAATATCCTCCCGCGTTCCGTCGGGCAATTCTACATATACCTTGCTCTCCCCCTTTACTCCCGAAGCGTCCGCGGCCGTATGTGCGGGAACACCGATTTCCCGCCCCGTCCAAATACAGTATTCACTGGTATTGGAAACGGTGATGGTCGGTCCCGTCTTGTCTTCCGAGACGAGCTCCACCTCGAAGGAGATCTCCTCTTTGACATCGGTAAATTCGCTTCCGACCAATCCCACCGATAAATATGTCATCGTATATGTCCCTATTTGTCCGAGGGTGAAAGAGCTATAAGAGACGGTAACGGCTTCTCCGTCGGGGTCTGTGACCGATTGAAGTTTCGCCTTATATCCGGTATCCGTGCCGTTGCGCAGAATTTTATACTGCGGAGCGGAATACGGTTCCCCGAACGAGGCGGTCAGGTTCTCTGCACCGTCCAGCGTATACTCGATTTTTTCAGACTGATCGACGGCAGTGGTACAGGCGACCGCTCCAAGCATGGAAAACATTAGAGCAAAAGAGACAGCAACATTAAAAATTTTTCGGTTCATGCAATTTTCTCCCTATGATTTATTTTTTATCAATTCAGTTTCTCACCGAAGACGAAATATACATCTTGATCTGATCATACCGTTTCGCTTCGTAATCCACCGCGTAATCGTGATATGCTTTCGGCGTGGAATTATTCTTCCAGAACGTAATATCCAACGCGGCCTGATTGCCGTAATTGGTGAGTCCGCCAAACGCTACCAGCGGAGAACGGTAATCCATCGTCACGGGAAGAAATTCTTTTCCGTAGGCATCTAAAATGCTCTGTGTATACTTGGAAATCGTAATACTCGAATCCTTCGTCGCATCGTAGCCGTAAGGCTGAGTGCGTCCGCCGTTCTGTTGAGCAAAGATGCTCTGACCGAGGTCTGACACCATAAATACGAGAAACGCTTTCGCATTATCGATATTTTTTGCGTTTTTAGGAATAGCTACCGAATGATTCATCGTGCCGCAGGAAATCATTTGGCGGGCCTCTTTGATCCGTGCAAAATCATTCGCTGAAACGCCCGCATATTCCGTTTTTCCCGCGTCGACGGCGCGAATTACCTCCGCGAGAGTCTCATCGCTCATGTCCTTATCTTCCAAAGTCTCGGTAATTGAACTGATGACCGGCATGCGCATGAAACGCACGGGCTCGCCATTCTGCTGAACCGCGGCAAAGGTCTCCTTTTCGTACCAATCTCCGCATACTAAAAATGCAGAAGGATTTTTATTGCTCTGATATTTGCCCGACGCGAGCTGTTCTTGATGCTCGACATAGCCCAAGCCCTCCGAAACCGGATTGACGTGGCCGTTTTTCTCATCGAGAATCTCCGTCAAAACTTCCAGCGCTCTCAACCGCCCCGTAACGTCGAGAGATTTTCTATATCCCGCTTGGTCGGTCGCTACTTTTTTGGTGTTCCCGTCATAGTATTCGCCGTAATAATAGTTATAAAAATCGTCGTATCCCTCATATTGCCCCCACCATGTCTCCACTGCATACATCCAATAATTGAGCTCCGGAGAAATGACGACGCCATAGGCACGGGTATCCGCGGGCTTTGCACTCTCTATTTCTTTGAGTTCCTCTAACATATCGAGAAGTTCGTCCGTCGTGACCGGCTCCTCCCATTTGCCTTCTCCGAATACGCTGTTCAACACGTTTACATTATAATGAAAACTGCTGAATGTGGTCTCCCAAGGCAGCATGTAATAATTGGAGCCAAACCGGAAAAGCTCCTCCATACCCGTGGACGCCAGCTTCTCCGCAACCGTCTTATCCTCTCCGCTCGGCTTGGTATTGAAAACGTCATTGATATTGACAAGCTGCCCCTTGGAAACGTATTGGGTGATCGCCGCTCCGGAAAATACGAGGTCATATTGGCTGGTCTCATTTCCGATCGCATCTGTACCGATAGAATTGGACGGATCGGCTACCACCAGCACTTGCGTTCCGAATAATTCCTGAAACTTTGCGCCCAAGGCCCTTAACCAGTCACTTCCGTATCCCTGTTCGTTCAAAAAGATGTTCAGTTGCCCTCCCTGCACTTCGGGAACTTCCGAGGAAGAATTTCCAGCGGGCGGCGTGGATACGCCGCCCGGGGTGGACGTACACCCCGCCAACGCGAACGTCGAAGCGAACAAAACGCTCAACATTCCCGCGATCCATTTTTTTGTTTTCATTGTTGCCTCCTTTTATCTTAATTTACAGGGAATGAGAAAGACGCCTTCCCCGCTTTCCAGCACAACTTCAAATTCTCCGTTCACCGCTCTCGAATACTCCCATTCCCCCTGCCGATACATCAGAACCGTGTCCGTATCCTTAAAGCGTATATCGATTTGATTGCCCTTATTCTCTGCCGGATCGGTATAATTCGTCACTACCAGCGCGTTGCCGCCTTGCGCTTCTCCGTAAACGCCCAAAACAGCTCCGTATTGGCTCTGATAGGATTCTATAAAATCCGCTTCCTGCATCGCATATACGCTGAGATTGAACAATCCCGCATCTACGAGCATATCCGATTGCGTTCCATACGAGACGAGAACTCCCTCCCAATCGAAGGAACGATAGGTCGAAGCGAGCTTTGATATTTCTTCGTTTACCCTTTTACAACCGTTGTAAAATTTCTCGTTATTGGGAACTCCGTCCGAATTGCAAATTGTCTCCGTATATTGCCAGCCGTCATTCGGATTAGGGTCGTTCGCATAGGTGAAATACGTGTACGACGTGATTCCGAAACATAAATCCGTCCAAACCTGATAGCGGATCTCTTTCTCTTCCTCGGGCTTCCGATGCCCCGTATATCCCACCGACTGAATAAACATATTGAATTCCGAATCCAATTCGTTCGCAAGCGTCCGCAGCTGATACATGTTTGAAAGCCATGTCGCGTCCAAAACGGGGCCGTCCCTATCCAGCAGAGGATATACGTCTACGCTGACGATCCGGCGTCCCTTCTCAATTTCGCTCACTGCCGCTTTGTATTTTTCGAGATAATCGGGATAGGTACCCTGTAAATCGGTAGGGCTGCTGCTGAGCGGTAAAATATTCGTAAAACAAAGGAGCTCGCTACCGTACTCGGCGTCGAATTCCTTCATCGCCGTGCGTAAATTTTCCATCGCGTTCATGCGCGGCTCGTCGAAAATATCCACTCCTTCCACGCAGGAATAGTTACGCAGCTTTTCGTTAAATTTCCCCGCCTCGGTCGAATTCATCGCAGAACCCGTCTGCCAAATGGCCTTCAAGCCCAGCTCGGTAAACCAAGTCTGCATTTCCTCCATGTCCTCCGACCCTTCCCCGACTTTATCGCCGGGAGCAAAATTGCCGCGATCCTGCCAGATAAACAGATGCGTCAATCCCATGTCCGCCGCCGTCTTATAGGCCTCGTAAGAGTGCTTGGGATTATCCCAGCCCGCTATCATGATTTGCTTGCCCGAATCATAGCCGTCGATGACCGCCTGCCATTCCTCTTTCGTCACAGGCTGAACCGCAGAAGAAGTCTCCCCTCCTCCGCAGCCCGCCCCCGCAGTCATCATTCCGACGAGCAGCAGACATGCCATTGTTTTCATTGTTCGCTTCTTCATCATCTTTGTTTCTATCCTCTTTTTAATTCAAAATTATTGTATCACAGAATTTTCTGTTGTCAATATGAGAAAGCCTACCAATATTTCGTGTTTATGAGGCGCCGCGCATACAAGATTTTCGTATTACAAATTTTTTTGCTGCCTCGGAGACCTTCTTCACCGCCAAAGAGGTTTCAGGAAAAAACTACCCTTTTCATTCCTCGATTTCGATAGCAAACACGCCCTGTCCCGGCAGGAGGGAAATGGAAATTTTTCCTTGCTCGGCCTTTACCTCCTTCCATTCTCCCTTGGAATACACTGCATAGGAACGGACAGATTCGGGCACCGTAATTTCGACGGTATCCGATTTTTCTGCCGTCGGCTCGGTATAATTGACGACGACGAATCCGCGACGGCCGGTTTCGTCTTTGAGTGCGCCTATCACGGTATCCTGTGTACAGGTAACGGAGGAAATTCCTTCAAGCTCCCGAAGTCCGTATTCCAACCTGTCGAACGCCGTATTTTTGCCCGATTCGTTTTCCGTCCCGACAAAACATTTCGTCCCGACATAATCGTAGGAAAGATATACATGGTCGAGCGAGAGAAGCTCGCGATTGACTGCCTGCGCGTCGTAATAAAGGTCGTTTATCGTACCGTCTTTATTTACACAGGCCTGCGTATATCCTAATCCCTGTCCGTATAATTCGCTGGTCTTATAAGTAAAGTGCGTAAAATTGCGGATTCCGAACGCCATGGAGACATAGGCTTGAAATCTCAAATCGTCCTCGTCAGACATGTGGCAGGTCCAGCTATATCCCGTTTCAGAGGGTTGATAAAAGCCGCAGGTCTGTAAATAGGCGTGCGTGTCGAAACCGTATTGCTTCGCGTATTTCGCATTGAGTTCGAGCGTACGGAGCCAGCCCTCCGCAAGATAGTTAAAGCGGAATTTTCCGTCTACCATAGACGATTTTCTCGGCAGTTCCAGCGATCGACTGGAATTAAAAATCGGAATTAAAGATGACGCCGAACATCAAGGCGGACTCAATTTATTCGGTCGGGAATTTGGCGATTATCCACAAGATATTCTCATGAAATTTAAGCAGCGTTAACGGGTTTATAAAAACTCAGGGGCCGTTCCTAACAGGAACGGCCCCTGAGTTCATTCGCTTTATTTATTTTGCGGTCACTTTGGAAAGCTTTATCACGGTCTCTATATTTTTTGTTTGAGGGAACATATCGAAGGGCTGAACGAAATCTATCCGATAATATCCCGCTAATCCCTCGGAGGAAAAATCGGGATTTTTGACAAGTTCTCCCTCCTTTTCCGTCAAACTGCCCGTCAAAATCCCCACATCGCGAGCCAAAGTCGCGGGATTGCAGCTCACCACGACAATTTCGGGAATTTCGGCAGCCAAAACCGCCTTCAACACACTGCGCGCAATTCCCGCGCGGGGCGGGTCGAGCACGAGCCGAATCTCCTCGCCCTTTTCTCGTTCGAGAACGCCTTCTAGCTTTTCCTCCACAGGGCCGCAGATATTCGTCATATTTTTCAGTCCGTTTTTCCGCATGAGTTCGTCCGCACAGCGGACTGCCTCCGCTTCCAGCTCGATACCGTAAACGCGCTTGCAGGCTTTCGCCAGCATCGCGGTCAGGAGCCCGCCGCCCGAATAGGCGTCCACAACGACTTTCCCGCCCGTTCCGACGACAGACCGCAATACTGCCTCGTACAACTTCGAGCGAACACCCGCATTCACCTGTAAAAAAGTCATGGGGCCTGCTTCATAGCGTATTCCCTGTTCCACCGCTTCAAAGAAGGCGGGGCCGTGAACGAGCGTAAATTTTTCGCCAAAAGCGACATTTGTATTCTTGTCGTTGATGTTCATCCAAAAAGAAAATTCTTTCAAAACGGTGGACAAAAGTTCTACAAAATAGGAAAGATTAGGGAGCTTCTCCGTCGCGGAAACGAGCACGACGATAAATTTTCCTCCGATTTCCCGAACGACGATTCTCCGAATGCTTCCTCTGCCTGTCTCCTCGTCATAGCCTTTGACGGCGCACTCCTTCATATACCGATGCAGGAGCGCGATGATTTTTTCCGCCCAATCGGGATGAATGACACAGGAATCGACGGGAATAATTCTGTGGCTTCGTTCGGCATAAAAGCCCACGACGTTTTTTCCCTCTTTATCCACGCCGACGGGGAGCTGTAATTTATTGCGGTACCCGTAAGGAAGATCGCTCTTTACGGCGACGGGGACGTCGACGGATAGTCCCGCGATTTTCCGCAAGGTGTCTTTGACGACGTTCGCCTTAAAGCGCAATTGTTCTTTATATTGGAGATGTTGGAGCTGGCACCCGCCGCAGCGCATAAAGACGGGACATTTTTCCCGCACGCGTTCCTCTGCGGGAGTGAGAACCTCCTCTACCTTGCCGTAGCCGATTTTATCTTTGATTTTGAGGACACGGAAACGAATTTTTTCCCCGGGTAAACAATAAGGCACGAAAAAAGTAATTCCTTCGTGCCTGACAATTCCTTCGCCGTTACTTCCCAAGCCTTCCGTCACGGCACTTATGATTTGATTTTTTTCAAGCATCGTTCCTTCTTCCTACCTCCTTTCGAGAGATTATTTCCGAATGATCTGATTGATAATCCGATTTGCGGAAATCTGGCATTTGAACAGCACGTAATCGTAAAAGACGAAGAACGCCGTACCGCCGATCAGGATAACGGGAATGATGTATTTGTCGAGAAATTCTATCCCCAGATTCATGTCGAGCGTGAACCGCCACACGACGTACATCGCCGCATCGAACCAAACCGCTTTGACGGCGAGCGCAATCCAGCGGTTGATTTTGAATTTCAGCTGCAAAGCGTTTACTAACGGATGCAGACCGAAAAACACGAGGAACGGAAGCGTATCGAAAATATTGAATCCGTTGAACATGAGGGCCAAAATTCCGGCGCCGATAAATGCCAGCACATCTCCCCAATAGCAATTCTTCGACAGAGGAATCATCAGCGCGAAGCATGCCAAAAGATAGCCCGTAAAGAGCAACGGCGTATACAGCGTCCCGACGGTCAGGGCGATCGCGGCAATCGCGCAGGAGATCGCGGAGAGCGCTATTTCATAGGCGGAAATTTTTTTCATTCGCGGAAAAATCGTCCCTTACCTGCACCCGCAGCAAAGGCTGAACAGGCAATCCACGCAAAGATAGGTATAGCAGCAGGAAATGCAGTTGGAACAGACGTTGCCGCCCATCTGATCGGCGTCGGGATTGTTCACCGGCGCGCCGTTTCCGCCCGCGTAAGGATCGGCAGCCTGTGCGGACTGCCGCGCATAATCGTTCTTCGCGTTGAGCTTTCCGTACGCTTCCTGATATTTCTTGTTTCCGGGATCCATCTGCATCGCGATTTCGAGCTGTTTCTTGCTCTCATTGGACCAATTCTTCTTATAAAACACTACGGCTTGAAGATAATGCCACTCCGCGCCTCTTTCGTTGAAATCGTCCAAACGGGACTGCGCTTCCGCAAGTTTATCGCCCTTCAAAAGTTCTGCGATCTCCTGATAAGCGTCCTTTCCGTCTGTATTTTTCGAGCGCTCCCTCCTCTCCGACATAATTTCCGTATAGGCGGCGTCCAGCTTGTTCAGCATGCGCGCGGCTTCGTTTCCCGCTTCCCCGTCTAACCAACGGTCTTCGTTATACTTCTTTTTCAGTTCCGCATAGCGCTCTTTGATCTCTTCGTCCGTCGCGTCCTCGTTCAAGCCGAGAAGGTCGTAATATTCCCTGTTCATTTCTAAAAAAAATTTCTCCTTTCCTTTTTCCGCGTATTGTTGCGGAAAAACACTTGTTGCCTTTTTATTTCTTCTCCGAAGCGGTTTCCTTCGGCGGAGCGTCCTTACAGCTTTTGCACGCCGTTCCCGTCATAATCCGCTTTGTCTCCGCAGGAAGTCCCCGCAATAATATATTATCCGACAAATCGCGATTAAAATGAAATTTTATCTTTGACAAATTTTCCCTGATGTCGAAAAACAGCGAATGGAACACATATTCCACTTCCTCTTTATGCCTCTTCAAAAGCTCGCATTTATCCTCACTGCCGAACGCAAGCACAAAGGGATTATACGCTCCTTTTTTCTTGTCCTTGTCATAATCGTCCAGCGCGTCGATGAGATAAATCCATTTGCCGATTGCATAAAAGAGATTGTGCGTAAAAGACGTGCGCGCTTCTTTCAAAATATAATCGCTGAATTCCGCCATCATGTTCGCGGAAGCGTCCGCCGCGCGGTCGAGACTGTCCGTCTTTGACTTTTCCGTCTTTTCCTGCTCCGCAAGGTTATCTCGGACAATGCGCTCGATTTCGGGATAATCCCTGACGACGCGTTTATGTCCCGCCACGAACCAAAGGCGCTTGCCCCGCCCCCTGTCTCCGTCCTTGATGTCGTCCGTATATTTATAATATACGAGGGCGGTATTCAGAGCCCCGAGCTTTTTCGTCATATCGTCCACGCAGGCCATGGGCTTGGAACGCAGGACATGCGTCAGACAGTGCTGTTTTTCTATCGTGACGTCCACTCCCGCAATATTGTGAAGTATGACCGAAAGAAAAGTGACGTCGTAAGTGAGCCCCATTCTCGCACATTGGCCGCACGAAGCGGATATTCCTTTGCATACGCCGCAATACATCGCTTTATACAGCATTTGGTCCTTAATATATAGATATGGCGTATCCGTACGAATATAACCGAACATATCCCTCCGCGCGCTTTAAATCCTTTGGCGATCGTAGACTCCCGCGCTTTTACATTTTCACTTCCGTATTTCTGCTTCTATTATAACACGACTTTGTTCAAAAAGCAAACCCAAAAAGCACACTTCACAATAAATAACGGAATTTATCACACGTTTAACAAACTGAATATCGGTTTTCTTTCGCAACCGTTACTCTCTTTCCGTAAAAAACGATAATTAATCGCTTTTACCGATTAAATTTCTGTTCCCCGTGAAACGAAAACTTTTTTCCGTATCGAAAAGGCGAAAGAAAATCAGTTTTTGGGCGCCGACGGGACGGGAGTCACCTCTCCTCCGACAAATTTGAGAATTTCCGCACTCAATTTTTTCTCGTCGGCGGCAATCGTCTGTTTGAAACGGACGGGCTTATATCGCAAATCCAGGAGACATTTAGGCGGCTTCATGGCGGTCAGCAGATTGAGTCTTTTTATCCCCTTGAAGCTGTCTTTGACATCGTTTCCCGACAGTGCATACAGGACATCCTGCGGAAATTTATAAGGATTTGCCGTCGAGAGCACGACGATCGGAGTTTCGTCCTTTTTATCCCGCTTTTCGCGGAAGAACATCGTGGCGTGCATCGCCACGCCCGTATGAGTGTCCATGGGATAGCCGTATTCCTCGAAAATTTCGTACATCGCCTCTACGGTGTCGTCCTCGCTCGCATACGCGGCGAAAAAGTCCTCCGCGAGAATTTCTTTTTCCGCTCCGGAGATTTCGTAAGTACCTTTTTCCGACAAATTTTTCATGCGCGACGCCGTCAGTTCCGCATTTCTTCCGCAAACTTCGAACAACAGCCTTTCGAGATTGGAGGAGACGAGAATATCCATAGACGGCGACATCGTGCGATAGAAGGGACGCTTCGCGTCATAGACGCCCTTGGAGAAAAACTCCGTCAAAACGCGGTTGCGGTTGGAAGCGCAAATCAGCTTGCGCACGGGCAGTCCCATTTTCTTCGCATACCAGCCCGCGAGAATGTCCCCGAAATTTCCCGTGGGAACGGCAAAATCCACTTCCGTGCCCGGTTCGATTTGTTCGGAAGAAAGCAGGTCGGCATACGCCGAAAAATAATAGGCGATCTGCGGCACCAGCCGCCCGAAATTGATGGAATTCGCGCTGGACAAAAGGACGTTCTTTTCCTTTAACGCCGCGTTGAATTCCTCGGACGCGAACAGCTTTTTCACGGCGCGCTGACAATCGTCGAAATTACCCTTGACGCCCGCGACGAATACGTTTCCGCCGTCCTGCGTGCACATCTGCAATCTCTGCATCTTGGACACACCCTCATCGGGATACAGTACCGCTGCCTTTGTCCCTGCCACGTCTCGGAATCCTTCGAGTGCCGCTTTGCCCGTATCGCCGCTCGTCGCCGCCAAAATGAGCACTTCCCCTTTCGTGTCGGTGAGCTCCAAGCTCTTTTTGAGGAGCAGGGGCAGAAGCGTGAGCGCCATATCCTTGAACGCACAAGTCGGGCCGTGGAAAAGTTCGAGGATATAGAGTCCCTGATCGATTCTAACGAGCGGAGCGGGGTCGCCCTCGAAAGAAGAATACGCTTTGGTGCAGGCGTCTTTGAGAAAATCCTCGCCGAACTCTCCGAGATATTTTCCGATGATGAAAGCGGCGCGTTCGGGATAGTTCATTTCGGTGAGCTTTCCGATTTCTTCGGGCGAAACGGCTGGGAAAGTTTCGGGGACGAACAAGCCCCCGTCCTTTGAGAGCCCCTGCACGATCGCCTGCGCGCCCGTCCCTTTTTCATTTCCTCGTGTGCTGATAAAATACATAACGTTTACCTCTCGTCTTGTGTCGTTTTTGCCCCGCGGAATAAAAAACCGGACGGAAAGAACCGCCCGGTATCCGGATCGTTAAAACTCTTTCCCGAAAAATTCCCTACGGGAAGGCATTAAAGATATTTCTGTACGAAATCGGGAAGTTCTTCCTTTGCCGCAGAAATGGAAACGGTGATGGTGAGCGAATTTTCCGCCGCGACCTTGTCGAGCATATAGAAAAATGCGGCGAGCTCATTTACGGGTTTGCCGGCAATGCGCATCACGCCGTCGATATATACGTACTCGTTGTCGTGATTGCCCGCGATAACGCCCTTGATGAAGCCGCACAGCGCCGCTTCTCCCGCCACGTCGAAATCGGTGACGTCGATAAAGCGAATGTCGCGCGCGAGGTCGTACATGCCGCGCTTTGTATCCGTAATGAATATAAGATGTCCCTTGGCAGTGGCGACCGCCGCGTTCGCCGCGTCGATCATCTGTTTGGTTTTTCCCGTGCCTTTCGCGCCGTAAATTACTTTGATCATATAAAAATCCTCCCGAATTTTTTTGACGATAAAATATTTTTTTCCGAAGATTATTCGGTTTACTATATTCTATCAAGTTTTCGTGTTAATTTCAAGACCTTTTGAGAAAATTTTTTGCTTTTTCGGAAAAATTTTTTTTCGTACGGAAATTATCCTTTGAATTATTTCCTTTTTCTGCGTTTTTATTCATTTTTTAGTTAAGCGAAGCGACAAAACGTCCGATTCGTTTAATCCCCTCTTCGATGTCCTCTTCGGAAAGGGAATAGGAAAGTCTCACGCAGTCGTCCGCACCGAAGGAAATTCCCGGCACCACTGCGACCTTCTCCGCGTCCAAAAGCGCGTCGGAGAAAGAAATCGAACCGTCTATTTTTTTACCTTTATACGACTTCCCGTACGTACCGTTCACGACCAGCATCACGTAGAAGGCTCCGTCCGGCTCCACGGCGGAAACGCCGTCCGTCTCCTCGATGAGGCGGAGCATCTTTTCCCGTCTCGAAGCGAATACTTCCACCATTTTCTGAACTTCGCTCTCAGGGGAGGCGAGCGCCTCTATTGCCGCATATTGCGAAATCGAACAGGCATTGGAGGTCGCGTGGCTCTGGAAGGAATCGATCGCTTTTGCGACGTCCTTCGGCGCGGCGAGGTAACCGACGCGCCAGCCCGTCATGGCGTACGTCTTGGAAACGCCGTTGACGGTAATCGTCAAATCCTTCATCTTCTCGGAACAAGCCGCAATAGAGAAGGGCTTCACACCGTTATAGCAGAGCTTTTCGTAAATCTCGTCGGAAAGGACGAAGATTTCAGCCTCCTCGCAGACCTTTGCAATCGCGCGCACCTCCTCTTCCGTATACACCGCGCCCGTGGGATTGGACGGGGAATTGAAGATGAGCATTTTCGTTTTAGGCGTAATCGCGGCTTTGAGCTCTTCGGGGGTAAACTTAAACTTCTCCTCTTTCTTGCACTGTATGTATACGGGCACGCCGCCGCAGACCTTCACCACTTCGGGATAGGTCAGCCAATAGGGAGCGGGAATGATGACCTCGTCGCCCTCCTCCAAAATTGCAAAACAGGCGTTAAAAATGGAATGCTTTGCGCCGTCCGAAACAATGATTTGAGAGGGCTCGTAAGAAAGGCCGTTATCTTTGAGAAATTTGTCGCACACGGCCTTTCTCAAAGGCGCGAGCCCCGAAGAGGGGGTATACTTCGTGTAGCCCTTGTCGAGCGCGGCCTTCGCTGCGTCGATAATGTGACCGGGGGTGTTGAAATCGGGCTCTCCCACGCCGAACGAAACGACGGGTTCGCCCGCCGCCTTCATCGCCTTCGCCTTCGCCGTAATGGCCAAGGTCAGTGACGGGGAAATGGCGGACATTCTCGATGCGATTCTTTTGTTCATGACTATATATTCTCCGATAAAAAAATTGTTTTTTCGATTTTAACGGGCTATAATATTCTTTTTTTCTATTTTACTCGTTTTCGGCAAAAAAATCAACCTATCGCGCGCCTCGGAAAAGAAATTTTTATTTTTGCTCAAATTTTTCGCTTTTTTGCACGCTTTTTCCTTTCTCATTTATTAAAAGTTTTCCGTTTTCTTCCGTTTTTCGTGCATCTTGCACCTTCGGCGACGGGACTTTTCCCCTATTTGCGGTCCCTCGTCCTCTCGACGGCTTTTTTGCGTTTCTTCTTATGCCGGCCCTTTCTTTTTTCAATTTGCACCCTCGTTTCCCTCCCGCCTTTCGGACGCAAAAAAACGCGGAGTTTATTCCGCGCTGTTTTCGCTCGCGAGCATCGCCTCTCTGTCCGCCAAAGCCAGAGCTTCTACCATAGAATCGATGTCCCCCATGATAAACGAATCGAGATTGTATTGGCTGAGTCCTATCCGATGATCGGTGACGCGGCTCTGCGGGAAATTATAAGTGCGGATACGCTCGCTCCTGTCCCCCGTTCCCACGAGACTGCGGCGGTTTTCCGTCCGTTCTCTTTCGCTTCGGCCGTTATAGTAGTCGTACAGTCTCGAACGCAGGACTTTGAACGCCCTCTCCTTATTTTTCAGTTGAGAACGCTCGTCCTGACAGGTGACGACGATTCCCGTGGGGAAATGCGTGATTCGGACCGCCGACGCCACCTTATTGACGTTCTGGCCGCCCGCGCCGCCCGAATGGAAAATATCGATCCGAATATCCTTGTCGTTGATTTCCACCTCCACGTCCTCCGCTTCGGGGAGCACCGCCACCGTCGCGGTAGAGGTATGAATCCGCCCCTGCGTCTCCGTCTCCGGAACCCGCTGGACGCGGTGAACGCCGCTCTCGTATTTGAGGAGCTTATACGCCCCTTTTCCCGAAACGTTGTATACGGCCTCCTTGACGCCGCCCAATTCCGTGGAATTTACGTCCGCCGCCTCCACGCGGAGCCTGTGCGCGGCACAATAATTCTGATACATGCGGCAAAGCTCCGCGGCGAACAGCGCCGCCTCCTCCCCTCCCGCACCCGCGCGGATTTCGAGAATACAGCTCCGCTCGTCGTTTTTGTCCTTGGGAAGAAGCAATATTTTGAGCTCCTCTTTGATTCCCGAAAGCCTTTCTTTACAGACATAGGCTTCATCGGAAAACAGCTTGCGCATTTCGGGGTCGGATTCTTCCTCCGCGCCCGCGAACGCTTCTTTCATCTCTCTTTCGCACGCGAGATATTCGATATATTTTTCCGCTGTCTCCTGAATATCCGCGCGTTCCTTGGAAATTTTCGCAAAAGCGCCCATGTCCGAAATGACGTTCGCATCGGAGAGCTGCGCGGACAAAAATTCATATCTTTTCAAAATATCGTCGAGTTTCTTGAACATACCCTTTTATCCCGCCGTTTCTTTGTTTTTTATCAGACGACGATTTTCACAAATCTGTCCACGCCCTGCAAATCTTTGAGAATCATCGCGTAATCGCAGTACTTGAACAGCTTGACGACCTCCTCCGCTTCGCCCAACCCCACTTCCATGATGAGCATACCGCCGCGGGAGAGATATTTCGTCGCGTTCTCCGCGATGCGGCGATAGAAATCGAGTCCGTCCTCGCCTCCGTCCAGAGCTCCGCGCGGCTCGAAATCCCGCACCTCGCGCTGTAAACTCTCTATCTCCTTCGTGGGAATATAGGGCGGATTGCTCACGATGATGTCGTATCTCCCGCGAATCCGCGAAAACAGGTCGGACTGCACGAAAGCGATGTCCGCATTGTTCTCCAAAGCGTTCTCTTTGGCGAGCTCCAACGCCTCCGCACTAATATCCGAAGCCGTCACGCTCACTTTGCGGCGATTTTTTTCCAGCTCTTTATATACGGCAATCGCGATCGCGCCGCTGCCCGTACAGAGGTCGAGAATACTGTCCCCTTCCTCCGCTGAGGAAATTACCTGCTGGGCGAGCTCCTCCGTTTCGGGGCGGGGGATGAGCACCCTTTCGTCCACTTTTATTTTATAGCCGTAAAAGTCCGTATCCCCGATGATATACCAAAGCGGTCGGCCCGTGAGTCGTTCGTCCGCGACTTTGAGAATTTCCTTGACCTGCGCGATTCTGAGAATATGTTCCTCGCCGCTCACCGCGCTCTTGGGAATATTCAGGAGAATGGAGAAGATCCACTCGGCCTCTTCCTCCTCTATTCCGTTATCTTTGAAACGTTTTTTCGTATTGGAAAGGAGCTCCGTCATCTTGCACGCCGTCGCGAATACCGTTTCGGGAATCGTCGGGTCGGCGTCCATTTTCAGGACCTTTTCAAAGGCGGCGATCGCACATTCCAGCATGCCGTCGTCCGGATCCCGCGTCGTAATGCGCTGCAAAAGAAGCCCCGGCGCTTTGAACACGAGGAAAAATTTATTCTGCGTCTTTGCGAGCGCGCGCAATATTTCATAGGAAACACCCGCGACGACGGGAAGAAGCAGCAGCTTAAAAATCAAGCGGATAAAGAAATCCAGCGTCTTATGCCCCGTATAGATGAACGCGCCCACGACCGTATTGGCGAGGGAAAACACGAGGATACTCACCACCATGACGAGAAAGAGAAAGGTCGTGCCGCAGCGGTCATGTACGCGGGAACAGCCGCGCACGTTCTCCACCGTCAGGGGGAGTCCCCGCTCGAAACAGGTGATGGTCTTATGTTCGGCGCCGTGGTACATAAACACGCGGCGAAGGGACGGGAAAAGAGAAATCCCCAGAATATACAAAATAAATACGGCGATGCGGATTCCCCCTTCGATGAGGTTGAACCAAAGTCCTTCCAACCCCGTGGTCTTGAAAGGCGTGAGCCCCGTCAGATACTGCGGAAGCATGACGAAAATGACGATGGCGAGCGCAATTCCGAGAACGGTGGCCAGACCGTTCAAGAGGGAATTGACGTTGATTTTATGTTTTTCCGCCAGCCATTTTTCGGCTTTTGAAGGCTGTTCCGTGTCTCCTTCCGCGACCTCGGCGCTGCGCATCAAAACGCGGTTTCCGACGACGAGAGAGGAAACGAAATTAAAAATGCCCCGAATGAAGGGCAGGCGGGAAAAACGGCTCTTTTTTTCGGGCGGAGTAATGCGTTCCGCCTCCACCTGAATATTTCCCTCGGGGTCTCTGACGGCAGTGGCCATGGCGAGTTTTCCCCGCATCATCACGCCCTCCATAACCGCCTGACCGCCGATATACGTACAGTTTTTTTTCTCGGTATCTGATTTTTTCATACGCCTATATTATATTCCGCAAGTGCCGCGGCAAATCGTTTTTCCACAAAAAATAAGGCTTTAAGATGAAAAGACACCTTAAAGCCCGTTTCGTTTCTTCCTTACATTCCGTATCTTTTCTTGAACTTATCGATACGTCCGCCGGTATCCACCAGCTTCTGCTTGCCCGTGAAGAAAGGATGGCAGTTGCTGCAAATATCCACCTTCATGACGTCCCCGTCTTTCGTGGTTCCCGTCTTGAACGTAGCGCCGCAGGCACAAACTACCGTTACTTCGTGATATTTGGGATGTATATCGGGTTTCATTTTTATCACCTCGCTGTTTGTGTGCTTTCCATTCAGATGCTTACCCATTATAGCGCTTTTTTTTTTGCCCGTCAACTGTTTTTGAGTGAATTTGCAAAAAATAGTTGCAAAAATCCTTCAAATGCGTTATACTGATTTCAAGCGGAGAAAACAAATGCTCTTTCTCCTTTTTAAGGGCAGCCCGACCGGGACCGCCCCATCGAATTTTAAGGATTACAGGCATCGAAATGAAAGTTTGGCAACTCAATTCCCCCAATAATTTACAGCGCGCCGAAGCACCCGACCTCGAGCTCTCCTCGGGAAAAGTGAAAGTCAAGGTCACGAAAGCTCTCCTCTCCGAAGCGGACGTGGCGGTTTATTCGGGCGCCACGAAGGTAAAATATCCCGTCGTTCCCGGCAGATATGCCATCGGGCAGGTGACGGAAGCGACGGAAGATTCCTATATGAAAAAGGGCGACAGAGTCTATCTCGCAGGCGCCATGGAGGACGAGTGCGCTCCCGACGGCTTAAAAATCGCGGGCGAGAGCATGAACGGCTTTTACCGCGATTTCGTGCTCGCGGGTGCGGACGAGGCCTATGTCCTTCCCGCCTCCGTCTCGGACGAAGCGGCTTTTTTAATCGACGCGGTAGCGACCGCGGAACACGTCGTGGAACAAATGCACGTTTCCATAGGTCAGCACGTCCTCGTCGTGGGCGGCGGACTGTACGGCAATATTCTCTGTCAGATCCTCATCTATCACCGCGCGGTGCCCATCTTGGCGGACAATAACGCCGAACGACTCAACCGCGCGAAAAAGAGCGGAATCTATTATACTTATCCCAACGACGAAACCTTAAAGGAGCATATTCTCCAAGTGACGGGCGGAAAGCTCGCCGACGCGGCGGTATACCTCGCCTTTTCCAACAAGAGCGAACCTTCCACCGTCTTTTCCCTCGTGGCGCGGGAAGCGTATGTGGCGTATTGCGCGATGACGGGAAAGAGCCTCGTCGTCAATCTGGAAAACGCCCTGAAAAACAACGTGACCGTAAAAGGAATTACCGAAAGTCGGGAATTTGTCAGCACCGCCATCAACATTCTCGCAAATAAGGCCGTCAATTTTTCCGAATTTGCTTACGGCAGTTTTGCCGAGGAACAGCTCCCCGAACTCTTGAAAAAATATGCGGCGCTCGCCGCAGAGGGAGCCGCCCTCCCCGAACAGCTAGATATCGTCAAGTTTATTTTCTGATTTTTTGATTTTATCCCGCATTGTGCCGCGGCGAGGTCTTTCGCATTCCCGCGCGCCTTAATCTCAGGCGGTTATTCCGTAACGGCGTATCTCGCGGTAATACATTCCACGACGGCGTATTTTGCAACGGCGTATCTCGCGGCAATATATTCCACGGCGGCGTGTGTGCTTCCCCGCATATGCGGGAAAGCGGCAACATTCCTCTCCCCCGCAAGCGAAAAAACGATTCCCCTGTAATAATTTTGTATGATTAAATTTATCGCCACCGATTTGGACGGAACGCTTCTCGACGGAGAAGGCGCCCTTCCCTCAGAAATTTTCCCCTTGGTCGCGCGCCTTTCGGAGTGCGGCATTCTTTTCGCCCCCGCAAGCGGGAGACAGTACGCAAATCTCAAAAAGCTCTTTTTTCCCGTATGGGAGAAGCTGTTGTTTATTTGCGAAAACGGCGCTTTGGTGCGCCGCGGAGAGGAAACTTTATACCTCGACCCCATACCCGTATCGCTCATCAAGGGAACATTGGACGCCGTCAGGCGGACCGAAGGGCTCTATCCCATTCTCTGCGGCGCGGACAACGCATACATAGAAGATACAGACGAGCCGTTCCGCACCCGCGCGCGGGAACCCTACTCCAACTGTCTGGAAGTAGACAATCTCGACGAGGTCATCGATCGGGAACCCGTCTGTAAAATTTCCGTGTATAATACGCTTTCGGCGCGGGAACAGGGAATGAAAATCCTGCCGCCCCATCTTTGCGGACTGAATATCATTTTATCGGGCGAGCATTGGTGCGACATTTCCTCCGCCACGGCGGATAAGGGAACCGCGATCAAGGAAATTCAAAGGCGGCTCCGCCTTTCTCCCGACGAGTGCATGGCCTTCGGGGATCACATGAACGACGTCGGAATGTTGAAGGCCTGCACGCATTCCAGAGCCGTCGAAAACGCCTATCCGCCCGTCAAGGAGATTTCCGCCGCGACGGTGCCATCCAATGCCGAACACGGCGTATTGAAAACGATTGCCGCGCTCTTAAAAGAGCGGGAAAAGGAGAAATAAAAATGTCTGAAAAAATTGTGATCGCGTCGGATATTCACGGCTCGGCGCACTGGTGTGAAAAATTGCTGGGGGCAATCGAGCGGGAAAACCCCGCCAAAATTTTTCTTCTCGGAGACATCCTCTATCACGGTCCGAGAAACGAACTGCCCGAAGGTTATGCTCCCAAAGAAGTATTTGCGATGCTCAACCCCCTGAAAAAAAAGCTCCTCTGCGTCCGCGGCAACTGCGACAGCGAAGTAGACCAAATGGTTCTCGAATTTCCCGTTATGGCCGATTACGCGCTGCTTTTTTCGGCGGGCCGCACGATTTTCGCCACGCACGGACATCTTTTCGGGGAACAGAATCCCCCGCCTCTCTCCGCGGGCGATATTCTCTTTAACGGGCATACCCATATCCCCTGCCATCGGGAAATCGAAGGCGGAATCCTGTACGCAAACTGCGGTTCCGTATCCCTGCCCAAAGAAAATACCCCTCATTCCTATGTCGTTCTGGAAGGGGGAGAAATCGTCTGGAAGGAACTCGGCGGAAGAATCTTCGATCGCTGTAAACTGTAATTATAATTTACCGCTTATTTCCGCGTTTACGGACTGTCCTTCGCATCTTTCGTAAACCGTTTCGGCGCTTTTCGCGCGGAATTTAATCGCCGCCCCGACTTTTTTGTCGGGGCGGCATTTTTTGCGGGAACCGTATGCCTGTCCCGCAGACTCCGTAAAAATATTTTTCTTCGGATTGTCGTTTTGTCGGCGAAAGGATTTCAAACGCAAGTCCGTTTTCAAAAAACGATAAAGGAGCTTGGAAAAAACTTATTTTTTCGACGTGCGGTAAGGACTTTTCTCAGAACCTCCTTTTTTGACGAAAAAAGGGAAGTTTTGCCCGTTTGCGGATTCCCCGCATATGCCCTTTCCCGCACGCGGCTCAAACCGACCTTTTTCGACTGTCGTATTTTGTCAGATGAACCGCGGGGCATATAAAAAACCCTGTTTTTTCCGACTTCCCGTTTCCGCCGTCTTTTTTATTCTTCGTCGGAAATTTTCTCTTTTCTTCTTTTTTCCGCTTCGGACTTGGAAAACCGGCAGCCGCAAAAATTCTGCCGATACAGTCCGTATTCTTCGGAAAGCTCCAACGAACGATAATATCCCCCCTTCTTTTTGAAATCGGAAGTCAAAAATCGCACCCCGTATTTTTCCGCCGCCATATTTCCGAGCTCGTTGAGCCAATCGGCGTTTTTATACGGGCTTAAAGAGAGCGTGGTACAAAACCATTCAAATCCGTTTTCTGCGGCCGCCCGCGCCGTTCTGTCGAGGCGGAGTCCGTAACAGAGATAACATCTCTTTCCTCGTTCGGGTTCCGATTCCATTCCGGCGGCAATCGCTTCAAAGGCGTTTTTGTCGTACTCGCAGTCGAGAAAATCCGCCCAGCCCGTGGTTTGAAGAAAGCGAATTTGTTCCGCTTTTCGTTTTTCGTACTCTTTATCTTCGTCGATATTCGGATTATAATAAAAAACGGTGAGGCGAAAATATTCTTTGAGTGCTTCGATACAAGCTGACGAACAGGGCGCACAGCAACTATGCAAAAGAAGCGGCGTTCCCTTCGGAACGGAAGAGAGAATTTCACTCATTTTTTTATCGTAGTTTACTTTCATGGCTTTAATTATACGCCCGCTCTTTGCTGTTTGTCAAACGGAAAGCGCGTTCCGAAAATTCTTTCGGAAAATTTTCCCAAAAACTATTGACAAAATCCCGAAAGTGCTTATAATATAGTTGATACGCTTTCGGGGCATAACTTCCCGCAGGCGGCACAAAATAAAATTCGGAAGAAATTCCGTTTCGGAGGTAAAAATCATGAAATACGTTTGCTCTGTCTGCGGCTGGGAATACGACGAGGAAAAGGGCGATCCCGAAAAAGGCATCGCGCCCGGAACCAAGTGGGAAGACATTCCCGACGACTTCACCTGCCCGCTTTGCGGCGTCGCCAAAGACATGTTTGAAAAGGCAGAATAATGAAAAGTCGTCGTTTGTAATGGCTTTAAGCGGTCCCTTATGGGACCGCTTTTCTTTTTGCCTTCCCATTTCGCAAAAATCGAAAAAGATAAATGATTTATAAAACAAGGTATTGACAAACCCCCATAAGTATATTATAATGTATCATAGAAAACAATAAAAGGGAGAAAAAGAATGAAAAGTTGTCACTTTTGCGGTCATGAAAATAAAGATACCGCAAAATTCTGCGTAAAATGCGGAAAGAGCCTCGAAAAGCACTGTCCGAAATGCGACGCCGAAGTGGGAGAAGAAGAAATCTACTGTCCTCAATGCGGAACGCGCTTGGACGGAAAGGTAAATTGCCCGAAATGCAATGCCGAAAACGACGGAACCGCCGCTTTTTGCGAACTCTGCGGCGCGCCCTTGAAAGCTCTTCCCGTTGAAAAAGGCCGCGCGCCCAATCCCTACTCCGTTCGTTCCCAAGGTGTGTATGCTCGATCGAACGCTCCCGCGCCTGTCGAAAAAAAGCCACCCAAGGCTGCGCCCAAGAAAAGGAGAATCTGTAAAAGTCTCCTTTCGCGTGCGCTGGATATTACCCGTGCGTCCTTAATTATGGCGTTTGCCCTCGTCATGTTCATCATGTCTTTCATGAGCGTTGCCAAGATAAATACAGAAGATATGGATCTCGGGGACATGGATATGGGCACGGGAGTGACCATGGAACTCATTGAAGCAAACGTTTCGACGATCGACTTTATCGAGGGCGCTTTCTATCGGATCGATCCGATGACGGAAGAAGCGCTCGTCAAAGATTTTGCCCTGTATTTCAAAGATCATCTTTCCAAGCAGGATCTGAAAGTCTTTGATCGGCTTACGGCGGGAGATGCCTCTGTTTCGGACGCGATGCGCGCGATAGAAATTTTCGAACGAATCATCGAAGATTATAATGTTCTGAAACTCATTTCTTCAAAGACCGTGGCGGAGAACACCCCGTCCGCGACTATGGAGCTTTGGTTCTGTGCGGCGCTTTCGCTCCTGTATATCGGGCTTTCCTTTGCATTCTTCATCACATCGCTCGTCGATTTTATCAATACCCTGAAAGGTAAAAAATCAAAAGCGAATCTGTCGGTATGCGCGTTCGCCTTAGCCGCTGCGCTTGGCGCCGCCGTATTCGGCTATATTGCCCTTGGAGGCAGTCTCGGCTTCGGAATTATTACTTTCCTTGTATTTGCACTCCTTTGCTTTGCCGTCGAAACGGGGTATCGGATCTTTTCGGGCGAGCTGCGTTTTTCCAAACAAAAACTTCCCCGTTACATATCTGCCGCCGTCGGAACGGTCTTGGCCGTCCTCGTGCTGTGCTTCATGGGTTCATCTCTTTTGAGCGTCACCTGTTCTTACGAGGAAGCCGCCAAATTCCACGCGGGATACAACGCATCTATGCTGGCCTCCGCATGGAATTCCCTGAAGCTGGCGGAATTAAATCCCGAACTTATAGGTTCCGCGGAATCCTATTTCAATTCCGTCTTTTCGGGCGCGGGAACCTCCGCCGTTTACGGCGATAAGGTAATCTTCCAGCTTTCCCCTTCCCTTATGGGAATCATCGGACAGGTAGAAATAGAAAACCTGCTCGCGGCGCTGGGAATACTCATTTATCTTCTCGTCGGAGCCGTCGTCGTAACTTTGGTGCTGTCCGTCACTGACAGAATCAAGGCTCTCACGTCCGACCGCGAAGCAAAACTCGTTTACGGAATCTTGGAAATCGTGTTTATCGTCGTACTTTTGGGACTCGTCATCGCCTATTCGGCACTCGTCACGAATACGCTCGAAGGTTTTCCGAAATTCCAATATACGGCGGGAGTATCGGGGCTTCTGGTTGCTTCCGTCGTCCTCGTCGCCGCGGAATTTATTCAGCGGCTCGTATTCAAATTTCTTGAAAAGAAAAAATCCTCCCCTTCCGAGTCCGAGGAAATATCGGAAGAGAAGGAAAGCAGGGAATTTTAATTTTATCCGTCTCTGAAACGTCGGACAAAAAACTTCCGGGAAAGCGAATTGCTTTCCCGGAAGTTTTTGTTTGAAGCTCTCTTCTTATTTTACACTGAATAAAATATCGGTATAGGTCGGGAAGGGCCAGCGGTCTTTGGCGCAGAGTTTTTCCATTTTGTCGGCATATACGCGAATCGCTTCCATATCGGGTACGACGACGTGCGCCATTCTCTGCGAGCCCTCTTTTTCGCCTTCGGGCATATCCGCCAAGTCTGCCTCCAACTTATTCACGCCGTCCAGCATCTTCTCGTTCGCCGTAGCCAAGGTCTTGATGAGAGAAATTTCAGCCGTGCAGGGCAGGGAATCGAACAGTGCCTTTTTGGAGCTCAAAGATTCGCACAGCTCTCTGATATAAGCGGACACGGCGGGATAAATCTGTCCTCTTGCCATGTCGATCATCGTCAAAGCCTCTATCCGAATGGTTTTGATATAGTTTTCGAGCTGGATATTCGCCCGCGCAATCGCTTCCGATTTCGTATACACGCCCTGTCTTACAAAGACTTCGATGTTTTCGTTCTTGAAAAATTCGGGTACGGCGTCCGCGGTATTTTTGTTGTTGAGCAGTCCCCTGCGCTCCGCTTCCGGCTCCCATTCGGGGCCGTAACCGTTATAATTGAAGATGACGCGGTAATGCGCTTTCAGTAATTTTTCGGTATAGGCCTTGCAGTCCTTAATGAAATTATTGGAGTTTTCCAGTTTCTCGGCCGCCTGTGTAAAGCTCTCCGCGACAATGGTATTGAGGACGATGTTGGGATCTGCGACGGAAGCGGAAGACCCCAGCATGCGGAATTCAAACTTATTTCCCGTAAACGCAAACGGAGAAGTGCGGTTTCTGTCCGTGGAATCGATGGGGAAGATAGGCGATTCGGGGACGCCGATCGAGCCTTTGACGGGCGCGTAGGGAACGTAATCCTTGCCGTTCACGATGCTGTCCACCAGAGCGCCGAGCTGGTCTCCGAGATATACGGAAATGATCGCGGGCGGAGCTTCGTCCGCTCCCAAACGATGGTCGTTGCCCGCAGAGGCGATACACGCGCGCAGGATCCCCTGATAGTTATCGACCGCCGCGATGACGCAGGCGAGAACCAGCATGAACAGCGTGTTCCCCTCGGGGTGATCGCCGGGGTCTAAAAGATTGAGTCCCGATTCCGTGGAAAGCGACCAATTGTTGTGTTTTCCCGAACCGTTGATTCCCTCGAAGGGTTTCTCGTGCAAAAGGCAGGCCATGCCGTGCTTTTGCGCGACCTTCTTCATGAGTTCCATCGTCAGCTGATTATTGTCCACGGAAACATTCGTGGTATTGAAGATGGGCGCGAGCTCGTGCTGAGCGGGCGCGACTTCGTTATGTTCGGTTTTTGCGAGAATGCCGTAAGACCACAGCGTTTTGTCGAGGTCGTGCATGAACTCGGAAATGCGGGGTTTGAGGACGCCGAAATAGTGGTCTTCGAGCTCCTGTCCCCTCGGCGCGGGCGCGCCGAACAGCGTTCTGCCCGTCAGAACGAGATCTTCTCTCTTTTCATACACTTCCTTGTCGATGAGGAAATATTCCTGTTCGGGGCCGACCGTGGTGGAGACCTTTTTGCAGTCGATTCCGAACAGTTTCAAAATGCGTTTGCTCGCGCGGTCGAGCGCGGTCATGGATTTGAGCAGCGGCGCCTTTTTGTCGAGCGTCTCGCCCGTATAGGAAACAAAGACGGTCGGGATATAGAGCGTTCCCTCTTTGACGAACGCGGGGGAAGTGGGATCCCAAGCGGTATAACCGCGGGCGGCGCAAGTAGCTCTCGACCCTCCCGAAGGGAAAGACGAAGCGTCGGGTTCTCCGACGATCAGGGATTTCCCCGTGAGCTGCATAATGACGCCGTCGCCGCCGCAGGGTTCTATGAAGCTGTCGTGCTTTTCCGCGGTCAGATTGGTGAGGGGCTGGAACCAATGGGTGTAGTGCGTGGCGCCCTTGGAAACCGCCCAATCCTTCATGGCGTTTGCCACCGTATCCGCGATAGACATATCGATGGGCTCGCCCGCGTCTATCGTTTTTCTCAGCGATCTGTAAACTTCCTTGGGAAGAGAACTTCTCATTACGACGTCGTTAAAGACGTTTTCTCCGAAAATTTCCGGAATATTCATAGTATGTATTGACTCCTTCGCCGCAGCGCTTTATAATATCATAGAAAATTATAGGAAAACTCTCTGAAAAAGTCAATCGAATTTCCCCTGCCTTTTGACAAAAACCGCTAAAAACCGTACAGACGGCAAATAACTTCTGAAAAATTCGTTTTTTTCGCGTTTTGGTTTGGAAAACAAAGGATAATTGAGGAAATTATTCTTTCCTTATCCGTTTTTTCCTTGTTTTCCTCGGATTGAGCGGTACAATAATTTCGAAAACACAACCAAGATCCGAAAATATTTCTTTTTTCTTCTCCGTCCGCCCTGTTTTCAGGCCGAATGAAAAGCGTCCCGCTTTTTATTGCCCGACAATATAGGAAAACGGCAGTAAATCCTTCGCTTTTATCTTTTTTTCTTCTCTCCCGATCGAAAGAATTACTTTACATTCAGGCATGTAGTCGCATAATATCTGTCGGCAATTCCCGCACGGCGGAATAATTTCTTCGCCTTCTTTTCCGCGAACCGCGACGATCGTTTCAAACTCTCTTTCCCCCTGTGCGACGGCACTGCCTATTGCGACCTGTTCCGCACAGGCTCCGTGCAGAGAATACAAATTAATCCCCGCATAGATACGTCCGCTCTTTCCCAAAAGCGCCGAACCTACCGTATGATTATAATTTTTTTGATCATAATTTATCCGTATGATGTCCCGCGCTTTCTTTATCAGTTCGTAATCTTCGTCCGTCAACGAATATAACTTTATCATTTTTTAATCCTTCGTTTATCCTTCTTAATCGCTTTCTCCGCTCCGCCTTCGACCGTCTTAACGCTCCGCCCTCGACTTTTTGTCTCTATCGTCTTTATCTTTTCCCTGCACTTTTCCGAAAAATCCGCGCCTTCCGCACCGTAAATCTCTTCGCTTGCCTGCTTTCTTTACCGTTGAATATCTAAAACTCTTCTCTTTCCTCGGGCCGCCGTCCGAAATAGGTATACAGTCCGCAGGCGAGATTGGCGTTAAAAAGTTTCTTTTTCCTGTCCGAACGTTTTCCGAAATATCTTTCAAACTCGGGAAAGGAGGTAAGGATATAAGCGCTCCAATCGGGGAGAGCACGGAACATTTTTCCGAAATCCCGACAGAGCGTTTTCACTTCCTCGATGTCCGACAATCTTTCCCCGTAAGGCGGATTGCATATCATAACGCCGCAGGGGGCAGAGCTTTGAAACTGCCGCATATCCGCGACGGAAAAATCCACGGCATGTCCGACGCCGGCGCGGCGGGCGTGAAATTTTGCGATGGAAATCGCCTCGGAGGAAATATCCGCCCCGCGGATACACACCCGCCTGCCGCGCAATTCCTTGTCCTTCGCTTCTTCCCTGGCCCGTTCAAAAATTCCGTCCGGCGCACATTCCCAATGTCTGAAATCAAAATCGCGTTCCGCACCGGGCGCAATCCGAAGCGCCTTCATCGCCGCTTCGATCGGCAGCGTCCCGCTCCCGCAGAACACGTCCGCAAACGGTTTTTCGCTATCCGTTTCGGGACGATAAAAAGACAAATCGATGATCGCCGCCGCCAAGGTCTCTTTCAGCGGCGCGGTATAAGCCAAGGAACGGTACCCGCGTTTATGAAGTCCGTCGCCCGAAGTATCCAATGTGACCGTGACGCGGTCTTTATAAATAGAGAATCCGACGACGGAACGGGCGCCCGTCTCGCTCAAAGTCTTTCTGCCCGAACGCTTTTTATCCGCCAAACGGCGGACGATGGCCTTTTTTGCGACGCCGCCCGCGGCTTTGACCGCGGCGAGACGGCTTGAAACGCTCTTACCGTCCATGAGGATTTTGGAATCCAGCGCCAGCCATTCCTCCCAAGGGACGGAATAGAAATTATCGTACAGCTCGTCAAAGGTCTCTGCGGGAAATTCTTTCAGCTTGATAAGGACGCGCTCCCCGCTTCTCAGAAAGACGTTGAGCCTCGCCACGTCCGCCCAGTCCCCCGCGAGTTCTATTCTGCCGTTTTCGGCGGGCGCCTTGCCGTATCCGAGGGAAAGGAGCTGTTTTTTTACCACTCCTTCCAAGCCCGCCGCGACGGGAATCAATAACTGCATATCCGAAAGCTCCTTTTATTCCGCCGCGACCTTCTCGTCGTTTTCCCGCTGGATTTTTTTCGCCCATGCGGACGCGATTTTCACTTCGTCGTCGCCCACGTCCACCGCGTCTTTCATGTCGATGTCCAATTTTTCCTGTTTTTTGTAATCGGAGCAGAGATATTTTTTCGTCTTATAGCCGACGAGAACGGTCAAAAACGCGCTGACGGTCCCCTGCACGGCGCTGTCCACGATCGTGTCGAGGAAGGGAATCTTGCGCGCGATTCCCGTAAAAAATTTCCCGAATACGTTGAACCAGTTGACGTTCTGCATGCCGTAGGCAATGAGGGAATTGCGGAGAACGGCGGTATAAATCTTAAACAGCTTGGCAAACGAAGGACGATAACCGTACACGCCGACAATCTGCTTGACCAAAGAAAGATTGACGAGCAGCACGGAAAGCGCGTCTATTTTGTCGTTTTGAGAAATGGACGTCGTGAGAAACGCTCTTCCGGCGCTCTTCCAGATCAACGAATTGGCGCAGGAAGCCACGTCCGTGGCATAAATCTGTTTGAGCGTCGCTTTCAGCGCGACTTTATCCCCGCTTTCCACGGCGGCAGTCAGCTTATCGGTATTTTCGGAAGAAATATATCGAAACTTCGCATTTCTCGGCGAAGTGTTGTACTCGACGAGTGCGCGGGAAATATCTTTCATGGCGCGGTAATTTCTGCGTTTCGCCGCATCGCATTTATCGGAAGTGACGTCCGTGATAAAAAATCTCGCGCCGAGGACCTTGACCAGCGGCCGCACGACGAAAAAGGCGATCAGAATCGCCGTGAGTGCTACCATGGTATATCCGAACCAACGATTGATATTGAAACAGAGAGTAAGGATGTCGGACAGAGCCCCCGCCACCAGAATGACGATGATGACGGCCGCCACGATCAGGAGCATAAAATATTTCTTTTCGTTGCTCTGTTTGAACGCGTCGGACATGGAATCGGCGAATCCCGCCGCATCCTCCTGCGTCGCCTTTGCGTAGCGCCCGGCTTTCGGCTCGGCGACGAGTTCCGTGCTCTCTTTATCCCGTTTTTTTCTTTTCATAAGTTTTCCTCATTTGCCGTTTCGCTTGTTACCATTGTACCATAGGTGCGGCAAAAAATCAAGCGCCCGAAGCTCTTCCTGCCCAAATCGGGCTTTTTGAAAGGATTTTTGACAAAAAAGAAAATATTTCCTCTTATATTTGGTTTGATTTTCCGCCGTTTTGGTGTATAATGAAAAGAAAGGAAAGGCGCTCTTTTACAAATCCATACGCCTTTCGGGAGTTGCCGTTTTGCTGGATTACACGAAAATGGCGATCAAGCAGACCATAACCGACCTGAAAAGGACGGATTATATCCGCAACGTCGCCACACAAGTCATTTACATAATTTACTTAATTTATACTCTGATAGCGGGCGCGGGGTATCTCGCGGCCAATATCGTGCTTTTGGTCCTGTCCGTGTCGTATACGGTGTTTTTTCTGACGATGACCTCCTGCGGGAAAACCCCGGAAGGAAAAAACGTAAAAAACGCGGGTACGAAAATTTATGTATGGGCGAAACGTCTCATCAAATTATTCACTTTGGGCCTTACGATTTACGGCATCTGCACCGCGGTGGAAAAAGTCACGCCTCTTTCCGTCATACTCGCGGCGCTGATGATCGTCGGCTGGATATTGCAGATCGTTTTTGAAGTTCTCATCAAAATCCTGACAAACCGCGTCAACTTTATTTTGGAAGGGCTCGAAGCGGATCTCGACAACATGTTGAAGCCCGTCCGTTCCGTGGGGAATTTCTTCAAAAAAGTGACGGGAAAAGAAGTCGCCCCTCCCAAGGAACCCACAAAAAATCAGTTGAAACTGAAAGCGAAAGTAGAGGCTTTCCGCGCCGAACAAAAGCGCAAAAAGGAAGAAGAACGACTCCGCAGGGAAGCACAAAAGAGCGCCGAAAAAGCGCTTGAAAAAGAACGCCGCCGCGAGCAGAAACAATCCATTCGCATCGAGAACCAATTGCTCCGCGCCGCGCGGAAAAAGCAGTCGGCCGAAAATTCCGAAACGGATGACGCTTCCGAAATTTTGCAGCTTCCTCAAAGTTCCGAAACCGCCCCGCCCGCAGATTCCGAAATCGCGGCTTCGGAAGGCGCGGAAAAAAAGAGTTCCGTCTTTTCCCGCTTCCGCCGCGTTTTTAAGCGCGCGGAACCGCCCGCGCTTTCCGAAGAGGACTCTCGGGCGCTTTACGACGGCGCGGAAGAGCCGGAGACGGAAGACGCCTCGACCGCGGAAGAAGAATTTTTCGACGAAGAACAGACCCTGTATCTCGAAAGCGAGGAGGAAAAACAGCTTCGGGAAGAAGCGGAACAATCTTCCCCTTCGTCTCCTTCCGAGGAAAAAGAGGAAAAGCCGCAGGGCAGAATCAAGAAATTTTTCGGTTCCGTATTCCATAAACGCAAATAAAAGAC
>USMU01000004.1 GCA_900555925.1 uncultured Clostridium sp. | reverse complement strand
GAAGGAAAGACGTTGGTCGCGACGTTGCCCGCGTATCTGAACGCGCTTTCGGGAAAGAGCGTGCATATCGTCACGGTGAACGACTATCTTGCGAAGCGCGATGCGGAGTGGATGGGAAAAGTTCATAAATTCATGGGGCTGACGGTAGGAGTCATTGCTCCGGGCATGGACGACGACCAGAAGCGGGAAGCGTACAAATGCGACATCGTTTACGGTACGAATAACGAATTTGGTTTCGATTATCTCCGCGATAACCTGAAAACCGACCTCAAAAAGATGGTGCAGCGCGATTTGAGCTATGCCATTGTGGACGAAGTGGACTCCATTTTGATCGACGAAGCGCGAACCCCGTTGATTATTTCGGGCAAAGGGGAGAAGTCGTCGGATCTGTACGTGCAGGTGGACAGATTTGTGCGCACGCTTTCGGGCGGCTTTGACGACGAGCTGAAAGAGGAAGAGGACGCTCAGTTCCAGCGCCTTCGTGCGGAGAAGAAGAACAAAAAGAAAAAGATAGACTTAAAAGCGGCGGAAGCCGAGGACGACGAGGAAGAGACGGTCGATTTCACCAAAATGACCCTCGCGGAGCAGGCGAACTACGAAGCGGAGCAGGAAGAGAAGCGCGCGGCGGCCGCGGCGAACGCGCCGGAGGGCAAGAAAGCGCTTGCGGCGTCGAAGGATTGGGACTATATCATCAACCGCAAGGATAAGACGGTAGAGCTGACGGACAGTGGCGCGCGGAAGGCGGAGAAATTTTTCCGTATCGAGAGTATCGCGGAAATCGAGCATGCGGATCTGAACCATCACATTCAGCAGGCGTTGAAGGCGCATAAGCTGTTCAAGCGCGACGAAGATTATATCGTCAACGACGGAGAGGTCATCATCGTAGACGAATTTACGGGTCGACTCATGATCGGGCGCAGATATTCCGACGGGCTTCATCAGGCGATCGAGGCGAAGGAAGGCGTGGAGGTCAGGAGCGAGAATAAGACCTATGCGACGATTACGTTCCAGAACTATTTCCGTCTGTATACGAAACTTTCGGGCATGACGGGTACGGCGAAGACGGAGGAAGCGGAGTTCCGCACGATTTATTCTCTGGACGTCATCGAGATTCCCACGAATAAGCCGATTAAGCGAATCGATCTTCCCGACATGGTGTATTCGACGGTAGACGGGAAGAAACGGGCGATCGTCAACGAAATCGTGGAGCGCCACGAGAGCGGCCAGCCGATTCTGGTCGGTACCTCGTCGGTGGATAAGTCGGAGGAAATTTCTCGTCTTTTGAAGCGGAACGGCGTGAAGCACAACATTTTGAACGCGAAGAACCACGAACGCGAAGCGGAAATCGTGGCGCAGGCGGGCCGTTTCGGAGCGGTGACGATTGCGACGAACATGGCGGGGCGCGGAACGGATATTCTGCTGGGCGGCAACCCCGAATATCTCGCGAAGAAACGCCTCCGCGAAGAGGGCGTGGAACACGATACGATAGAGCTCGCGACCAGCATGTATATTCAGGACATCGACGAAAAGACGAAAGAGGTCCGCGAGAGATATAAGAAGCTGTACGAGCATTATAAGGCGGAAACGGACAAAGAGAAGGAACAGGTGATTGCGGCCGGCGGCCTTTGCATCATCGGTACGGAACGCCACGAATCCCGCCGAATCGATAACCAGCTCCGCGGCCGTTCGGGACGTCAGGGGGACATCGGTATGTCGGTATTCTTCCTGTCCTTGGAGGACGACCTCGTCAAGCGTTTCGGCGGCGAGCGCATGAAGGCGCTTTATAATACCTTCAAAATCGACGAAGACACCTGTTTGCAGTCTCGGCTTCTCTCTCACGGCATCGAGAACGCGCAGAAGAATATCGAGGGCAGAAACTTCGGTATCCGTAAAAACGTCCTTCAATACGACGACGTCATGAACACGCAGCGCAAAGTCATGTACGAGGAGCGCCTCAACGTCTTAAAGGGCGCGAACGTACACGAACAGGTGCTCAAATATATCCCCGACTACGTAGAGGAAACGGTTCGTTCGGCGGTGAACGTCGAGGACATGCCCGAGCTTTGGAACGAAACGGAGCTCAACGCGGCGCTGGAAGCGAAACTTCTTCCCGAGGGCACGAACTACGTCACGCGCGAGAAGCTGGAAAAGTGGGATTACGAGCTTGCGCTCAAAAAGATTACCAATAAGACGATTAAGGAATACGAAAAGAAAATCGAGGACATCAAGAGCACGGGAATCGACTTCTACGACGTGGAACGCCGCGTGCTGCTCATGAACGTGGACAGAAACTGGATCGACCATATCGACGCGATGGACCAGCTCAGAAAGGGAATAGGGCTTCGCGCGTACGGTCAGGTAGACCCCGTCATCTCGTATAAGAAGGAAGGCTTCGAGATGTTCGACGAGATGATAGAGCGCATTCAGCGCACGACCATCGCGGTGCTTTTGAAGGTGAAGGTGGAATTCCGACAGGCTCCGCCTCCGCGCCGCCAGATGCCGGAACAGAGCGTTCCCGCGGCGCCCGTTCGGAGGCCTCTCCGCCGTCAGATGCCCGAACCCTTGACGAACATGTCCTCGTATAAGGAAGCGGCGGCGAAGCGTGCGGAGCTGCTCCGCGCGGCGAACGGCGCAACGCCCGACGCAGCCAAAGCTCCCGAGACGCCCGAAAACGGGGAGAACGAAACGAAATAAGGAATTTATGTTTAAGGCAGACGATTACAGATTAAAGATACAGGATATGCGCGAAGGGCTGAACGAAGCGAGATACGCGCTGGATTTGGACAACCAGCGCGCGCGCCTCGAAGAGCTCAAAAAGGAACAGGAACAGCCGGAAGTCTGGCAGGATTTGGAAAAATCGACGAAAATCGGCAGGGAGATTTCGCATATCGAAAATAAAATCGGCGCTTATTCCAAAAGCGACACCGCGCTCAAAGACGCGGAGGAGGTCATCGACCTCATCGAGGAGACGGGCGACGAAAGCCTGATTCCCGAACTCGACGGCATGTTGCAGACGGCGGATAAGGATATCGAGGATATGCGTATCCGCGCGATTCTGAAAGGGCCGTACGATTCGCATAACGCGCTTTTGGCGCTCCACGCGGGCGCGGGCGGAACGGAGGCGTGCGATTGGTGCTCCATGCTGTACAGAATGTATACCCGCTATTGCGAAAAGATGGGCTTTAAGGTATTCGAGCTGGACAGGGAAGCGGGCGACGAAGCGGGAATCAAGAGCATCGACTTCCGCGTGGAAGGCGAAAACGCCTACGGGTATCTCAAAGCGGAAATGGGCGTCCACCGCCTCGTTCGGATTTCCCCGTTCGACGCGAACAAACGCCGCCATACGTCCTTTTGCTCTTTGGAGGTCATGCCCGAGGTCGAGGACGACAACGAAGTGGAAATCAAGGACGACGATATCCGTATCGACATTTACCATTCGGGCGGCGCGGGCGGCCAGAACGTCAACAAAGTGGCGTCGGCGGTCAGAATCACGCACTACCCCACGGGAATCGTCGTGCAGTGCCAGAACGAGCGTTCCCAGCTCCAAAATAAGGAAATGTGCTTCAAAATGCTCCGTTCCAAACTCCTCGAAAAGAAGATAGAGGAACGTCAGGCGGAGGCGGACGCCATGAAAGGCGACGTGAAAAAAATCGAATGGGGCTCCCAGATACGCTCCTATGTATTCTGCCCGTACACCATGGCAAAAGACCATCGCACCGGCTACGAAAAGGGCGATATACAGGCGGTCATGGACGGCGACATTCAGGGCTTTATCATCGACTATCTCAAAAAGACTTAAAAAGATTGTGGGCGATTATCGGCGGCAGGTGCTGCCGATAATTGTTTCTTTCGCCGACTCTTTCGGCTGATTTTTTCGCTCATATCTTTCCGCTTCCGTTCGTCTCCTCTTTTTTCTGCCCGTTCTTCTGTTTTTTCGTTTTTTCGTTCTCCCGTTTTTTCGTTCTCCCGTTCTTCCGTTTTTCGTTCTCCCGTTCTTCCGTTTTTCGTTCCCCCGTTTCCTGTTCTCCCGTTTCCTGTTCTCCCGTTTCCTGTTCTCCCGTTTTCCCGTTCTCCTGTTTTCTCGTTCTCCCGTCCGTCTTTTTTCGGACAATGTTTTCAAAAAGGTGGTGCCATGTATTCGTTTCCTACCCCCGATCTCAATAAACCCTCCCCGATCATTCTCGGCATCGAATCTTCGTGCGACGAGACGGCCGCCGCGGTCATAAGCGGCAGAAAAATTCTCTCGGACGAAATCGCGTCTTCGGCGGATATTCAATCCTTTTACGGCGGCGTGGTTCCGGAAATTGCCTCCCGCGCGCATACGGACGCGATTTCCGCGGTGGTTTCCCGCGCGGTGAAGAACGCGGGGATAAATTTTGAAAATATCGACGCGGTGGCGGTCACTTACGGCGCGGGACTTCTGGGCGCGCTCCTCGTGGGCGTATCCTTTGCGAAGGCTTTCGCCTATGCCCTCGGAAAACCGCTCGTGGCGGTCAATCATATCCGCGGCCACATGGCGGCGGCCTATCTCGTCGAACCGACTCTCCGTCCCCCGTTCGTCACGTTGCTCGCGAGCGGCGGCCATACCGCAATTCTGTACGCAAAGACGGAATCGGAATTTGAAATTTTAGGCTCGACGCTGGACGACGCGGCGGGGGAGGCGTTCGATAAAGTCGCGCGGGTGCTGGGGCTCAAATATCCCGGCGGCCCGAATATCGAGCGCTGCGCGAAAGACGGAACCGCGAACGTCCCCATGCCCAAAATGTTAAAAGGGGGCGGAGGCTTCGATTTTTCGTACAGCGGCTTAAAGACGGCGGTCATCAACTATTGTCATACCAAGGAGCAGAAAGGGGAGGAGTATTCGAAGGCGGACGTCGCGGCTTCCTTTCAGGCGGCGGCGCTCGACGTGCTCGTGGAAAAGACGATCGCGGCGGCGAAAGCCAAGGGAGTGACGATGGTGACGGCGGGCGGCGGCGTGGCCGCAAATACGTATCTTCGGGAACATTTGTCGGCGGCGTGTAAGGCGAACGGCTTTTCCCTCGTGCTGCCCGAAAAGCGCTATTGTACGGACAACGCGGCGATGATCGCGTCGGAAGGTCTGGTGCAGTACCGCCTCGGCAACTTTGCGGGATTGGAGCTGAACGCCAAGGCGTCTATTCCGCTTTCAAAGTCTCTGGTTATCGGGAGGTAATCCATGGCAGATGTTTTGTTGGACGCGCTTTTAGACACGCTCAAACTTTTCCCGTGGCTGTTGCTGATTTATATCATTATCGAGCTCATCGAGCATAAGACGAATTTAACGGGCCCGAACAACCGTTTGAGCGGGAAATTGGGGCCGCTCATCGGTTCCGCGACGGGGTTGATTCCCCAGTGCGGGTTTTCGGTCATGGCGGCGAAATTGTTCGAGCAGAAATATATCACGGTCGGGACGCTCCTGGCGATTTTTCTCTCCACCAGCGACGAAGCGTTTATTATTCTCTTGTCGTCGGGTAAAGGCGCCGTTTGGCTCCTGCCGCTCATAGCGGTAAAAATCGTCGTCGGCGTCGCGGTGGGGTACGCCGCAGACGGAATTTTGAAGGGCTTCGGCCGCAGGCAGACGCGCGTCGAATCCTCCCGCGGTAAATACTTGGACGAAGCGCGTTCCCATGCGCATTCGGAACACGTGCAGCATTCTCATAGTGCGGTTTCTTCTTCGTCCGAGGTTTCCCTCGATGCGGTTTCTCCGTCTGAGGATTCGCAGGGCGCAGGTACTTCCTTGCACGAGGATTCCCGCGATACGCCCTCGCACGAATTGTTTTTGAAAAAAGCGCAGGAAAAGGAATTTGAATGTACCTCCTGCGGGCGGGTGCACGACGAGAGCAAGCCGTTTACGCTGTATTTTCTGTCCCCGCTGTTGCATGCGTTGAAAGTGGCGCTCTTTATCCTCATCGTCAACGTCGTTTTGGGCGTCGTGATTTATTATGTCACGGAGGAGCGCTTTATTTCCTTTATGAATAAAAACCTGTTTGTCCAGCCGTTCATTTCCTCGCTCGTCGGGCTGATTCCCAACTGTGCTTCCAGCGTAGTCATCACGGGGAGCTTTTTGCAGGGCGGAATTTCCTTCGGCTCGTGCGCGGCGGGGCTCTGTGCGAATGCGGGACTGGGGTTCGTCGTACTTTTGAAAAACGTGAAGGAGTGGAGGCGCAACCTCGTTTTAATCGCGATATGCTATGTCGTCGCGGTGGCGGTGGGGCTGGCGCTCAACGCGCTTTCGCTGCTGTTTTGATTTGAATCGGATAAAAGAGGTGAATTTATGGCATATTTAAGTAAATTTCTCTCCTCGCTTTCGCCGTATACGGCGGGGGAGCAGCCGAAGGATAAGCGGTATGTCAAGCTGAATACCAATGAAAATCCCTATCCGCCGTCCCCGAAGGTATCGGCCGCGCTCCGCGCGTTCGATACGGAAAATTTGAAGCGTTATCCCGCGCCCGACGCAGACGCCTTGCGGGAAGCGATCGCCCGCGCGGAGGGCGTGGAAAAAGACAACGTATTTTGCGGCAACGGCAGCGACGAAGTGCTCGCGCTCTGCGTGCGCGCGTTTTTCGACTCGGACGGGAAGGGCGCGGCGTTTGCGGATTTGACGTATTCCTTTTATCCCGTGTTCTGCTCGTTTTTTTCCGTGCCGTATAAGTCGGTCGCGCTGAAAGAGGATTATACGATGAATCTTTCCGCTTTGACGAAGCAGGACGTGCAGGGAATTTTAATCGCCAATCCGAACGCTCCTACGGGTATCGGAATCCCCCGTAAGGAAATGGAAGCGTTCGTGCGGGACAATGCGGACAAAATCGTGATAGCGGATGAAGCGTATATGGGTTTTTACGGGGAAAGCCTCGCGCCGCTCACAAAGGAATATAAAAATCTGTTGGTCGTCAAGACGTTTTCCAAATACTATTCTCTGGCGGGAATCCGCTGCGGTTACGCGCTGGGGGATAAGGAGCTGATCCGCGGCCTGTTTACGGCGAAGGACTGTTTCAATTCCTATCCCGTGGACGCGCTGTGTCAGGCGGCCTGTGCGGCGGCGGTCTTAGACGGGGAATATTACGAACGCGCGGCGGAAAAGGTGAAATCGGAGCGCGCGCGCCTTCGCGGCGAGCTTTTGAAGCTCGGATTTTTCGTGCCTGAAAGCGCGGCGAATTTCCTGTTCGCGGGGTATCCCCGTCTGGGCGGGAGGAGCATATACGAGGGGCTCAAAGCCCGCGGCGTGCTGGTGAGATTTTTCGATACTCCGAAGCTGAAAGACTTCTGCCGTATCACGGTGGGAACGAAGGAGGAAAACGACGCTCTGCTTTCCGCATTGAAGGAAATTTTGAGGGATTTATAATGCTATGAGGGAGGTCTCGTCGGCGCTTTTCGGGAGTGAAATTCTGACGGGAGATCTGGAAGATTTTCCCGCTCTGCTTTCCGCCCGTTTTCCCTTCGGAAAATATCTCGTACTCACCGACGAAGAAAGCGCGTTTCCCGTGCTGGAAACGCTGAAAAATCTGCCGAAAAAGATACAGCTCGTCATAAGGAGCGAAGACGACGCGGTGCCGCTCTTTCACCTTTCCGACGGGATTACCTGCGTGGTCGGGGCGGGGAAAGCGTGCTCTTTGGGACGGTATTTTGCCGCCGCGCGCGCTCTGCCGTTCGTCGCCGTCTGCACTTCGCCGGAGCCGTTCGGTTTGTTCCGTGCGCACGCGCGGGTTTTTTCGGGCAAGCAAGAAGTAATTTATCCCGTTCCGCCTCCCGCGCTCGTTTACGGCGGCGCGAGGGAGCTGTCGGAGAACGAAAGGGGACAAATGCGGGCGAGGGCGTTTCTCGTCGCTTGTTCGCTGTCGGTATTTTGCCGCCGCGCCTTAAAGGCGGTCGGGCTTCCCGTGTCCGAGGCCGACTCTTCGGAAAATTCGGAAGCGCTCTTGTCCGCTTCGGCAAAGTGTTTTTCCGAGGGAGCAGAAACGCTGTTTTTCGCGGTAACTGCGGCGGAATACTGTTTTCGTTCGGGGTATCCCGAAGGGGAAATTTTCGCGTTTCGGGACGCGGCGGAAAAAATTTCGGGAAAATCCGATTTGCTCGCCCCGTGTTGCAAAGTGCTTTCGGACGCTTACGCGCTGTTTTTCGAGAGCGGGTTTTACCGCGGCGGGAAGGTGGATTATAACGGGCGGCGGGAAGCGGCGGAAAAGCTCGCGCAAGGGACGGATATTTTTGTCGGGGAGAGCGTCGTTCCCTCGTTGAACGAGCTCGAAAAATACGAAAAAAACTTCGAAGAGGCGCGAAAAAAAATATTGCCCGCAATCTCAGGCATACAAAGGGATTGCCGCATTTTCAAAGAAGAAATCGGAAACGATGTTTTTCGCATTTTCGCCGATGTTTTGAAATTGCTTCCCGAATTGTCGCAATCCCTTATGCCATACGGGATTGCGGCACTGATGAGAGATTTTTCCCTGTTATAAAAAATCGCCCTTAAAAATCAGTTTTTTCAATGCGAATTGCGGGTAATTTTATGAAGAAAAGCGAAGTGTATGAATATCTGAATTTCCGAAATATCCGATTTGAAACGACGGAGCATGAGCCCGTGTTCAATATGGCGGAAGCCGCTTCCGTCCCGTTGCCCTATCCCGACGCCGAGGCAAAAAATCTCTTTGTGAGAGACGGCAAAAAGAATTACTATCTCCTCGTCGTCAAGGGAAACAAAAGAGTGAATTTGAAAAAATTCAGGCGGGAAAACGGAATCGGGGCTTTATCGTTTGCTTCCGAACAGGAATTGACGGCCGTTTTGGGATTGACTCCGGGCTCGGTTACTCCGCTCGGTATCCTCAACGATACGGAACATAAGGTACAGTGCTTTATTGACAAAGAATTTACGGAGGACGCGGGACTGATAGGCGTTCACCCGAATGATAACACAGCCACGGTCTGGCTGAAAACGCGGGATTTGATCGACTTGATAAAAGAGAACGGAAATACTGTGCATACGGCGGAATTTTGATCTGAAAAATCTGAAAAAGCCGAAGAGGAAAGATATGACGATCGAGGAACTTATACAAAAGACAAAAGTGTTTCTTTTAGACATGGACGGCACGATTTATATAGACGAGACGCCGATCGGGGAGATGAAAAAGACGCTCTCCCTGCTTCGGGAAAAGGGAAAAAAGCTGGTGTATTGCACGAACAATTCTTCCAAAACTCCCGAAGAATACAGAGAAAAGCTCGCAAAAATAGGGTTTTGGGATTCGCGGGATTTCGTGTATACTTCGGGAACGGCGACGGCGGAATATCTCAAAAAATACCATGCGGGAAAGAGAGTTTATCTTTTGGGCAGAGAAGCGTTGAAGGCGGATTTTTCCGCCCGCGGAATACCGCTCGACGAAGAGAATCCCGAGGTCTGCGTATTGGCTTACGACACCGAAGTGACCTTTGAAAAGCTCAAAAAATTCAACGAATTTCTCGTAAACGGCTGTTTTTATGCGGCGACTCACCCCGATGCGGTCTGTCCCGCAAAGGGCGTGTTTCCGCCCGACGTCGGTTCCTTTATCAAATTGTTCGAGTGTTCGTCTCATCGGCTCCCCGACGTCGTTTGCGGCAAACCGCATAAAATGATGGGCGAGGCGCTCGAAGGGCTTCTGGACGCGAAAAACGACGAAATCGCCATGGTCGGAGACCGTCTGCATACCGATATTCGGTTTGCAAATAACAGCGGCTTTACGGGCGTTCTGGTGCTTTCGGGGGAGACGACGAAGGAGATGCTCCAAGGTTCAAAAGACAGGCCGGACATCGTATTGAATTCCCTGAACGACGTCGCCGCATATCTTTAAGGGAAGAATAAAGAAAGAGAAGTGTTTGAAAGTGCGCGAAAATGCGTTATATATAATTATAAGACCGTAAAAGGGAGGTTTTCAGCATGAAGGAAGTGGAAATCAAGGGCGCGGAAGCGGGAAAATTGACCGTCGCTTTGAGCGGAGACATCGATTCGGGAAATGCGGACGAATTTTATTCCGACGTAATTTCGGCATACAGGCAAAATCCCGCGGATATTGTATTCGATTGCGCCGAGCTGAACTTTATTGACAGCACGACGTTGGGAACGTTCGTCAAGATTCTCAAAAACGCAAAGACGGACGGACATAATATCATTCTCAGAAATTTACAGCAGAAGATCAAAAAGCTCTTTATGATTTGTTCCCTGAATACGATTATGGAGATTGAATGACCATGGAAAACTTTTGCGTTTCTTTGCCTTTATCCAGCGAATATCTTACGACGGTCCGGCTGACGACCGGCGGACTTTGCGCGCTTTGCGGGTTCGACGTGGATTCGGCCGAGGATTTCAAAGTGTGCGTCACCGAAAGCCTCCTGATCCTCAAACGCAACGGGTTCCGCGCGGCCGATATTTCCTTCCGCACGGGCGAGTCGCTTGCCTGTACCGTTTCCGGCAAGGAAAAGGGGGAACCCGAAGAAAAAACGGCGGACGACGACATTTCTTATGCGTTGTTGAATGCGCTTTTGGGAAATGCGGAATTTGTAAAAGACGACGCAGGCACGGTACAGACCATCGCCTTCGAAGCGTGAGCGGGACGGGTTTTCCATTATGGCAGAAGAAACGATCAACGAGCTGTTCGAGCGATATAAAGAGACCGGTTCGAGGGAGCTGCGCAATAAAATCGCCGAAAAATACCTCTACATAGCCGACATTCTCGCAAAAAAATTCGTGGGGCGGGGTGTGGAATACGACGATCTGAAACAGGTGGCTTCCCTCGCGTTGTTGAAGGGAATCGACCGTTTCGATCCCTCTCTCGGCATGCAGTTTACCACTTTTATCACGCCTACCATCGCCGGAGAAATTAAAAATTATTTCAGGGACCGTTCCAGAATTATCAAACTCCCTCGTCGGCTCAGCGAAATCAGCGCCTCCGTGCGCGAATTCTCCGCCGAATACGAAGGAAAAAACGGCTCGAAACCCAGCATACGCGAGATTGCCGACGGACTTTCGCTCTCGGAAGAAGAAGTCGTCCGCGCGCTGGAAGTGGGCGGAACGGTCTCCCTCGACGGCGTGGCGAGCTCGGGAGAGGACGATTCCGAACATTCCCTCTATGCGCTCCTGCCGGACAACGACGACAAATACGAGCGTCTCGAAATCAAAGACGCCCTGCGTTCGGCCATGAAAGATTTGTCCGATACGGAAAAGGCGCTGATCAAGTACCGCTACGGGGAAGAACTGTCCCAAAGCGAGACGGCCAAACGCTTGGGCGTTTCACAGATGTTCGTTTCGAGAATGGAAAGAAAACTTTTGGCTAAGCTCAAAGAAAGTCTGAAAGATTCCGTCTGAAAAACGGAAACTTCGGAGGCAGAGATATGTTCGTGGAAGTAAAAAATTTTGAGGCGCTGAGAGCGGCGATGAAACAGCTCTGCGACTTTCTCGAAGAACGCGACGTGCCTGAGGACAGCGTATTCGACAGCAAATTGGTGGTCAGCGAGCTCGTCAGCAACGTCTTGCAGCACTCTGACGGAACGGCTTTTCTGGAAGGCGAAATCCGCGGGAATTTTATCGAATTGAAAGTGCGTTCGACCGTGCGGTTTTGCCCGCCGGAAGAAAGCTGTTGTTCGGGCGTATATGCCGAAAGCGGCCGCGGACTGTTCATCGTGGACAGCGTATGTACCGAGCGCTCCTATACGGAGGACGGGGGCATAAAAGTACTGATCAAAATTTCCGGCAGAGCGTCTCTGCCGGACGACGATTAAACGTCCTCCGTTCGGAGGACGTTGTTTTTACAAATATTATTACAAAAAGTATTTTAAGGAGAAAAAGTATGGATATTTCAGAAGCGATGAAGGCAAGACATTCCGTGAGAAGCTATTCCGACAGGCCGATTCCCGAAGATATTGTCAGGATTTTGAAACAGGAAGCGGAAAACTGCAATCTGAAAAGCGGGCTGCGTATTCAGGTGATCACCGACGAGGCAAGCGCTTTTGAAGGCTTTATGGCGCACTATGGGAATTTCCGCGGCGTTAAGAATTATATCGCTTTGGTCGGAAAGAAGTCGGACGAAGAAAAGGCGGGATATTTCGGAGAACATCTCGCCTTGAAGGCGCAGGCACTGGGTCTGAATACCTGCTGGGTTGCCATGACCTTCAAAAAGAGCGCCTGCAAAAGAAATTGCAGAATAGAAAAAGGTGAGAAGCTGCTGTGCGTTCTCGCTCTCGGCTACGGCGCTGCGCAGGGCGTTCCGCATAAAAATCGTGCGGCGGAGGAGATTGCTCCTGCGCTTTCGTCCGCGCCCGATTGGTTTCGGAACGGGACGGAGGCGGCTCTGCTCGCGCCTACCGCCCTCAATTCGCAGAAGTTTCGCTTGGAAACAGAAGGGAACAAGGTACGAGTAAGCGCTTGGGGACCTTATGCAAAGATAAATCTCGGAATCGTAAAATATCACTTTGAAGCGGGCGCGGGAAAAGATAATTTTCAGTGGGCATAAACGGAAACGGAGGGGGAAAACTTCCAACCGAAAACAGGGGCGGGAGTACGGATTCCAAAGAATATAGGCGAACAGAAGAGATAAGCGCGATTGACAAAAGGAGGAAATATGTTTCTCGACAGTGTACGATTTCCGAAGGAAGAGGAAAATTATCCATTTTCCTGCGTACGAAACGCGGAAGAACTCAGAGTGACGAGCGCGGTTTCCCTGTTCTGCGGAGGAAACGGAGCGGGAAAGACGACTCTGATTGAGCTGATTGCTCAAAAATACGGCTGGCCGTTTATCGGAGAGGGGAGGGAAAAATTCCCCAAGGCGCTGCTGAACAAAATACAGATTTCCAAAACGCAATTCCCTAAGCAGGTTTTTCGCTTTTCGGCGGAAGAATTCATGAGCTATACGCTGTGGCAAAAGAAAACGGCGCGGGAAGCGAAAGAGGAGATAGAACGGGCAAAGCGGGAATTTAAGGGCGTGGCGGCGGGATTTGCCGCTATGCCGCATTTCAGGACGTTGGCGGAAATCGAAAATATGTACGGGCGGGAGCTGACGGAATGTTCTCACGGGGAAGGCTTCATAGAATTCTTTAAGAGCCGCGTGCGGGAAGGAGGACTCTATTTCCTCGACGAACCCGAAGGCGCGCTTTCCTATGAAAACCAATACCGTCTCGGCTTCCTTATCCGCGAACGGGCAAAGGAAAACTGTCAATTCGTCATCGCTACTCATTCGCCCGTTTTGCTTCTGATTCCCGATGCGGCTATATACGAGATAAAGGACGGCGCTATTCAAGAAAAGAATTTTGACGATTTGGAGGACATTCGCTTTTTGGAAATGTTTTTAAGACGCAGAGGAAAGAATATGTTTGATTGAAAAACAGATGAAAGGCCTCAAAAAATGTTAATAAAACAGCCCGACCTTGAAAAAGGTCGGGCTGTCACTTTCAGGGAAATTATTTTCTGATCGCGAACTGATACATCTTGGACAGCAGAGAATCGGGGATTCTGTCTCTGTACTGACCGAGATAAATGAACACTTTGCGGAAGAATTCCGTATTGTCTCCGCCGACCTGATAGTCGGGCAGATTCTTTGTGTCGCCTTTATATTTGAGAATAAAGATTTCCGTGAACTGTTCTCTTTCCGCGCTGTTGAGCGAAGCGATAAACGGATCGAAGCTCCTGCTGTTATAGAAATCATAATCCGCCGTAGCGCCTGCACCCGGTTGTTCCGCCGCGGGCGTCGTAAAGTTATAGTTATAAACAGGAGCCTGCTGAGTCGCGGTTTCTTCCGTGACGGTAGTCGTTTCTTCCTGTACGGGAGCTTCGACTTCCTCTGCTTCCAAAGTCGTCTCTTCCGTCGCCGTGGGGCCTTCATAACGGACAGCTTCCGCATAGACACCGGTTTCGCTTTCTGCCGGTGCGGGCTCTGTCTGAGTCGATTCGGCCGTCGCGGTCGTTTCTTCCGTCGTTTCCGAAACAGGGGCGGTCTCTTCGACTTTCGCCGTCTCTTCGACAACTGCGGGCGCAGCGGCAGCCTTCTTTGCTTTCTTGCGGGCACAGATGACCGCTATCACGAGTACGATTTGCACAAGTGCGATCGCCGCGGCGATAAAGGCGTACAAATATGCTTTTTCAAAGGCCGTTACGGTAAACGCTACATAAATGAACAGTCCCGCAAGGAGAAGGTGGATAATATAGCGAACGAGATCGAACGTATAACCCTTCTTGGTGGAAAGGCGAATGGAGGAGACCGCAGCCGCAAGGCCGAGGAAACCGCAGAGTGCGACGAGTGCGTATTTATAGAACTGACCTTCCGTTACGCCGGAAATGATGCTGTCTTCCGCAGAACCCATCAATTCCTTGATACCGTCCGCGCAGTTGACGATTCCGTATACGGTGACGCCTGCAAAGCCGACCGTCAAAATAAACAGAAGCAACGTCATCCAAGTGTGCTTGCCCGCCTTGATAAAGGAGAGAATCAGATAGATGACAAAGCAGACGGCGGCAATCGCAATCATCGCGATGTCGAACGTTCTGTCGAGAGAAGCGCTGTAAAGGGATACGGCCGTAATCGCAACCGCATACGCGCCGAATGCCCAGAAATAGACGAACAGGATCGCTCTCGCCATCGCGGGAGCCGCTTTGCCCGAGCAGAGCGCGATAACCATAAATACAATCGCGAGAATCGCCGCTATGGGAAGGGCATACATCACGAGACTCATCGCTTTGCCCAGCGCGCCGGTTCCGGCCAGCACGGGGATTCCTTTCAGAGTATACGAATCAAAGCCGGACGCAGCCGCTCCGGAAATCGTCTTGGCTACTTCCGCATAAAATTCTGCAAGGCCGTCTTTCTTGAACAGCGCGAGGAATGCGTCGAGAATCGTCTCTTTGCCATAGAAAGCGTAGCCCGCGGACGTGCTGACCAGCAGTTTGACGGGCAATAAGCACAGGCAGACGATCGGCGCGATCGTCAAAATCAGCGCGAGAATACGATAGCCGATATTCTTTTGCTTTTTGGGCGCGGCTTCGGCCGCTGCGGGAGCCGACGTCCCTTCGGCGAGCACTTCTTTCATGTCGTCGTTGGTCACGTTGAGCTCGGCATAATTGGTGCTGGTATTGCTCATAAAATATCTCCTGAAAGTTTATTTTTTCGTTTTTTTATAGTTTTTTTCCTTAACTTCCATAAAGCGGAAAACAGAGTAGAAAACGATAACTTTTCAATTTACTTTATTATATCACTTTCTATTCGATATGTCAATACTAAAAAAATAATTTTTTTGTAAATTTTTCCGTTTTGGCTGTAATAAATTAAAAGTGCGCAAAATAAGGAAAGAATTTCCGTTCCCCGAAAAATTCCTTGAAATTTTTTCGCGTTTGGGATATAATAGAACAAAGACAATTTTTTCCCTTTACGCGGAAAGGAGAATGGCATGACTGAGCTGGAAAAGATTTTCGGGGAAATTCAGGAGCGTTTGGGACTTGAAGTTTCCTTTTACAGGGAAAACGCCCGCGCGCACGGCGGGCCCGTCTGCGAAAAGCCCTTCGACGGTATTACGGATGACGGAAATTATACGTTTTTCCGCTTCCTTTATAAAAATATCGGATATGTCGGCGCTCTCAAAGGCGTGGGGGAAACGCAAAATAATTACGCCCTACTTTTGCCCCCTTATATCGAGAGCTTCTCCGACAAGGAAGCCGATCTCTCGAAAACGGAGTACCTTCGGCGCATTCTGCTCGGAGAATGTTCCTCCGCGGGCGTGTATAAATATATGACAAAATTTTCCGTCGGCAAAGCCGCTTGCTTCGCCCTCGCCATTCGCGTCCCCAAGTTTTTGGACGAGGTCGTTTCCCTCGCCGCTCAGTACGGCGGAAACAGTCTCGATACCGTCGTCAAAACGGGTTCCGACGAGTGCGTGCTCGTCAAATATCTCGGCGAAGAGGAAAGCGAATATTCCTCCCCCGCCGATTATGCGGATTTCCTCGCTCAGTCCTTAAAGGAAGAGCTCGGTATCGACGTCGTCGTCGGCGTCGGCTCCGTCGTCAAGGGCTTGAAGGATATTTCGCTCTCCTATTCTCAGGCGGCGGGCGCGCTTCGATACGCGGGCGTGTTTTCCAGCAAGGGGAACGTTCATTCCTATAAGGAATACATGCTGGTAAAAATGTTGGAGGACGTTCCGGAAAGCAAACTCGCGGAATATCTGAGCGAACTCACCGACGAAGGCGCGGAGGAAATTTTTGAGGACGAGGAAATGGTCAACACCGCCGAAGAATTCCTCAGAAACAGCCTCAACGTCAGCGAGACTTCCCGAAATTTGTTCATGCATAGGAATACTCTTTTATACAGATTGGATAAAATAGAAAAAGCGACCGGACTGAATATCCGGCAGTTTCCCGACGCCGTTTCCTTCCGCGTCCTTACCGTATTATATAAACTGTTGGAACGGTGATAAAAGACAGAGCATAGAAGCGTAAAAGCGTAAATTTGTCGGAACCGCGGCGACGAGAAAATGAATATAAAGCCGTTACGGCAATGGCAAACGATAAATAACGATAAAAACGACGATGACAGAAAGGAGCAAAGCATTATGAACAACGACGAAAACAAGAACGATAAAAAAACAGAGGGCGACGATTACGTCTTCGACTTCGGAAGGGAGGAAAAAAACGACGGGCAGGCGGGACGGGAAACGCGGGTTCCGCCCGAGGTCTATGAACAGAGGGGAAACATTCCGGGAGAAGTCGGCTCCGAAAAAAACGCAAAACGAAAAAAGACGAACGGCTGGAAAATAGCGGCATGCTGTATCGGCGCTCTCGCGATTGCGGGCGCGGGATTTCTCGGCGGCTATTACGCGTACAGGGGGAGTCTCGATTCCGAAATGCGCTCGTTGATTTGGGCGAAGGACAAAATTCAGAGCGATTATTACGAGGATATTTCCGACAATGAATTTTACGACGCGATCTTCGATGCCGTAAACGGATTGCTCGATCCTTATTCCGCTTATCTCACCGCGGACGAATATGCTGAAATGCTCGACGAGGCAACGGGAATGTGGAGCGGACTCGGAGTGACTTTCTCTTCCTCCGTCTCCGAGGAAAATCAACCGCTCCTGATTATCCGCGTATCGGGAAATTCTCCAGCGGAAGCCGCCGGAATCCGTGCCGGAATGTGCGTCCTCGGTTTCGGACTTACGAAGGAGGAGGTACGGGACGCAAATTCGTATGACGAACTTTCCGCATTCCTTTCCGAGAGAAAAACGGGGGAAAAATTCGTCCTCAAACTCAAAGACGGGGAGGAAATCCTTTTCAAAGAGGTCTCAAAGGAAGCGTTTATCGAAAATTATGTCTTTTATCGCTCCGATGACTCCGCGTATATCTTCACGGGCGATGATGCCGACATCCTTACGGAAAGTCAGAATTTCCTCCCTCTCGACGAGGAGACCGCTTATATCCGCCTTACGCAGTTCAACGGTCAGGCATACTACCAATTTGCTTCCGCTATGAATATTTTCAAAAAAGAGGGGAAGCAAAATCTTATCCTCGATCTCCGCGCGAACGGCGGCGGATACCTGAATATCCTCTGCAATATCGCAAGCTATTTCTGCAAGACTTCGACTGACAAAAATCCCGCCGTCGCCGTCGCCGATTATACCAAAAAGGGCAAAAAAGAAGTCTTTGAAGCCTCCGGAAATTATTACTATGACTATTTTTCCGACGAAAGCTGCATTTACGTCCTCGCCGACAGCGGCACCGCCTCCGCGTCCGAATGTCTCATCGGCTGCATGGTCGACTACGGCGCCGTTTCCTATTCCGATATTTTCCTCTCCGAAAGAAACGGAATCGCTAAAACATACGGCAAGGGCATTATGCAGACTACCGTCCCTTCCTCTATCTTCGGACGCCCCGATGCCATTAAGCTCACCACCGCCCGCATCCTTTGGCCGTTGTCCGGAAATTGTATCCACGACCGCGGCGTGCTCCCCGAGGACGGCGCTCACGTCGTTTCCGAAAATTATTCCGAGGATGCGGAAATCCTCGAAGCGTGGGAGATTATTTCCGCACAAAAATAAATGTCGTGAAAATAAAAAATATCGGGTAAAGGATACGCGGAAATATGGCAAAAGCCATGGTAAAGAAATTATAAAAATCTTTCGCTAATCCCTAAGGGGGGACGTTTTCTCAAAAACGAGAAAACGTCCCCCCTTAAATCGATTGACAAGTAAAATGTATTGTGATATAATTTTAATATCAAAATAATATCTGAGGGATTTTATGGAAGAAATTATATTGAAAAACAAGAAACACGGCATGGCGGCGCTGATTGTCATTATCGCGATATATGCGCTGGCGATTGTCGGTATGATTTTTGGAGCGGCAATGATGGAGGGGGACGGAAATCCGGTTCTGTTTATCGCATCGTTCGTCGTCGTCATGATTGGCTGGGTTCCCGCAATGGGACTCAAAATCCTCAAACCGCAGGAGGCTTTGGTTCTGACTCTGTTCGGTAAATACGTCGGAACGCTCAAAGGGGAGGGGTTCTATTTCGTCAATCCCTTCTGTTCGTCGGTCAATCCCGCGGCAAAGACGAAGCTCAATCAGAGCGGCGACGTCAACAGCGGGGCGGGGGAGGCCGTAAAGGCGGCCGCAAACGCCGGCATTTCCATGAACAACAATAAGATTTCCCTGAAAATCATGACGCTCAACAACAATCGGCAGAAGATAAACGACTGTCTCGGCAATCCCGTGGAAATCGGAATCGCGGTCATGTGGAAGGTCGTGGATACCGCAAAGGCCGTATTCAATGTGGATAACTACAAGGAGTATCTTTCCTTGCAGTGCGACAGCGCTTTGAGAAATATCGTCCGCATTTATCCCTACGACGTGGCTCCCAACGTCGATACGACGGGCGACGGAATCGCGGACGAGGGAAGCCTCAGAGGTTCCAGCGAGGTCGTCGCTTCGAGAATTAAGGACGAAATTCAAAAACGCGTCGAAGAGGCCGGATTGGAAGTCATAGAGGCCAGAATTACTTACCTCGCTTATGCGCCCGAAATCGCCGCCGTCATGTTACAGCGCCAGCAGGCTTCCGCCATTATCGACGCGCGCAAAATGATTGTCGACGGCGCAGTGGGAATGGTGGAAATGGCTCTCGAACGGCTCAGTCAAAACAGCGTCGTCGAACTCGACGAAGAACGCAAAGCCGCTATGGTCTCTAATCTCCTCGTCGTTCTTTGCGGCAATCACGACGCTCAGCCCGTCGTAAATTCGGGAAGTTTATACTGAGATGAACGATAATCAGAAAAAACAGGTGCCGCTTCGCCTGTCTCCGAAACTGTATGCGGCTATCGCGGCTTGGGCGGAGGACGATTTCCGATCCGTGAACGGGCAAATCGAATACCTCCTTTCCGAGTGCGTTCGGCAGCGGAAAAAGAACGGAAAATATGTCTCCGACGAAATCGACGTTCCGCCTGAATTGGATATTTGAATAAAAATCGCGATATTTTGGCGTAAAGTTTTGCGGCTGACTAAAACATTTTCAATCGACAACAATAAATTTTTTATCGGCATATTGACAGACTTTCCCCGATATGATATAATACCTCCGTTGCAGGATAACCAAAGGCAACAAAGGAGAAATTATGAAAAAATCGGGGAAAATCTTTTTTTGTCCGTTTGCTGTGCGGCTATCGCCGCTGCCGGATTGGCTTTGACCGCTTGCGGCGATAAGGAAAACGGTGACGCGACGGCGGGACTGAAACCTACGGAAGGGCTCAGATATATTCCCGCTCCGGACGGAGAAGAGGGGTACTGGGTATCGGGAATGGGGGCCGCAGAGGTTTCCGAGGTGGTGATTCCTTCGACTTACCTCGACGAGCCGGTTACGGGAATCAAAGCAAGTGCTTTTCGCGGAAACGAAGATTTGATGAGCGTGGCTATTCCTTCAAGTGTAAAGACGATCGGGGAAATGGCTTTCTACGAATGCGGATTATTTAAGGCAGAGTTTTCCGAGGGACTGGAAGAAATCGGGGAAAGAGCCTTCAGCAGTTGTGATATGAGCGAAATAGATTTGCCGGAAAGTCTGAAAACGATAGGGGAATATGCAATTAATAGTGAAAGGGATTTCCGAAAAACACAACAAAAAATATCAAATAACATAGAAAACAGCCTTCAAATGATAGCATAAAGTCGGATATTCGTAAAAGAATGTTCGACTTTTTGATTTAATATAAAAAACAGAAAGAGAGAACAATGCAAAAGTTTTCTCTTTTTTATGCCGTTTTGAGGGGTGATTTCCTGTTTGCAGTGAGAAAAATTATAATAAAAATAGTAAAGATAAAGGAAAACTTATGAAATATAAAGAATGTTTGCATGAGATGTTTAGGTAACTAATAAATAAATTAAGTTACCCTATGCTAACCATTTGATTTTTTTGTTGTCAATCTGTATAATATAATTAAAGAAGAAAATGATTTTGGACAATGGACGGATTTTGCCGGAATGTTAAAAAGAGATAATGCTTGTCAATTCGTGATAGTTAATAAAACATATTCTAATGTGGTGCAAGTAATACTTGCAAGAGCAAACATAGAGGAGAAAAGGTATTCGTTACAGAATAAAAATGAGATAGAGAAGCGAAAAAGATAACTGAATTGTAATTCAGAACTTAATAAGTTTTAATCGTTGCAAAGGAGAAGGTATGAAAAAGATTCATTTCGAGGTGAAAACGGACGGATTTTACGGCGCGTATTGGAAAAATAAAAAAGAGACGAACAGCGCGATAATTGCCATGCTCGGTGACGATGCGGAGGATTATATGGCGAAGTCATGCGTAAAATGGCTTATGAAGAAAGGCGTAAACGTGCTTACGATGTCTCCGGGAAAGAAAAATTACAGCCACCATAATTATCCGCTCGAAAGGATCGAAAAAGCTATAGAGTGGCTCAAAAACAACGGAAACAAAAAAATAGGCATCGTGGGTGGCTCTACCACCGGTACGCTTGCGCTGACCGCTGCGTCGTATTTTCCTGACATTACGCTTACAATAGCGATGACAGCAAGCGATTTTATATGGCAGGGATTTGAACAAGGCAAAAAAGACGGCTGTAGAGAGTGGCCTATCGAGGGGGAATCGCTGTTTTCATATTGTGGAAAGCCGTTGCCGTATATGCCGTTTTGTTATAAGCACCCCGAGTATTGGCAGGTAGTGAAATCGGAGACAAAGAAGTCGGGAAATATGATCGATTCTAAAAAGATTTTTGACGACTCGGAAGAGGCGCATCCCATCACCGAAGACGAATTTATAAAAATCGAAAACATAAAGGGCAAACTTCTTATGATAGGCTCGGAAGACGATTGTTTATGGAACGCTGCAAAATACGTTAAAAGAGCGGAAAAGCGATTGTCCGAAAAATCGCACGATTGTGACGCAGAATTTGTCACATATAAGCACGGTTCACACTTTGTTTTCCCCGAAAGCCTTTTTAAAACCATTTTCCCTATCGGGGCGAACATCCTTTTGAAAGTTATGTTCAAAGCGGCGAAAGAGTTCCCGAAAGAATGTAAGGAAACGAGAATTGATATAGATAAAAGACTTTCAAAAGCCATAAAGGAGTGGATAAACAAATGAAATACGGTTTTATTCAGAAGTTAATGTGGGCAGGTTATAAAGGGACATTTAAAAAACAGCTTTCCGAAGCGTTAAGAGAATCCGACCCGAAGGCCGTTATGAAAGAGGCTCATAAAAAATACAAGGAAATTCTGGCAGACGTAACAGAGTTTGAAAAAGGCGACAGATTTTTAATCAATATATTAAGTTGCGCATTGCTTTCGTCAATTTTGCTCTCGGTAAAAAATAAGTATACATTGGAAGAAGTGCGCATTTATTACCGCGGTGCGATGTGCGACAATTTCTTGACGAAAGTCGCATCGAAGAAAAGTAAGGCGTACACCGAGAAGGGTAGAGAATTACTTAAACAGCAAGCCGAAAAAAGCGAGATTTTGGCTGCTAAAAACCCTTATTCGTGGAGATTTGCCGTTGAAGACGGAAAGACGATAAATCAGTATACCGCAACTTTTTACACTTGCGGAATCTGTTATCTCATGACCAAACTCGGACTTAAAGAGTATATACCCGCAATGTGTACGCTTGACTACGATATGGCGGCTCTTAACAATACGGTTTTCACAAGGGAATATACCTTAGCGGGCGGCGGAGCATATTGCGATTGCCATTACGACCATAAAGGATAAATAATGAATTGCTCGAATTGTACAAATTATTTAAGAGAAACAAAAATACTCGATTATTCATCTAAACAAATTCAACTGCTTGTAGAAGGTCGTGGGTGGAAGAATTTACCGGAAACGGAACGGGTGAAAGCAATTTATAATTTCGTTAAAGATGAGATTTTATTCGGATATAACGTTGACGACGGCGTAAAGGCGAGTCGGGTGCTGAAAGACGGATACGGGCAATGCAACACCAAGGGGACGCTTTTTATGGCTCTTCTTCGTGCCTCGGGTATTCCTTGCCGAATACATGGTTTTATGATAGATAAAATTCTGCAGAAAGGTGCGATGACGGGTTTGGTGTATAAGTTTGCGCCCGACGAGATTTTCCACAGTTATGTAGAAGCGTACGTTTGCGGGGAATGGTATAACCTCGAAGGGTTTATTCTCGATAAAAAATACCTTTCCGCATTGCAAAAAATTTTTAAGCCGAATAATGACGGTTCGTTTATCGGTTACGGCGTTGCGACGAAAAACTTTATAAATCCGCCGGTCGAATTTAATTGTTGCAATACCTATATACAAAAAGAGGGAATCGTTCGAGATTTCGGAGTGTATGACGAGCCCGATTCTCTTCTGAGAGAACATGGACAGACGATGAACTTATTAAAAAAGTGCGTTTATCGACTTATAGGCAGACATTTGATGAATAATAACGTGAAGAAAATCAGAAATCGTTCGGTATGATTAGCCGGAGGCAATGGCGTTCGAACAGAAAAAATATTCGGCTTTACCGTCGTTTGTAAATAACGACATACACGCCGAAAGGAGTAATATACGGATCCGGTAATGCTAAAAATTATGTCGTGGCTTGGGATAATAGGGCATGCAAACAATATGTATGGTCGTAAAACGGTCATCGGCATAGTAAAATAAAGAAATAAAAAACAAAGAGAATAACGCAGTATAGCGAATAATAGGAGATAAATATGGGATTTTTTGAAAATACACGAAAGCCACAAGGATTCGGTGGGAGGATAATGGTAAAAATGATGAACACCGGTCATAGTAAGTTGGCAAAGTGGGGTTTTACCAAAATTTACACAAAGTTGGATTCTAAGGTATTGGATATCGGTTGTGGCGGTGGGGCAAATATTGTCAACTGGATAAAAAAATGTTCAACAGGGCATGTGACAGGGATAGATTATTCAAAAGTCAGCGTAGAGGAATCGAAAAAACTAAATGCTATCGCAATCAAGCAAGGCAGGTGTGATATTGTTTATGGCGATGTATCGTCTATGCCGTTTGATGATGAGGCTTTTGATTGTGTTTCTGCGTTTGAGACGGTATATTTTTGGGAAGATCTTGAAAAATGCTTTGCAGAGGTTCACCGTGTTATGAAAAACGGCGGTACATTCCTTATATGCAACGAGAGCGATGGTACAAATCCCAAGGATGAAAAATGGGCAAAAAAAATAGGCGGGATGAAAATTTACAATGAAATGCAACTTCGCACAATGCTGGAAAAAGTTGGATTTTGTGATATTAAGAGTTTTGTAGATGCTAAAAAACACTGGCTGTGCATTGTTGCGAAGAAATAAGCGGTAATCAAACATATGAAAACTTCAACGAATATAATTTAAATCCAAATAATCTAAACGGCGGCGAAGACAAATTTGCCGCTTTTTAATTTATCAGGCAGAAAAAATGCTTGACTTTATTAAATAACAGTGTTATAATAACACCGTTATTAAAACAAAGGAAGTTCGGCAATGAGAAAGAAAGACGATTTAGCCATCGATAAGATAATGGAATGTGCCAAAACGGAATTTCTTGAAAAAGGATTCGAGGGCGCGTCTATGCGCAAGGTTGCCGAAAATGCGGGTTATACTACCGGCATGCTTTACGGTAGATTTGCAGATAAGGGCGAACTGTTCAAAGCGATAGTAAAAGCCTCGGCGGAAAAACTTTATTCGTATTATGCGGAAGTGCAGGAAAACTTTGCGGGTTTATCGCCCGAAACGCAATATAAAGACATGCACGTTTACGTTGATAAAAGGATAGACGAAATGCTGGATATCGTTTACGGTGATTTCGACGGGTTCAAACTTATCATCTGTAAAAGCAAGGGCAGCGAATACGAAAAGTATATCGATAGTCTTATCGAAATCGAAACCGAAAATACCGTTCGTTTTATAAACGACATGAACGCTGCGGGGATAAAGGTTAAGTCGGTAAGAGCGGACCTTTCGCATATGCTTGCCACCGCGATGTTCAACGGAATGTTCGAAGTGGTGGGACATGACTTTTCAAAAGACGACGCGCGGCAATATATAAAACAGTTACAGTATTTTTTCAACGCCGGTTGGGATAAAATTTTAGGGCTTCCGTCCGATTGGACGTTGCCCGAATAATAAACTTGTTAAAAAGGGAAAGGAATTTCCTTTTTTATATGTTATATTGTTAGACGCTGCTAACCAGAAAATCCAATCCAGGGAGGTTTTACATTGAAAAAACAATCAAATATTTCAAGGCTTATGGGGTATGCGGGTAAGCACAGGTATTTTACTTACGCTTCGTGGTTGCTTGCGGTGATAAGCGCGCTTATCGCGCTTCTTCCTTTTGTTTATATCTGGAAGATAATAAAAGAAGTGCTTGACGTTGCCCCGAATTTTTCATCGGCAACCGGGCTTGTGCATAACGGGATTATGGCAATGATTTTTGCCATTGTATCATTTCTTGTATATATAAGCGCGCTTATGTGTTCGCATCTTGCGGCGTTCAGAGTCGCAACGAATATGCGCGTGGCCGTTACGGAGCATATAGCAAAACTTCCGCTCGGATTTGCGGATAGTTTCGGCAGCGGAAAATTAAGAAAAATCATAAACGATTCCACAGGTGCGACGGAGACTTATCTTGCGCATCAATTGCCCGATAAATATGCGGCTTTGGCAACGCCCGTCGGGCTTCTTGTTCTTTTGTTTGTTTTCGATTGGCGATTGGGGCTTTTAAGCCTTATTCCCGTTGTGCTTGCCTTTCTTGTAATGTCATCGATGACGGGTAAGCATATGGCGGAAAAAATGAAACAATATAACAACGCGCTTGAAAATATGTCCAACGAAGCGGTTGAATACGTCCGCGGAATACCGGTAGTTAAAACGTTCGGGCAGTCGGTTTTTTCGTTCAAAAAATTCAAAAGTACGATAGACGAATATCAGAAGTGGGTAGTCGCTTACACGAAGGATATGCGCGTGCCTATGATGTTTTACACAGCCGCGATAAACGGCGTATTTGCCTTTTTGATTGCCGGGGCGTTATGGTTTACGGCAGACGGCGTAACGAACGGATTTTTACTCAATCTTATCTTTTATATCGTGATTACGCCCGTTATTTCGCTTACCTTGACTAAAATGATGTATATGAGCGAAAACAATATGATTGTCAAAGACGCGCTTGAACGCATCGACGGCGTTTTATCCGTCAGTCCCATGAGTGAAAGTGAAACCCCTGAGTATCCCGCCGATTCGTCCGTCGAACTTAACGACGTGCATTTTTCCTACGACGGTAAAAACGAAGTGATTCGCGGCGTATCGATGAATATAGGCGCGGGACAGACCGTGGCTCTCGTCGGTCCGTCGGGCGGAGGGAAATCCACGCTTGCGGGGCTTATGGCAAGGTTTTTCGACGTGAAAAGCGGAAGCATAAAGGTCGGCGGCGCGGATATACGGGAAATTCCGAAAGAGGAACTGATGAACGCCGTTTCGTTTGTTTTTCAGGATTCAAAACTTATTAAAGCGACTATCGCCGAAAACGTAAAACTCGGAAAACCCGACGCGACGGACGAAGAAGTCGCGGCGGCTCTTCATACTGCGCAGTGCGACGATATAATACAAAAACTCCCCGACGGAGCGGACACGGTTATTGGTACGAAGGGAGTATTTCTTTCGGGCGGCGAGAGGCAGCGAATAGCAATAGCACGCGCCGTATTGAAAAACGCGCCCGTTATTATTCTCGACGAAGCGACGGCTTTTGCCGACCCCGATAACGAAGCCAAAGTGCAGAAAGCGTTTTCCGAACTTTCAAAGGGTAAAACGGTTATTATGATTGCTCATAGGCTTTCGACTGTGGCTAACGCCGATTGTATATACGTAATAAAAGACGGTCTTATAGCGGAAAGCGGCAGGCGCGACGAACTTCTCGAAAAGAACGGGGTGTTTGCCGAAATGTGGAAAGAATATGCCGCGTCGGTAGAATGGAAAGTGGCAAAGGAGGGTGAAAGCAATGTCGCTCGTTAAAACGATACAAAAAAAGACGGCTTCTTCAAAGCAGGGAGCAAAGGGGATTATTAAAGGAATAATCGCCTGCGCGTTTCAGAATATGGCGTTTATGTTGCCGACCACGCTTTTATACTTTCTCGTTTCCGATATGCTTGGCGGCGGAGTGCAAGGTGGAAGAATAACTTTTTACGTCGTCGGATGCGTGATATGCTTTGCGCTTATCTTTTTAACCACATGGTTCCAGTATAACAACACGTATTTTACCACTTACGAAGAAAGCGGAAAAAGAAGACTTAGTTTAGCCGAAAGACTTCGTAAACTTCCTCTATCGTTCTTCGGCAAAAGAGATCTTGCCGACCTGACGAGTACGATTATGTCCGACTGCGAAGTGATAGAAAAGAGTACTTCGCATTTTATCCCGGGACTGTTCGGCTCGTTGATTTCAACTATTCTTATCGCCGCAGGGCTTTTCGTTTTCGATTGGCGAATGGCTCTTGCCGCGCTTTGGGTTATTCCCGTTTCGGTTCTTATCGTCATTTTAAGTTATAAGGTACAGGATAAAGTGCTTGTTAAATTTATGACGGCAAAAATGTCGTGCGCGGACGGTATACAGGAATATATCGAAACGGTACGCGATCTTAAAGCAAACAACGCCGAAGGAAACTACCTTTCGGGATTAAAGAATAAGATTAAGGGCGTTGAAAAGAGTAACATAAAAGCGGAACTCACTACCGCCGTGTTCGTAACGGGCGCGGGAATGGTTTTAAAACTCGGCATAGCCACCGTGGCTTTGGTTGGTTCGGCTCTGCTCGTAAACGGAACGCTCGGAGTTTTAACCTTCTTTATGTTTTTGCTTGTCGCTTCCCGTCTTTACGATCCGATGCAGGCGGCGCTTCAGAATCTTGCGGCAATCATCGCAATGCGAACAAACGTTGCGCGTATGAACGAAATTCTGGAATATCCCGTTCAGACCGGAAACGACACGCTTACGAATAGCGGTTACGATGTCGTTTTCGATCACGTCGGCTTTGCGTATCCGGGCGGCGAAGTTGTATTAAAAGACGTTTCATTCACCGCAAAGCAAGGTGAAGTCACCGCGCTTGTCGGTCCTTCGGGCGGCGGAAAAACAACGGTTTCAAGGCTTGCCGCAAGGTTTTGGGATATTCGGAAAGGTAAAATTACCGTCGGCGGAATGGACGTTGCCGAAATCGACCCCGAAAAATTGATGAGTCTTTATTCTATCGTTTTTCAGGACGTAACTTTGTTTGATAACACGATTATGGAAAATATCCGTCTCGGCAAAAAGGGCGCGACGGACGAAGAAGTTATGTCGGCGGCTCGGCTTGCAAACGTGGACGAGTTTGCCGAAAAACTTCCCGATAAATGGAACACTAATATCGGCGAAAACGGATGCGAACTTTCGGGCGGCGAGAGACAGCGAATTTCGATCGCGCGCGCGTTTCTGAAAGACGCCCCCGTTATTCTTCTCGACGAGGCGACGGCAAGTTTAGACGTGGAAAACGAAACGATGATACAATCGGCGCTTTCCCGTCTTATAAAAGATAAAACCGTGCTTGTGATAGCTCACAGAATGAGAACGGTCGCGGGAGCTGATAAAATCGTGGTTTTGGCGGACGGCGTCGTGGCGGAGCAGGGAAAACCTAGTGAGTTGTACAATAAAAACGGCATTTACGCTCGTATGGTGGATTTGCAATCGGCAAGCGGAAAGTGGAAAATTAAATAATTGTGCCGTCCTTCGGAGGAAAATCCGACTTAAAGCCCGGACGGAATTTTCAATTGCTTTTTTCAAAGTAACGTGATATAATGTATAAAAAGCGCGGGAGAAAAATATGGTAGACAACGAATCGCAGGAAATGTATCTCGAAACGATACTTAGATTAAAAAAGAAAAAGGGTAGTGTAAGGGCGATAGATATAGCGGAAGAACTCGGTTATTCTAAGCCGAGCGTTTCCCGCGCCGTGGGAATAATGAAAAAAGACGGTTTTATAGTCGTGCATGCCGACGGACTTATAGACCTTACCGAAACGGGTAAGGATAAAGCCGAAAATATTTTTTCCCGGCATAAATCGCTGACTCAAGCCCTTGTAGTGATGGGGCTTTCGCCCGAGGCAGCGGAAGAAAACGCCTGCCGCGTGGAACACGTTATCACCGAAGAAGCGTTCGAGGCTATCAAAAAATATTTTAACGTGTAAATACAAAAAAATTTTAGTCAACCGCTAACTTTCGGTTGACTTTTTTCTATATACGAGTATAATAAAAAATGGCTTTGGGAAAAAAGGCCGTTAATTTTTGCGCAAAAGTTAGCCTTAACTAACCGCTTCTGTGTAAGCATGGCGCAAAATTTTTTTAGGAATGGTTAGCGCGGGCTAACCAAATAAAACGGATGGTGAGTTACATATGAGTTCGTCGGAATTAAGGTATCTGATAGCGGCAAACGACCTTGCCAAAGAGCTGCAGTCGGTTAAACAGACTGATATAGCAAACAGACTTCACGTAACAAAGGTGAGTGCGTATAACGCGATTGAAAGGTTGCGGGAAAAAGAATATATCGAGAAGAATGATAGGAAAATCGTTCTTACGGATCGCGGAAGGGAAGTTCTGAACGAGTATATGACGATTATACGTTTTATGTCGGCGCATTTGTCGTTACATTGCGGAACGACTGAAAATCAGGCTTATGAAGACGCTCTTAACGCCACCTGCGCGTTTTCGGACGTAACCCGTAACGGAGTGGCAAATTTTATAAAGTCAGAAATGAAGGGCGCGCAGCAAGCACTGATTGATTAAGACAAGGAGCAAACAAATGATAGACAAAGAACTATTTAAACTCATCGGCGGAAATAAGAAGTACATATTTATCGCCGTATTGTTGCAGGCGATAGGTTTAATCGCGAACGTTACGATAACGGGGAGCGTCTGCTATGCCGTGTACCTGTTGACGCAGAACGCCGAATGGATACAATTTATTTATCCGCTTATCGGCGCGGTTATCGGTATTATCGTAAGATATAGCTGTTCACGCGCTACGGGCGATATAAAGGACAAGCTTGGCAGAAGCGTTAAAAAAGATTTACGCGAAAGAGTATACAATAAAATCGTAAAACTCGGCGTTAAGACTACCGACGGGATGAGTATGGCGGGCTTGACGCAGGTTTCGGTAGAAGGCGTAGAACAACTCGACCTTTACTATTCGTCATATCTGCCGCAGTTCTTTTTTGCGATGATCGCGCCCGTAATATTGTTCTTGATATGCGTATGGATCGATTGGAGAACGGCTCTCGTTCTTATCGCCTGCGTTCCGCTTATCCCTGTATCTATTGTAGCGGTAAGTAAGTATGCGAAGAAGATTTTCGCAAAATATTGGGGCAAATACACTTCGATGGGCGATAAGTTCCTCGACAGCGTGCAGGGACTGAAAGAACTCAAAATCTTTCAGGCAGACGCGGCTCAACACGTTAAGATCAACGAAAGCGCGGAAGAATTCAGAGTCATCACAATGAAGGTTCTTGTCATGCAACTTGCAAGCACCACGATCATGGACTTGGTTGCATACGGCGGCGCGGGCGTGGGTATCGCGCTTGCAATCAGTGGCGCGGCGTTTTGGGGACTGAACCCGATTGCTGCATTGTTCCTGTGCCTTGTGGCGGTTGAATTTTTCCTGCCGCTTCGGGCGTTCGGTTCGGCATTCCACGTTGCGATGAACGGCGCAAGCGCGGGTAAAAAGATTATTTCGCTGCTAAACGCACCCGACCCCGAATGGGGAACGGAAACCGTTGACGGCAAAGAGATTAAACTCGAAAACGTTACGTTCTCTTACGACGGCAAACGCGACGTTCTGAAAAACGTGAATATGACCTTCCCCGAAAAGGGAATGACGGCTATCGTCGGAGAGAGCGGTTGCGGAAAATCTACGGTCGTCAATATGCTGATCGGCGCGTTCCGTCCGCAAAAGGGCGAAGTGACCGTCGGCGGCAAACAGCTTGAAAAGCTGTCGCGCGAGAATTGGTATTCGCACCTTTCGGCGGTCAGTTACAATACCTATATCTTCAACGAAAGCGTGAGAGATAACTTTAAGATGGCGAAAGAAAATGTTTCCGACGAAGAAATCTTCGCCGCACTCGAAAAGGTGAACCTGAAAGAGTTTATCGAAGAAAACGGCGGGTTGGATAAGGTTATCACAGAGGACGCGAACAACATTTCGGGCGGACAAAAACAACGCCTTGCGCTTGCGATCGCGCTTGTATCGGGTAAAGATATTTACGTTTTCGACGAAGCAACGAGCAATATCGACATCGAAAGCGAAGCCGTTATTATGAAGAATATCAAGGCGATTTCGGAAAGCAAAAGCGTTATCGTTATTTCGCACCGCTTAGCAAACGTCGTTCCCGCAGACAATATCTATTATATGGAAGAGGGCGAGATAAAGGAAAGCGGTTCGCACGAAAAGCTTATGGCGGCACGGCAAGGATACGCGCGCCTTTATACCGCGCAGAAAACGCTTGAACAGGCTTATGCGGAGGTGGTAGAATGAGTACGCAGAAAAAGACTTTGAGAAGAAGCGGCGCGAAAATAATGGCAAGTCTAATACTTCTTCTCGGTAGTTTGTCTTACATAATGATTTTAGCCGTTATAAACGGAAGCGTGGGTTTCGTCTGCGCGATGGGCGTAACGGTATTCGGCGCGGTAGGAGTTGCGAAGGCACTCGGAGAAGCAATTGCGCTTTCCTATGGGTGGATTATCGGGCTTACGATAGGTTGCGGAGTTCTTCGCGGTCTGCTTCGCTATTTCGAGCAGTACAGCAATCACTATATCGCGTTCAGACTTCTTGCGGTTTTGAGAGATAAAATCTTCGGCGCATTACGCGTTCTTTGCCCCGCAAAACTTGAAAGCAAACAAAAGGGCAGTATTATCGCAATGATCACCTCGGACATCGAAACGCTTGAAGTTTTCTATGCGCATACCATTTCGCCCATCTGTATTGCCGTGCTTGTATCTACGGCTGTGTTCCTGTTCGTAGGGTTTGTTTCGAGTTGGTATCTTGCGCTCGTGGCTCTCGCAGGTTTCCTTACAATCGGCATTGTAGTTCCACTTATCTCGTCGGGAAAACTCAAGGAAAGCGGCGTAAAATACCGCGCGGAATTTGCTTCGTTCTCGGCATATTTCCTTGACAGTATCAAGGGTATCAAAGATATTGTTTTAAACAATGCGGGCGAGGAAAGAGAAAAGGAAGTAAACAGGCGTTCGGACGGACTCCTGAAAGAAACCAAAAAGATGAAGCACAACATTACCTGCGCGGGTTCGGCAATCGAACTTATGGTGTCCGTGTTCGTGCTGATCACGCTTGCGGTGGGAATTTTGCTTGTCAAAAAAGATATGCTGCCTTTAGGCAGAATGATTATCGGTATGGTAACGGTGTTCTCGTCGTTCGGTCCGGTAATCGCGGTCGGTTCGCTTCCCGGCAACCTTACGCAGACTTTCGCAAGCGGCGACAGAGTGCTTAATCTTCTCGCGGAAAAACCTGCGGTGGAAGCGGTTAAAAGCGGTAAAGATTTCGATTACGAAAAACTCGACGTAAAAGATCTTTCGTTCAGTTACGACGGACAGACCGAGGTGCTGAAAGATATCAAAATGCACGCCGAAAAGGGCGAGATTATAGGTATCGTGGGCGAAAGCGGTTGCGGCAAGTCAACGTTTTTGAAACTTCTTTTGAGATTTTGGGAGAGAAGCGGCGGCGAAATAAATTACGACGATATAGATATCGATAAAATCAACACAAATTCGCTTTTGAAAAACGTAACTATGGTTTCGCAAAGCACCTATTTGTTTGAAGAAACGATAGAGGATAATCTTCGTATCGCGAAGCCCGACGCAACGCCGGAAGAAATCGAAAACGCCTGTAAAATGGCTTCGATTCACGACTTTATAATGACTTTACCCGACGGATATAAAACGCAGGTCGGCGCGCTCGGCGATAATCTTTCCGCAGGCGAAAAACAGCGTATCGGGCTTGCCCGCGCCTTCCTTCGCGGCAGCGAACTTATTCTTCTCGACGAGCCGACGAGCAACGTAGACAGTATCAACGAAGGTATTATCTTAAAGGCGTTAAAAGAGCAAAAGAACAAAAAGAGTATTATTCTCGTATCGCACAGAGAATCTACAATGGCGATTGCCGACAGAATCTATAAGGTTGACTGCGGCGTTATGACGGAGGAAGCGTAAAATGGACGAACAAAAGAAATTGAGTGATATAGAAGAAGCGGCGGCGGCTCTTATTGCAAATTCCGAAGATGAAAACCCCGCCTATAAGTCGATAAACAAACAAAAATCGGCGACATCGGAAGAGAAAAACGACAAAAAGATATTCAAGAAATACAAAATTAAAGACATCGTATTTCTTGCGATAATCACGGCTTGCACGCTTATTACGGGCGCGGTGATGCCGTTACTTGTAAACGTGCCATTCTTTGGTATCGTGCAACTTGGTTTGGGACTTCAATTTTCGATTTTTCCCGTAATCGGGATGATGAAAGTAAGAAAGCCGGGTGCGCTTCTGTTTCAGTCGATATTTATATCTGTATTCCTGATTTTTATGTTCCCGCCGATGGCTCTGATTATCGTGTGCGCGCTTGTTTCGGAAACGCTTGCGCTTCTTATCTTCCGCGGGTATAAAAACGATTGGGCGTGCGTATTTGCGGGAACGCTTTATATGCCGCTCACCCTTCCTTTGATGTGGCTTTATTACAACGCGTTTTACACGGTTACGGGCGAAGAAAAAGCGGCTACGAGTATGTTTCTCGGCGGAGCGAACCCCGGCGTGGTTGTCGGCATTTCGATTGCCGTCGTCGCGCTCTGTTTCGTCGGCTCGGTGGTCGGTATGCTTATCGCAAGGGAGCTCAAAAAAGCCGGAGTTCTGAAAAAATGAGATTTTGGTCTTTCAAAAAGAAGATATATCCCATATTCGTATTTCTTGCGAGCCTGTTTTTGATTATATTCGGATTGTGCATGGCAAGGAACGTCAAATGTTCTTACTTTCTGGCGGGATGTTTCGTGTGGCTTATGCTGTTCGGATGCCGAAAAGGTTGCTTTCGCGTTTTGCCCGCGTTTATTATCGTAGGTGGATTATTTGCTGTTATCGCGTATTTTGCTTACGGAAAAGACCTGAATACCGCGATTGCCATGGCTAACCGTTTCGCTTCCGTATTTCTTGCCGCCGCGCTCGGTATGAGCGTAGAACCTGCGGATATGACGAGGAATCTTTCCACGCTCAAAATGACGAGAGGCGTTACGCTCGGTATGCTTATCGCGACTTCATTTCCGCCCGTACTCGGCGCGGAGATAAAAAGGGTAAGAGAAGCGATGAAAACGCGCGGTGCGGGAAGCGTGTTCAACCCGAAGATTTTTTACAGGGCTTTTCTGGTGCCGCTTGTAATGCGGCTTGTGAACATTTCGGATACATTGTCGCTTTCCGTGGAAACGCGCGGATTTTCGCTGGAAAAAACGCCGTATACGGTGTATAAAAAAGAGACCGTATGCATATCGGACGTGCTGTTTATTTTAGGGATAGCCGCGGGCGCGGTTTGTACGGTGGTGTTATGAACGCGATAGAACTTAAAAACGTTAATTTTTCCTACGACGGAAAAACGCAGATTCTCGGAAACGTAAATCTCACGCTTTCTTACGGCGAAGTGAATCTTATTGCCGGGCATTCGGGCGAAGGGAAAAGCACGCTTCTGTACATTATAAGTGGCATTATTCCGAATATCACGGACGGAAAACTTGCGGGAGAAGTGCTGATAAACGGCGAAAATATTCAAGGGAAACGACTCGGGGAAATATGCCGCAAAGTGGGCGTCGTTTTACAAAATGCCGACGAACAAATTATACAAAAAACGGTAGAGGATGAAATCGCTTTCGGATGCGAAAATCTTGCGTTTTCACCCGAAAAAATAAGCAAACAGATAGACACGGTTTGTCGCCTTATGAAGCTCGATAAGTCGTGGCAAAGCCGCAAACTTTCGGGCGGACAGAAGCAAAGACTGATAACGGCTTCCACGCTTGCGATGGGGCAGAAGATAGTAATTTTGGACGAACCGCTTGCAAATCTCGACACGGCGGGCGCGGAAATGCTGATGTCCACATTAAAATCTCTTGCGAAAGCGGGATATTGTATTATTGTAATAGAACACAGGCTCGACGTCGTTCTGCCGTTCGTGGATAAGGTATTTCACGTCGGAAACAGAAACGTAAACGAGATAACCGACAGAGAAAATTACCTGAAAGAGCAGTCAACCGAAATAGAAGATACCTGTTCGACTTTCAGCGGCACGTTACCCGCGTTTTCGCTTGCGGACGTAGCGTTTGCGGTGAAAGAGCGAGACATATTGAACGGAGTTACTTTCGATATATTAAAAGGCTCACGAACGGTTTTACTCGGCGAAAACGGTTGCGGCAAAACAACCCTTTTAAGACTTATTTCCCGTCTTGAAAAGCCTACTCGCGGCGTGATTTTGCAGAATATAGACGACAAATTCGGACAAAAGAGTAAACAGAGCAAAAAGTGGTATAAAAAGGTGGGCGTGGTTTATCAGAACCCCGACTATCAACTTTTTATGCAGACGGTCGAAAAGGAGATCAAATTTGGCGCGAAGTCGGACGAATATGCCGACGAAATAGCCGAAAAATTCGGGATAAAGCATTTATACGCCCGTCATCCGCAGTCGCTGTCGGAAGGACAAAAAAGAAGAGTTTCCATCGCGGCGGTAGTAGCAACAGATCCCGAAGTTCTCATATTGGATGAGCCGACGGTGGGACAGGACTACAAAGGCTTATGCGAAATGGTTGAAGTTCTTAATAAACTTCACGAAGAAGCGCATAACACGATGATAACCGTTACGCACGACAAGCGTTGCGCCGCCGCTTTATGCGATAAATCCGTGTGGATAAAGAACGGAAAGACCTATAAAACCGGCGGAAAAGAGCTTGTCGATGAGTTTTTCATTCAAATCGGAGTTAATTAAAAATTTTAGCCTACGCTAATTTTCTTGATTTCAGCGTTGTTCTATTGACTTAAAATGGAATATATGCTATAATAATGGCGCACTTGGGAAAAGCGACATAACGAGTAAAGAAATTGAATCCAAGCGAGGCAAAAGGCGTACGCCTTTTGCTGTATTCTGACGAATACAGCAAACAATACCTAATTGTACACAACCGCTCGAAAGAGCGGTTATAAAATGGAATTTAGTTAGCCTTGGCTAACCAAATAAAGAGGCATTAAACAAGGAGCAAAAACATTGCTGTTACGACTTAAAAACATAGGAAAAATATATGACAGCAACGATATTCTGACGATCGGTATACGCGGAATCAACCTTGATTTCGACTATAACGAATTCGTAACGATCGAGGGCGAGAGCGGAAGTGGTAAATCTACGCTTCTGAACGTCATCGGCGCGAACGACAGTTACGAAGAGGGCGAGCTGTATATAAACGGCGAGGAAACGTCGCATTACGGCGCGACGGAATGGGAAAAATACCGCGAAAAGTATATTGCAACCGTCTTTCAGGATTTCAACATTATAGAAAACCTTACGGTGCTTGAAAACGTCGAGCTTGCGTTGCTTCGTTTTGACGATAAAAAAACTCGCCGCGAAAAGGCAAGAGAACTCATCGAAAAGGTTGGGCTTATCAAGCAAATCAACCAACGCGGCAGTAAACTTTCGGGCGGCGAAAAACAGCGTACGGTCATAGCTCGTGCTTTGGCAAAAGACGCACCGATTATTTTGGCGGACGAGCCTACGGGGAATTTGGACGTTAAATCTTCGAGAGAAATCGCAAAACTATTAAAAGACGTTTCCAAAGACAAACTCGTCATCGTGGTTACGCACAATCCCGAATTTTTCGTAGAATACGCAACGAGAAGAATTACCATTTTCGACGGCTCTGTCAAAGAAGATAAAGTAATCGAAAAGCCGACGGAAACGAAAAACGTTGAAATCCCCGAAGTTAAGCAAAGCAGAAAGAAAAATATTAAAGATATCTTACATATCGGTGTTCTGAATTACAAAAGCAGACCGAAATTCACGGCGATGATGAGTTTTGCTTTGCTTGTATGCGCGGTAACGCTGTTTGTTGTGTTGTCGGTATTCGGAGTATCGCTCATTAAACCCGTTACGAATTCGCTCGATACCGTGGGCGTGAACGGAAAGGTAATCGTTTCGAGCGAAAAGGGAAACCTTACAAACGACGATCTTGACGAAGCGGCAGGGAAAACAAACGCAGGCTTCTATCTTTTGGATAAGGAATTTTCCGAATTTACGGTAAACGTTCCCAAGAGAAGCGGTATGCTTTCGGCTTACAGCGTCACTTGTCTGTATGCGCCTTATCAATATAACTTAAAGAGAAGCGAAGCGGTTTTGGTGCTGCCGAAATCTGCGGAAAAAGATAAAAACGCAATCGTCGAAACGTTTGTAAACGCAAATGCGGGAATAGAGAGTGTAAGCGTTAAAACGACGCTTTCTTCCGGCAACGTTCTTCTTTACTTATCCCACGCGGATGCGGAAGAAAACGGAGTCAAAATCAAGGCGATCAATACGACGATGAAACTCGGCGAAACAGTCGTTACGGTTAATGCCTTTGAAAAGGACGAAGCGGTTGAAAGCGGAAAAATAAACCTTGTAAATTCCAATACCTATCAGGCAACGAAATATTCTGCGGTTTTCTCGGTAAAATCAAATCGGTCTTACGAAGTTGCGACCGACGGTGAAAAAGACGAAACGAGAAGCGGAAAACTGATCGTTAAAATGAATCCCGACGACTACGCCGCGATTTTCGAAACCGAACAAACAGATGCAAGCCAATCGGCGCTGTATTATGCCGACGATCAGGCGGCAGAAAACGCGCTCGGAAAATTCCCGGACGGCATGATGGGTATGCTTTCCACGAGCAAAGTATACGTCCAAAGCGCGGGCGACGTTTACGCGATGAACGTAATCTACTATATCGCGCTGATTGCGGTTTGCCTTTTGTTTGCCGCTCTCATATCTGTGATTTTCGGAAGAAGCGTAAAGGTTTTTCAAACCGACTTCGCGGTTTACAGAACGCTCGGTATTTCAAGCAAAATTTCGTCGCGTTCGCTTTATATTCAGATGGCGCTCATATTCCTGCCGACAATCGTATTTTTGCCGCTCGTAAGTTTAATCGCGGCGGTGATACCGGGAGGCGGAATCGCATTTATTTCGGCGGGCAATTACTTCTTTATAGAAATCATGCTGCTCTTAATCGTCGAGTTCGTAGCGTTCGGCTTCAACCGTGCGATAGCGGGGCAGAGTATCAGAAAATCTTTGAGAAGGGGGTCGAAAGGTTAATATGTCAAAAATCAAAGTAGAAAACATCGTAAAAACGTTTAACCGACACTCCCGCAACGCAAACAAGGTTTTAAAAGGCGTTTCGTTCGAACTTCCCGAAAAAGGCTTGACGTGCATTTTCGGTAAATCGGGAAGCGGTAAAACAACCCTTCTCAATATTATCGGCGGACTTGAAAAAGCCGATAGCGGTAAGGTTTATATCGACGGCGAATGTACGAGCGGTAAAACCGATAAGATCAGAAACGCAAAAATCGGCTTCATTTTCCAGAACTACTATCTTGAAAAAGGCTACACGATAGCGGAAATCCTCAGAAATCAGATGATTATCGCGGGGTTCAAGGACGAAAAGGAAATCGCCCGTCGCACCGAAGAAGCGTTGAAGCTCGTCGATATGGAGCGTTTCAAAAACAAACTCGGCGACGCGCTTTCGGGCGGACAGCAACAAAGAGTCGCAATCGCCCGTGCAATCGTAAAAGGCAGCGACGTTATCCTTGCCGACGAACCGACGGGCAATCTTGACGCGGAAAACACGATGAAGGTCATGGATATATTAAAGGAAATATCCAAAACTCAACTTGTGGTTATCGTAACGCACGAGGTTTCGCTTATCAAAAAGTATGCCGACAGCCATATAAAAATCGTGGACGGCGAGCTTGTAGAGGACGGCGAAATAGAAGAAACCGACCTTGCGCCCGCAACTTACGACAACATAAAAGAGGGGAACGAAACGCACAGCGTTCTGACCACCTTTACCAAAAGTACGGCGAAGCGAAATGGCAGACTGTTTACCTTAAAGACAATTTTCAAGCGTAATAACGCGGGCGGCGAAAAAGCGTATTCGGTCGGCAACGTATTCAAGCAAATATTTATTCTCGCGCTTGCCGTGGTAATGACGTTTTTCTCGTTCTCGGCGTTCGAGGCGCTTTCGGCGGTTACCGAAAACAAAACGCTCGGAAAAAATACCGTTTATACAAATCTGAACTCTTATTCGGTACTCAGGAAAACGGACGAAAGCCACTACAAGAGTATTGATTTCTTCGATACGGAAATGAGAACGGGAAGTTTCTCATACGGCGGGCTTGCGAGTCTTTCGGGTATAGAAGTCAAATATACGCCGAAGGCAATCGAAGAAGGCGATGAAATTGCCGTAGAATACGGCAGACTTCCCCAAAAAGGAGAAGCGATTGTTTCCCGCAAAATGGCGGAAGAACTCAAAAGAGAATTCCGTATGAAAGAATTGAATACGGATAAAGCAATCACGCTGATGACCTTTGACGGCGAATATCCGATTACAGGTATCACGGGCGGCGACGATAAAATCATTTATCTGAACAAAGAAGATTACGTCAATTTCCTCGGCGTGTATAACAAAATCGGTTTCTCGGACGGGGAAGAGATCTTCTTCAAAGATACTTACGGTTCGGCTTCGTTTACGGCGGAGATTCTGCTGTACGACGGCGAGATCGCAAACGATAAAGTCAGAGTGGAAATCAACAGAAATTCGCTCTACAAAATGATGACCGATACCACGCAGGCAGACTTTGAAGTCAACAAAACGAACTCCCGTTTGAAAAATACGCCTTACGCAATACAGGTAACGGGCAGTAAAGTTTATGTTGAGCAGTTCGAAATCACGCGCGATGTCATGGACACAGACATTCGGGTTTACGTCAACAAAAACGTTCTTCATAATATTTTCGTTTACATATCGCCAAACCTCGACGCGCTTTCGTCTACGGGTTCACAGTATTATTTCGAGATAACTACGGAAAGTCCGGAGCAACTTGCTTCGCTGAAATCCGATTTAAGGGATTTGGGCGTAACGGCAGTAAACGTCGGCGCGGCGTATGAACAGGAAAACGAAGAAGAAAAACAAGACGCGGCAAGCGGGTTGTATCTCTATCTTCTCGTGATCGTCCTGCTTCTCATCATCTATTTCTTCATAGAGAAGTCGGCAAGTATCAAAAACAGTAAAGAGTACGGAATTTACCGTGCAATCGGCGTCAACAAAGGCAATCTTTTGTTCAAAGAGTGCGTCACGGCGGTCGTTCATAACGTTTTTAGTTTCTTTGTGTTCTCGGCGATCACGGTTGCGCTCGTTGCGGTAAGATACGCGATTATGAACGTAGCGTTCGCGGGCTTTATAGGTCTTGCGGCGGCAAGTTTTGCCGTAGGCGCAGCGGCAATGACTTGCATATCGCTTATTCCGTATTTGTTCGTTCTCACACAGTCTCCGTCGGAGATTTTGGCGAGATACGATATTTAATCAGATGTTTTTCCCGCGAAAGCGAGTGAACATACAATACAAAAATTTTTTTAGGAGGTCATTCAAAATGACAAAATTCAGAAAGAACGTCATCGGTGCTATTATGTGTCTTGTGATGCTTCTTGTCGGTGTCTGCGCGTTTACAGCGTGCGGAAGCAAGGATCTGTCGGTTACGTTTACCGTTGAAGGCAAAACGCAAACGGTGGACGTGGTGAACGGTAAGGTGACTATGCCTGCCGATCCGGAAAAGGAATTTTATGAATTCCGCGGTTGGTATACAACTTCGACCTTCGACGAGGGTTCAGAATTTACCAAAGATACCGAAGTGAAAGAAAATCTTACGGTATACGCGTATTTTGCGCCTGTTCACGTCGGCATTTCCGTTAACGGTGAAGCCGCTACCGATATAAAGCTCGAAGAACTTGCGGGAAAGACAACAGAATACACGGAGGACGCGACAAGCAAAAACCTTACGTTCGACGGTTGGTATATCGATGCCGCTTACGGAACGAAGTACAACACGCAGGATGCGGACAACCTTTACGCTCGCTACTGCGCTACGGTTACGTTCGATAACGGTTATGAAACCTTAAAGAGCGTTCAGGTCGGAATCAATTCGACTATGAAAGCCCCCGATAAGGAATATGAAGATTTCGTTCCTTATTATATGGATAAAGAAGATTTGTCTTATGTGGACGAGAACGGAAACGCCGTTGACTTTTCCTCGCTTGTAATTACGAAAAATACGGCTATCAAGGTTATGTGGAAATCACCCTATCTTGCATATCAGAAGATTGAAGGTACGGCAAACGATTATGCGGTCGTCGGTTTCGATTATAAGTCGAGCAATTCGGAAGAGTTTCAGAATATCAAGAGATTTCCTGCAATTTCTTTCCTGTCCAAAAACGTAACGATTGACGGCGTTAAAGATTGCAACGTGGTTACGGCGGACTTCTCCGTTTCGGCGGGAATGTATACGGCAACCGTCGATCAGTGCGATTCTGCGGTCTATGCGTATTTTGCAGACGGCATTCAATATATCAACAGATTTCAGGCTTGCACGAAACTCGAAACCGTCAAATTGCCCGCGAGCCTTAAAGTGCTTGAAAAGTCGTTCTGGAATATGAGAAATCTTAAATCTCTCGAACTTCCCGAAGGGCTTGAGATCATTATCGATTCGCTTTGGGGCGATTATATGGAAGGAATGGTCGGTTATTACAGAGGAGTGAGCGCGTTCCCGTTTACCGTAAACATTCCCGCTAGCGTTAATACGCTCGTAACCGTTCCGTCCAATCTCAAATTTGCGGAAGGTAGCGAATATTATTACGAGGAAGGCGAACTTTTTAGAAACCGTACTGTCGGCGGCGTAACTTATAAAACGCTTGTTTGTACTTATCAGGATAAAGTTGCCAATGAAACCCTCACCGTTGCGGAAGGCGCTGAAGCCGTATCCGTCGGAGCATTTAAAGGTTTGACCGTTAAATATATTTCTCTTCCGTCCACGTTTAAGAAAATTTCTTATACATCGGACGAAAACAACGCAACGTACGAACTTTCGTATTATACGGGTTCTATGCTTACCGATATGCAGAGAGTACAAGCCCCCGACGAAAAATCGGCGATCGATTCTTATTCCGTGTTCAGCGGGCTTACGTCGAACGATTTCGGATACGTTTATCTGAACGTCGCTTCTATGCCGGAAGGAATCAGCGAATATGCTTTCACGCAGGGCAAAACGCCGTATACCGAACTTACCGAAAGCGACGGAACTACTCTCGAAAAGGTTGTTTGCATAGGCGCGGTTAAGAAAAGAAAAGCAGTTATCATTCACATAGTGGGTGAGGATACAAGAGATTCCTCGACGAAGAGGACTTATTCCATAACGGGTAAAAAGTCGGCAGGAACTTTAACGATTGATGAAATTCTTAACGCTATCGGAATCAACGACGGAAGCTATTCTTATGAAATTACCGAACTCGGCAAGCCTTACACCCCCGGTACGCTGGATCACAACCTGTATCTCAGAGTAACCTATACAAGAAATATTCTTGGCGTAACTTACACGAAAGACGATGCGACAAAAACGATTACCGTAACGGGATTCGATAAAGATACGGCGTTCGATCTCGGCGGAGTTTACAGAATTTGTATCAGTTTTGACGATGAGGCATTAAAGACCTACAAGGTCGTTATTGCAGACAATGCTTTCAAAGACAATAACTATATTTCGGAAGTTTACGTTGGTTCTCAGGTGGTAAGTATCGGCGAAAAGGCGTTTGCAAACACGTCTAACCTTACGAAATTCATCGTTTCGGACGGCGGGCTTGAAGAGATTAAAACAAGAGCGTTTGAAAATGCGGGATGCGTTGTAAACGGAGAAACGATTACCGTAAATGAAAACATCAAAAAGAACGGAATCAAATTCGTATTGCCGCTTGCAAAAATGAAGAATATCGAACCTTATGCGTTCAAAACGAAGGGTATCTTTGTATTTACCGCAACGGAATCGGAAGGTAACGAGGATAATCCGAGAAAGCTGACGGCAGCTGCGAAAGCCGGTGAGTATTTCTTCGTGGAAAGTATGTCGGGTGATTATTACGGTATTATGCAGTATGTAAAAAATACCGACACGAAAACGATGAAAGACAACGTAGGAAACGATGATTTGATTACGATTTACGACGTTCGTTATGTGGCGACAGCGGGCGGATTCAATGACGCAAGCGGACATATGGGAATCGGTTATTCGCTTCGCGGTAAAGCATACGAATGGGGAGCATGGAGTGAGGATTTCGCGGCAAAACAGCATTACGTTTATCGTTACGAAGTGATGGAAGGCTCGGTATACTATCTCGGAAACGCTTTCAATTATATCTCTTTCGGTATCTTCTCAAAGATTCACAAGAATGCTTTTACCGATATGGAAGAAACGCATTATGCCATATACAATAACTGCGCATTTGATATCTGGATGGACGCGGATAAAGTCAAGAATCAGGATTCTTCCCTCTTTGAAGAAGGCTGGTTCAACGGCAGAGCGAACTCCGAAAATACATTTATGAGTAGGCTTCAAGATCACGAAGATTTTTACCTGTAAGAGACAAAAGGAACGGTATACGCCCGATTTTGCGGGCGTATACGATTCCGCTTTATAGAGGGTGCAATGAAAAAGTTTTTTTCTGAAGTTGTTATATTTATATTGTGCGTCGCATGTCTCGCCGCATTTTCCGCTTGCGGTAAAACCGACGTAAAGACGCCGCAGGACGTTATTAAAGAAGCGTACGGCGATACGGAATATAAAATCTCTTTTTCGTCCGAAGGGCTTGACGAACCTTTGGAAGATTTGACGTACACGGCAAAAAGCATCCCCGTTTTACCTTCGCCGCAGAAAGTCGGCTATGTTTTCGGCGGCTGGTTTTTTGATAAGGAATATCATACGCAATATCAGGATAATCTGCTACTTATGACAATGAGCGACGTAACGCTTTATGCAAAGTGGCTTAAAGAAGATATGACCGTAAGCGGAACGTACGATATAGATTTTGAAGCCGAAATTCTCGAAGATACGATAAAAAAAGGGCAGACCGCGGATGAATTCGGCGGTTATAAAAAATTCCCCGAAAACATTTCGGTTGAAAATACATACATTGAAAAATCGGATAACGATTTATTGCTTAAAATCGAATACGACTGCATTGATCCGGAGCCTTACGGCGCGCTTGCCGATTCCTATAAAGTAACGGTAAACGCGACTAAAAATCCGTCAAGCGTTTATATAAAAGAAAGCGTGAATTCGCTTTCGGATACGGTGAAAACGATATATATCCGCATAACGGATACGGACTTATCAAACCCCGTATATCTCGATATCGAAACGACTAACTGGAATGCGGAAGGGCTTTCCGATGAAGAAAGATACGGTACGACCACAACTTATACCGTCGAATTCAGAATAACAAGGCTGATAGGATTTAAGACGCCTTACGTCGATACAAGCGTTCCGCTTGAGGACGGATATTATCTTGTAAGAAGTTATAATAAGACGATAGAAAATAAATCGTCTATGGGTGACGGCTTCAATTCGGTTTTTTCTTATCTGAAAGCGGAAAACGGGAAATATAAACTGATTAAGCCTTTTACGCCTTATGCGGGGCTTGTTAAGTTTACGCTCGGAAAACTCGAAGAACCTTATTATCAAAATCTGTTTTACAGAATGATGTCTTTTATGCCCAATCAGTATTGTTTCGAGCTTGACACGACGGGCTTTGACGGAGAAGTCGAATCGAATTATTATCCCGAAACTTACAAAGCGAAGAAATACGTGGATTATTCGGTGGAATTTCATACGGACGACTATAAGGTATATTCGGTTATCGATCTCGGAACAAACTTCAAGCGCGAATTCGGAATTATGTATTCCGTTTCGGGCTTTATGGAGGTTGCAGGCGGTATGGGATCGGGCGTGCAGATTTTGTATATGGATTACGACCATATCATAAAACTATCCGACGAAAACGTCGATTATAAAGAACTTTCGGGCGATAGTTATTCTTTTGAAACGTCGGGAAGTTTTTATCCCGGAAACTATTCCGATCTTAACGATAAAAACTTGACTTATGACGAAACGCTGAAAAACGGTTTGTCAACAAGGATGATCAACTTCTGGTATTCGGCAACCGACGTAAACGCACCGTATGCCGCGAGAAGAGTGTATAACAGTAAAATAACGTTCAGACCTACCGACGAAACAAACTCGAAAAACGTATCCGAAGCAAGATATGAGATAGCCCATTTCGATATTCAGACAAATATATACGGGTATGACGCCGAAAAAAGCAGAAAGAACGGAGAAGAATTATACTACGATTCCATGTCCGTGCAGACGTTCGGCGCGAACGGAATGCGTGAATCGTCGAATTTCAGGATAGGAAAAACCGTCAATCGGGGCGATGTTTTAAGGCTCGAAGATATTTACCGCGAAAAAGTATCCGAAGACACCGATTTTTCGACGGTTCGATACAAAGGGTTTGCTTTAAGCGGTGATAAAATCGATTTTTCAAAAGAAATCACGGTAAATAAGGCTTTTGCGTTTTCTTCCGATTGTGCAATAGTGTTTACCTTTACGGATGACGACGGTATCACAAAAACGGCGATCGTCGAACTCGTCGAAAAAAGCAATCCGGATTATCGAATAACCGACGAAAATCACGCTTGGAAATGGTCGGAAGAAGATAATGCCTACGTTTCCGATACGATAGATAAAGAAGGTGCATCGGTGGAGTTGCCGGCACTTACTTACTCGTGGACGGGCGTGAAAAACGTGCGATTCAGAAATAATTGGTACGACGACGAATCGTGCATAAATCCGCTTCACGTCGGCATTTTCACGAATATGAACGGCGTTTATTCTTTGACGTATATCGGGCATCAGAAAAAAGATTTTACGGCGTCCGCGTATGAAACTTACGTGTGCTACGAACTCGTAAACGTGTACGGGGAAACGGAATTTATTCGGTTCAAATACGTTACTTCGCAAAAGGAAACGTACCGTATCGAGTCCGATAACGGTGAAATAATGGACGAAGGCGACGTTAAATACGACGAGTACGGAAAAATAAAAGACGTCAAAGCAAGCGAGTCGGTATATCTGACTAAGGATAACTGCGACGAAAAACTTTCGAGATCCTTCAGTATGATGATCGGCGACGACGCGCCTTCTCGTATGAGTCTGACAGGATTTTCTGCCTTTTTGGTGGATAAAAACAATCGTAGTACGACGATTTCTCGTGATATCGGAAGCGGCGATATAGATTCCGTAATGAAAGAAATAAAAGGCTATACGGAAAAATATTCCTGGTTTACCGTATCGCTTGAATTTTCGTATTTTGGAAATAAATTCAACAGTAATTATATTTATGGCGTAGGATTTTCCGGTGAAAAAACTACGGATATGCTGAAATATAATTCGTATTTTGCAAACACTTTGTATACGATGAACATTCCGCGCCTTTACAGCGACGACGGCAATGAAATCGCAAAGTCGTACGTAAGCGTTAAACACAGAATCGGCGGTAAAACCGACAACAGTTTTTACGCAAACAGGACTTATACGCTTAATAAAGGCGAATACGAATATTCCTTGAAGTTTAACGAGGCGGGTGAGTTTTACGTCGGTTTCGGTTTTTCGATAAACGGAACGTCTTATTCGTTCGGGCAGATCGTCAACGTTTTATCGGATAACTGCGACGTTACGATCACGTTTGTTACGGATAAGGATCATCCTTTTTCCGACGGGCTTTTAGAGCGGACGGTAACATACAATCTGAGCAACAACATCAACGCGCTTAACGAAAAGGAATTTGCGGGAAACGATATTCTGTTCGGTTGGACGCAATATATCGGCAAGGACGCAACGTCCAAAGACGTCGTTAAAAACGGCATAGACAATTTTATAAGCAGGTATAATTCGCAGAACGTAACGTTGTATGCAATATGGGACGGCGGTATTTCCGTTACCGCAAAATCGGAAGGAAACGACGATAGAGTAAAACATTATTTCAGGGATTCTTCAAGCGGATATTATGTTATCGATTTGTCCGTGTATAAAGTTTATGCGCCTGCCGGAACTGTTCTCGCCGGTTGGACGGGCGGTTTCTTGGGCGATGGCGTTAAAAACGGAAAAATTTATCTGAACGAAGTTACCGATGATAGCGATTATTTTACGATTAACGCCGTATACAAAAAAATGCTTACCGTAAAATATTCAATCAATGCGACATATTCCGCTTCTGTTATAAGAAACGATTCCGTAATTGAAGGAAACGGTCTTGAGTCGAACAGAACGGTCGTTGCAAAAACGGGTTATACGTTTAAGGGTTGGTTTGTTCAGGGCGATGAAAGCAGGACTATAATTGACTTATCGACCTATAAGTTCACTAAAGATACCGTTCTTGTCGCGGTGTTTACAGGCAGCGAGGGAAATGAAGTATGGTAAAATTCAAAAAAATCTTTGCTGTAAGTATAGCGGTATTTGCACTGATCCTTTGCGGATTGTTTCAATCGGTTTCAATTAGCTATGCCGCAAGCGAGCAGGTGATAAGCGGCGGTGACGGAACGTATACCGTTCCCGTAAACCTTGATTTGAAGATGGGTGCGGATAATTTTACAAATCCCGTTACCGTGGAGAAATTCGGCGGCAAGTATTATATGACGTTCGGGTTCTCTTCGTCGATAGGCTATCTGAACCTGAACCTTGACGGGAAAGAAGTCGGTAAAACAAGCGAAAAGAAAGACGGTTGGACGTATTATACCTATACGCTTTCCGAAAACAATCTGAAAAGCAAACTTTCGTTTTCGGCGTACATAAACGCGATGTCGCGTGAGATGAGTTTTACGGCAACGCTAAATTTATCTTCGTCGGAAAAAACTTCCGAAACCGTTCGCGATTTAGGCGAACGGCCTGCGGAATTTGTTCCCGTTATTTCAACGAAAGCGGCGGCTGAATATTCTTTGAAAGTCGGCACGGTTTTCCCGATTCCCGAAGCGACGGCAAACTTGGGCGACGATGATTGCCCGGTCACGACCTCGGCGTATTACGGCGACGAGGCGGTCGATGTGTCGGGTGAAAAACTTGTTCTCGGCAAAGTCGGAACGTATAAGTTGGTCTATAAGGCGATTAACTCGCAATATAAGACATCATCGGGTAACGATTCGTTCTCGGAATACGTTGTTACGATTCGTTCCGCGGCGGGCGAAAACGATATTGTTAAATTCAGAGATGCAAATAACGTTTTGCCCGAAAAAGCGGGAATCGTCGCGGGAAAACTTGCGGTCGGCTCGGAAATTTACGAAAAAGCGGCTTCCGCAATGAAAAAGAATGCGGACAATTTCGAGGTTTATTCTGCTGAATTTCTGAGTGAAGACGGCGAAGTCATAACCTTGAGCGGTAAAGTTGAACTGTTGTTCCGCGCGGACGATTATTTTGACCGCACGAAAGCCGAAGTTTACTATATGGACGACAACGGCAGTTTGACAAAACTTTCCGCGAGCGGATACGGAAGATACGTTGTTACCGCAACGGATAAAACGGGAACGTTTATCGTCTGTATTCCGGGCGTGGCGTTTCATATGCCGATGTGGGGATACGCTTTGATTTTGGTCGGAGCGGTAGTTATTCTTGCAGGAGTAGTTGTGACTATTATAGTTGTAGTGAAACGCAAGAAGAGAATGATGAATTCATAAGGAAAGGAAAATGCTTGAAAACACAGAATCGCAAGAAATGTATTTGACGACGATTTATGCGTTGCAAAAGAAAAACGGGATGGTACGTTCTGTTGATGTCGCAGATGAACGTGGATATAGTAAAGTGAGCGTTCATAATGCAATGAAACGTCTTGAAGAGTTTGGCTATGTAACATTTCATCAAGGGAAAATAACATTGACGAAGTGCGGTATTGAAAAAGTTAAGAACATAAAGCAGAAACATCAGACGATTGCGAGTGCGCTGAAACTTATAGGCGCGAGCAATGATATTGCGGAAGAAAATGCTTGTCGTATGGAACACGTTATCACCGATGAGGCGGCGGATCTTTTGAAACTTTATGTTGAACAACGGACTGCGGAGCAGGAAAATACAATCGCAATTAAAGTATAAAAGCAAAAATCTGACCGATAACTGATAAGGGAATTATTATGGCAAACGAAGCGCATAAAATCAAACTGCTTGTCTTATGGGATATTCTCTGTAAAAACACAGATGAGAACCACGCCTTAAATACCGACGAAATATCCGAGCTTCTTGCCTTGCGCGGACTGAATGTGTCGCGTAAAATTCTCGTTCAGGATATAGCGACTTTGTGCGACAACGGTTATGATGTTCTTTCCTACAAAAAGAAATACCATTACTATTATGTAGTCAATCGGTCGCTTGAAACGGCAGAAGTGGTTATGCTTGCGGACGTTATCAATGCGTCGAAACTTCCCGTTGCACAAAAGAAAGCACTTGCTCAAAGACTTGCGGAAACGCTTTGTACTCACCAAGCGGAGAGCATTTCAAAGCATATTATTTCGCTTGATAAGGGCAGAAGGGGTAACAGTTCATTTATTTATAACGTGGACGCTATTGAACGCGCGATAAACGAGAACAAGCAAATATCGTTCCTGTACTTCAATTACGACGAGAAGCATAAAAAGGTTTATCGGAAGAACGGCAATCGTTATACCGTAAGCCCTGCGTTTATGGTATGGAACAAGGACAATTATTACTTGTTGTGTTTCTCGAAAGGACACGACGATATAGTTACATATCGGCTCGATAAAATGGAAAGCGTAAAAGTGGAAGAGCTTGAGCGTGAGTCACACCCCGAATACGAATTGTTCAACACGGAAGAATATCGGAAACAAGTATTTTCGATGTTCGGAGGGGAAAGTCAGAACATTACGTTACTGTTTACGGCGAATATCTTGTCGGATATGTTTGACCGCTTCGGAGATGACATACGCATAAAGAAAGCCGATGAAGAAACCTATTCGGTTGACGTAACGGTGCAGATTTCAAAAACATTCTTTGCGTGGATCGTCGGAACGCAGGGTAAAGTGAAAATCAAATCACCGCGAAAGGTGATTGATGAATTTAACGCCTTTGTTGCTAAAATAAAAGAAGAATATTGAGATGAAACTCAAACAAATGCTCTTACTTCGGTAAGGGCATTATTTTTTTCGGAAAAAATAAAAAAATATCGTTCACTTCCCAATATTGGGAAATGAAAATTTGAAATAGATAGTCTTTTGTGATATAATACAGCTACAATCTAAATTGAACGCAAAGTTCAGTTTAGTAAAAAGAGGTACTACGGATGAGAACGCTCAACACGACGACATTGGACAATATGGAAAGATTCATTATCGACTACCAAAAGAGAAAAGGCAAATCGCCGAGTTTCAGAGAGGTAATGAAAGCATTGAATATGAGTTCGCTTAACCTTGTAAGAACGTATATCCTTGCTCTTGAAAACAGCGGCAGGATAGAGCGGACAAGACTCGGCAATATCGATATGTTGCCGAAGCTCCGACCGAGCGGAGTGGCAATCACGCCTATCGTCGGTTCTATCGCGTGCGGACAACCTGTTGACGCGGTGGAGCAGATAGAAGAAAGCGTTACGCTCCCGCGAGCGATTTTCGGCGGCGGGGATTTGTTTATTCTGCATACGCACGGCGACAGTATGATTGACATCGGAATCAAGCACGGCGATCTCGTCGTAATCAGAAAGCAGAACACGGCAGAGAACGGAGATATAATAGTCGCTATGATGAACGGCGAAACAACGCTGAAACGTTTTTATAAAAGGAACGGGAAAGTGGTACTTCATCCGGAAAATAAAGAGATGAAAGATATTATCGTCAAAGACTGTGAGATACAGGGCGTTTTGGTAAGCTGTATCCACATATATAATTAAATCGGTATCAAGCGTTTTTGCCCCGAAAACGCAAAGATATATAATTGGATTACAAATGATGTTTGACTATTGTATAGGAGTTATCCCGACCATACCGTAGCAGTTAGATAAATTCAAATCGTTTGTGAGTTTAGGGAGAAAGGAGGTTGTATTTAATGAAATACGCAATGTGTCCGAAATGCGGTCGTCGCCTGTGTAAGGGCGAGAACGGAACAAAAGTGGAAATGGAGTGTCCGAAGTGCGGAGAATTTGCTTCCGTTATCATCGAAGAAGATGATATACATATCAGCAAAAAGCCGATCTTTACGCCTACAGAAGTTTCTGCGAAACTAAAGCAACACGCCTGAATTTATTCAAACTCAAAAAACTAAATAATACAGTGGGGAAAGAAGTGCCGTTGTATTTCTTTTCTGACATCTCGTTATGAGGCTGGACTTATTAAAAAGTTAAGAGGAGCCTGACAGATAGTAAAATCCTGAAAGCATAGGGTTAGTCTATTTGTCAGGCTTCTTTTTTGATGCCTTTTTATGCCCGATTGTGAGGATTTTACACCTCGCAGTCGGGCTTTTTTCGTTGTGGGCAGGAATCTGTCCGATTGCGATTTTCAAACACAAAAATCAAAATCGGAGGATTTCAACAATGAAAAAGAAAGTCTATTACAAACTTAACCGTTACCAAGTAACCAAAGTCGAAGTGGAAACCGCAGAGCAGGAACAAGCGGTAAAAATGCTGAACCGTGAAATGGATCGCTTTACAAAGTCGGAAGATACATATTACGAAAAATGTTCTTCACTCGATGAAATGTATGAAGAATCGGGTTTCGAGCCTGCGGACGATAATCCGAACCCGGAAGAGCAGTTTATAGAGAGCGAACGGCAATCCGAAATAAAAAAGCAAGTACATAAAGCACTTCGACAACTTAATCCGCGTCAACAGGCTATGGTGCAGATGGTTTTTTTCGAGGACAAATCGCAAGACGAAGTTGCCGAGTATTTTGGCATAAGCAAACAAGCAGTAAGTAACGCAATGCAACGTATTTATGCCGCCTTGAAAAAAACTTTAGAAAAAAATTAAGATTTATGCTGCCAGACCGTGTACTGACACCCCGAAACTTTCCAATAGTAGTGAGGGGGTATGAATCCCGAACAAAAAACGGCAGTCAGGAGGTAGGACGCAATGACCGAAATTAAAAACAGACATTTGCCCGAACAGGGCAAAATAGACAGAACAAAAATCGAAGGATATTCCTTACGGAGCGGCGCGTTCTATTCTTGGCTGAAAGAAAGCGGCTACACGGTAAGTCAGATTGCGGAACGTCTTGACATCGACGAGAAAGAATTTGTACATAAGCTCAAGACTAAGCAACTGTTCGGCAGAGAACATCTGCGGATTCTGATTGAAACAATGGGCGCGTCGGCGGCTTGCTTTGCGATATTCTTTCCGACCTTTGAACTTCGGCAGCAGATATATTTTGAGGTGTTCGGAAAAGAGTTGCCCTTGCAGGAAAATAGACAAAGGAGGTGGAAGAAAAATTGAGTGACATCAGAAGAAACGCAGACAGAAATCGTGCAATTCAAGCGATGATGACGGACGGGGAACAACTGAAAACGTTTTATCGTTTCGTTGCGAACAATCCGCATATCGCATTGCACGACGCCT
>USMU01000003.1 GCA_900555925.1 uncultured Clostridium sp. | reverse complement strand
ATCGTTCCCACGCTGAAAATTTCTACGAATACGGCGCTTGCCACTGTAAAGCCGCATTGGATAGATTTTGACGCGGGGAGAGCGGAAAAAATCGGCGTGACGGCAACGGCGGAAGAACTCATGCGGCTCGTAATCGAGACCGCAAACGGAAAAACGACGGCGGCAGAAAATAACCGAAGCCGCGAAATCGCAGTATGGAAACGCGGCGTGACATTATAAATACGGGAGTTTATTTATGAGAGAATTTATCGGAAAAGATTTTTTATTATCTAACGAAACGGCGAAACGACTTTTCGATTGCGCGAAGGATATGCCGATTTTCGACTATCATTGTCATTTGTCGGAAAAGGTCATTGAAAAGGACGAACCGTTTTCCGATTTTTTTGAGCTGTGGCTGGGCGGAGACCATTATAAATGGCGCCTGATGCGAAATTACGGCATCGATGAAAAATACATAACTGGCGACGCGCCGCACAAAGAAAAATTTGAATGTTATGTGCGCGCTCTGGAAACGGCTTACGGAAATCCGCTTTATCATTGGTCGCACATGGAACTTAAAACCTATTTCGGGATAGAGGACATCATTTGTTCAAAGAACGCGGAAAGAATATGGGCGCGGGCAAACGAATATATTCGTACGCATTCCCTGTCCCCGTCCTCGCTGATTGCGGGCTCAAACGTCAAAACCGTCTGTACGACCAACGAAATTTTCGACGATTTGACCGTGTTCGATCGCATTCGCGAAAAGAATTATTCCTTCTGCGTTCTTCCCACTTTCCGCGGCGATAAAATCATGAATATCGACGATTCGAAATTTACGGAGTACCTTGCTCTTTTAGAATCGATCGCAGGGCCTATAGATTCGCTGTACGCGCTGGAAAGCGCCGTGGCAGGGAGAGTGTCCGAGTTCAAAGAAAAAGGCGCCGTGGCGGCGGATATCGCTTTACAGAGAGTTTACTTTCCCGGTGACAGAAAAGCGGCTACACGGGCTTTCGAGGCCGCTCGTGTGGGGAAGGAGGTCGCGGCGGAGGACGTCGAGGCGTATAAGTCGTTCGTCATGGGACTCATTCTCCGCGAATGTGCAAAATGCGGGCTTGCGGTGCAGATGCATATCGGGGCTTTGCGGAACAACAATGCACGCATGTATAAGGTTTTGGGCGCAGATACGGGCTACGACAGTATCGACGACAGCGCGAGCATTGCGGCGCTGGCGCGCTGGATGGACATTCTCGATTCGGCGGGAGAACTGCCGCGCATGGTGCTGTTTAACCTCAATCCGGTTTGGAATCTGCCCTTGACGACGTTGGCAGGCTGTTTTCAGGATTCTTCCGCCCATGGAAAAATTCAGTACGGACCCGCATGGTGGTTTCTCGACCATAACGAGGGGATCCGCGCTCAGCTCGATTCTTTGGCGCAGACCGGGCATATCGGAACGTTTATCGGTATGCTGACGGACAGCCGCAGTTTTCTCTCTTATCCGAGACATCTGTATTTCAGAAGAATTTTTTGCGATTGGCTGGGAAGAAAAGCGGAAGCGGGAGAAATCTATCCCGATTTCGATACGCTCGAAAAAGTCGTCCGAGACGTTTCTTACAACAATGCCGCCGCATATTTCGGCGTAAAAGGAGAATGATAATTATGAACGACATCAGTCAGGCACTTTTTCTAGACAGGCTTATTCCCGTCGTCGTAATCGAAAAATTATCCGACGCGGTTCCGACCGTAAAGGCGCTCAGAGAGGGCGGGCTTCATACGGCGGAAATTACTTTCCGTACCTCTTGTGCGGCGGAGGCGATTGCCGCGACAAAGGAATTATTCGAGGATATGATCATTGGAGCGGGAACGGTGATTACTCCGAAACAATGCGCCGAGGCAATAGAGGCGGGTGCAAAGTTTATCGTTTCTCCCGGCTTTGACAGGGACGTCGCGGAATTTTGTGCCGAGTGCGAAATTCCTTATCTCCCCGGCTGCGCGACGCCGACGGAAATCATCTCCGCTTATCGGGCGGGAATCAGAACGGTGAAATTTTTCCCCGCGAGCGTGTATGGGGGACTTTCCGCGATCAAGGCAATCGGAGCCGCGTTTCCCGAAATCTGTTTTTTGCCGACGGGAGGCGTCAACGAAGAAAATATCCTCGATTATCTCGCGTGCGATAAGGTTGTCGCGGTCGGCGGCAGTTTCATGATGAAAGGGGATATTCGCGCAAAAACGGCGGCTGTCGTCGCCAAAATAGCAAAATTTACGGAGGAAAAAAGATGAAGGCGGTTACGTTCGGTGAAATCATGCTCCGTCTTGCGCCGGAGGGCTATCTCAGGTTTGTTCAAGCCGATCATTTTGGCGCCGTCTATGGCGGCGGAGAAGCAAACGTGGCCGTAAGTTTGGCGAATTACGGCGTGGAATCCGTATTCGTGACGAAATTGCCTCGTCATGAAATCGGTCAGGCCGCCCTTAACAACTTGCGGCGTTTCGGCGTGGATACCTCCCGAATTGCGCGCGGAGGAGACAGACTGGGCGTCTATTATCTCGAAAAGGGAGCCAGCCAAAGACCTTCAAAGGTCATTTATGACCGTTCCATGTCCGCCTTTGCACTCTCTAAACCCTCCGATTACGATTGGGACTGCATATTTGAAGGCGCCGATTGGTTTCATTTTACCGGAATTACCCCCGCGCTCGGCGGACGGATTGCCGACATCTGTCTCTATGCGGCGCGCGAAGCAAGGCGGCGCGGGATTACCGTTTCCTGCGACCTCAATTACAGGAAAAAATTATGGACGCGGGAGGAAGCAGGTCGCGTCATGAGCGAAATTTGCCAGAATGTAGATATCTGCATCGCCAACGAGGAGGACGCCGCGGACGTATTTGGAATTTATGCCGCGGAAACAGATGTGCAGAAAGGAACGCTCAACCGCGACGGATATGTGAGTGTCGCCCGTCAGCTCAGTAAGCGCTTCGGCTTTAAGGTCGTGGCCATTACCTTCCGGGAGAGCTTATCGGCCAATGACAATCATTGGTCGGCGATGATGTATACGGACGAAAAAGCCTATTTTTCCCGAAAATATCCCATTCACATCGTGGATCGCGTCGGCGGCGGGGATTCCTTTGGAGCGGGACTCATTTATGCCATGCTTTCGGGGTGGAACGAACAAAAGATCATCGAGTTTGCCGTCGCTGCCAGTTGTCTGAAACATACCGTCGAAGGCGATTACAATATGATGAGCACGGATGAGGTCCTTTCCCTCGCGGAAGGCAACGCCAGCGGACGAGTACAGCGCTGAGCAAAAAAATTTTCTAAAAATTTTTGAAATAGGTATTGACAGAATGAAAGAGGTATGATATAATGCATACTGTAAGCGCTTACAAGTTTTATGTAAGCGGTTTACGGAAACAACTGTCGATTTATATTCGGAAATTAAAAGTAAGAGGCCTCTTACTTACGCGGTTAACCGCGTAAGTAAAAAATCTTGAAAAGCAATCGGCCGCAGAACGCGGCAAAGGAATAAAAATTTATGAAAAGAAACGATGTAAAAGTCGCCTATATCGGCGGTGGTTCAAGAGGGTGGGCGCGTACATTCATGTACGATTTGGCCGTGCAGGAAAGCTTCTGCGGCATTGTCAATCTTTACGATATCGACAAAGAGGCGGCAGAGTGCAACAAAATCATCGGAGAACGCATTTATAATGATCCACGCACGAAGAGTAAGTGGAAATACTGCGTATGTGAAACGTTGGACGAGGCTTTGAAAGATGTCGATTTCGTCATGATTTCCATTCTTCCGGGCACTTTCGACGAAATGCATTCGGACGTACATACCCCTGAAAAGTACGGGATTTATCAGTCGGTCGGCGATACAGCCGGCCCCGGCGGAATCCTTCGCGCTATGCGGACGATTCCCATGTACGAAGGGTTTGCCGAAGCGATTGCGCGCTGCTGTCCAAACGCTTTCGTTATCAACTTTACGAATCCCATGACGCTGTGCACGCGGACGCTGTACGACGTATTTCCGAAGATCAAGGCGTTCGGCTGCTGCCACGAGGTATTCGGGACGCAGCGTTTCCTTGCGGAAGTCGTCGAGGAAATGACAGGAGCGAAAGACGTTCGACGCCAAGAGATCAAGACCGACGTCATCGGCATCAACCATTTCACGTGGTTTACGAAAGCGGAATATAAGGGACAGGATATTTTTCCTTTATACCGCGAATATGTCGCAAAACATTTCGGCGACAGCATGAACAAGGAGGTGGAGCAAAATCCCTTTAAGAGTACGAATCTCGTAAAAATCGATTTGTTCCGTCGGTTCGGTCAGATCGCGGCGGCGGGCGACCGACATTTGGCGGAATTTATGAACGGCGCCTGGTATCTGAAAAATCCCGAAACGGTAAAGCGCTGGGGCTTCGCCCTGACTTCCGTCGATTGGAGAAAACAGGATCTTGCGCTGCGCATCAAACAGACGGAAGGACTGGTCAGCGGAAAAGACGAATTGGAAATTAAAAAGTCGGACGAAGAGTTCGTATATCTGATGGAAGGCCTTGTGGGAATGCGCGATTTTATTTCCAACGTCAATCTTCCCAATCATGGACAAGTTCCCTTCGCGCCCGAAAACGCGGTGGTGGAAACGAATGCGTCCTTTACGCAGGGCGAAGTGAAGGCTTTGGGAGCGGCTCCTCTGTTGCCTACGATTCAATCGCTCGTACTTCGCGAAATCTATCAGCAGGAAAATGCGCTGCGCGCTATCCGTGCCCGCGATCTTGCTCAGACGTTCAACGTATTTATTCAGGAGCCCCTTTGCAGCGGACTGAGTCCCGTAGAGGCCGAAAAGCTCTTTGCCGAAATGGTGAAAAATACGTCGAAATATCTCCCCGATTGGAAACTTTGATGTGAGAAATCATATCTGAAAAAATTATAAGGAAGGTTTATAGGAAAATGAAGAGATTCTTCAAAAGTTTTGTTGTAGCTATGGCGCTTTTGATGTCGACGACGGGATTTCTCGCTGCGTGCAATTCGGGCGATAATTCGAGCTCCGGAAATTCCGGTTCCGTTAGCAGTTCGGATAGTGCGGGGACATCGTCCTCGGAAGAAATGGGGGAGGTCAAGTCCCTTACGATTACGAATAAGCCGGAGGGAAATCAACTCTATGTCGGTGCCGACAGAAGCGTTACGCTCGGATATACGACGGACCCTGCCGATGCGCAGGTATCGGTAAAATGGACTTCCGGCGATCCCGCAATCGCAACGGTGGACGAAAACGGAAAAGTTACCGGTATAAAGCCCGGTTCGGTCGTGATTACGGTGACGGCAGAGGGAACGAACATTTCCGCAAAGTTGCCTTTGACGGTTTTAGAGTACGTAGAGCCGAAGCCCGTTACGGCAATTTCTATTTCGGGAGTGGAGGAAACTTCGACGATAAAGCGCGGCGAGACGAAGACGATCGAAATCGTATCCGAACCCGCCGACTGCGACCCTTACGAAATCGAGTGGACGTATAACAAGGACATAATAGACGTCGTGGAGGCCCCCGAAGGATTTAATATCGTAGCAAAGGCTTACGGTACGACCGACGTCGTTGCGACGGTGATGGGGACGGAGATCAAGGACAGCATTTCCGTGTCGGTAGAAGGGGACGTCGATTATGAAAACGGCATTATGACGGAGACCTTTGCGCGCGGAACGCTCGACCCGAACGGGATTTATTATACGTCTGCGGATAAAACGACCTCTACACAGAAACCGATGTATCACGGAACGTTCTTCGACGTAGGTGCCCGTACAAATTCTACGACTCCTTCTGAAATTTCTTTGGCGGAAGAAGCGATTGAATGGACAATCTATTCCCCGACACTCAATGAAAGAGCTGTTTTCCATTATAACGGCGAAATAGATCCCGAATCGAGTTATCTCGTGCGTATTCCCGTAACGGCGAAAGCCGTGACGGAAGAATCCGCGATCAATACGAAACTCTATTACGGCTATCGCGTAACGGCGTCTGAGGACGACCTCGGACTTTCCTATAACAATACTGCCGCGGATCCCAAGCTCGACAATACCATGAAATATCATTTGAATATCAGCGGTGAGGCACTCGGTCAGTTCACAAAGGTGGGAGAAACGCTTTATCTCGACATCCGCGTTGCTTCTGATTGGAACGGGGAGGTTTGGGTCGGTTGCCACGGTGCAAAAAATCAGGGGGTAACGGGCAGACTTACTTTGACGTTCGATAACCTTCAAGTTTATAAGGTCTCCGAATTGCAGTATGACGATACCGTCGAAGCCTTTGAAAGCGCTACGGCGGATTCGGCCAAAAAGACTGCTGACTCCGCTATGTTGAGCGTCGCTGCCTCGGGGGATAATCTCGAAGTAAAGGACGCGCTCAAACCTCGCGAATGCGGCCCTGAATCGGATTTGGCTCCCAGCGCGGGCAATCTTTTGAAATGGACGACCAATCGTATTTATAAAGAAGGACTCAATATCGATTGGGGAGATTCTCACCAAAAAATCGTATTCAAGTTCAAGAATATCGACACATCGAAGGGCTATACGGTGGAAATTCCCTTACAAATTTGTTCGACGGTACCCGATAGCGCAACTTTTAAGGTGGAAGATATGAAGATAAAGGCTTACAGCGCTGAGGATACAGCCGCACAATATTTTCTTGGAGAAAGCAAGTTGGCGTTCAACGGGGACGCGATGGTTCTCAAACTTGAAATAAAGCCCGATACCGCTTGGAACGGCACGATTTGCCTCCGCATCTATAACGATAAAATCGAGAAAAAAGATGATAGCGCAAAAATGGAGCTCTATTTCGACAATATCGTTCTCAAAGAAACCAATGCATAAACGAACGGGAAGCCCCGTACAACGTTTAGGAGAAAATCTATGAAGTTAAAAAATGTCTGCGCTTCGATGAAGGAGTCTTTCCTTCGTTGGCGCGAGAATAACAGGGAAGAAAAAAGAGCGGAGGGAAAAGAAAAATGGGAGCGCGGACATCGTCCCGTACTCATTGTGCTGTGCGTATTGTTCGGTTTATACGCACTCACGATTATTTATCCGCTCGTATGGATGCTGATCAATTCTTTGAAGACGAAACAGGAATTCCTAAATAATCCCTGGCCGCTGCCGCAGGAATTAATGTTCAATAATTATGCGGAAGTCTTCAAATTATTCAATTTAGGCTCCATGCTTTTCAATTCCTTGTCTTTGAGTCTTACCATTCCTACGGCTTCGTTGTTTGCAACGGCGTGCGTCTCGTACGCCGTCGCAAAATACAAGTTCCCCGGCAGAAGGATTTTGTACTTCATCGCAATATCTATCATGTTTATCCCGACGACTGGTTCGCTTCCCGTCATGTTTCGGCTCATGCATGATTTACAGCTTTACGATACGCTTCCGGGCATGATTATCAAAGGTGCTTCGGGATTCGGATTCAATTTCCTGATACTCTACGGTATTTTTTCGGGTGTTTCGTCCACTTATGCGGAAGCGGCGAAGATCGATGGTGCAAGCAATTGGCGCATCTTTTTACAAATCATGATTCCGCAGGCGAAATCGACCATGTTCGCGGTCTGGATTTTAGCGTTTATCGGAAATTGGAACGATTATGCTTCCGCATATATGTTCTTCCCCTCGCACGAGACGCTTGCGGTCGGATTGAAGAGAGTGTCCGACAACATCACGACGGCGGGAGCTTACGTGCTCGACTATCCGAAATTGTTCGCCGCGGTCATCATTACGATCACCCCCGTCATCATTATTTTTTCCGCCTGCCAAAGACAGATCATCCGTCTCAACATGGGCGGCGGCATCAAAGGTTAATTTGTTTATAAGGAGCAAAGTTATGAAGAAATTTGCATTCAGAATTTTAGCTGCGACATTGGCTGTCGCGAGTTCGGCAGCTCTTTTCGCGGGTTGTTCGTCGGGAGAAAATAGAAACGAAAATACGCTGGAAATCCGCTATTATGTCGGCGGCTTCGGTCCCGCATGGATGGAGTCCGCGGCCTCTAAATTCGAGGCCGCAAATCCCGGGGTAAAGGTAGAGCTGATAGAGGACAATAACCTTCAAACCAGCATTACCTCCTATTTGTCCTCGGGCAGAGAACTTTCCGACATCTATTTCAATCAGGACTGCGACTGGCAGTATTTCGTGTCTCAGGGTTGGGTTGAGCCGCTCGACGATTTGTACGAAACGGAGGTCGAAAAGCTCGACGGCACAAAAATTAAAATCAAAGACTACATGAACGACGACCGAATCGACGTACCTTATATGACGGTGCGTCCCGGACAGGGGAATTCTCATCCTTGGATTCTTCCGTGGTCCGTGCTCAACTGCGGCATGGTCTATAATGAGGACGTCGTTCTCAATACGCCCCGCCGCAGCACGGGAAAGAATTGGGATAAGGCTCCCGAAACGGTGGCAGAACTTCACGAATACGTCGACGACCTCAATGCTTCGAATTTGACCAGCAGCACGGGCAAAAAAGTACAGGCGTTCGCCTTCGGTATCAATAAGGGACAATGGTGGCTGACGTTCCCGCTCAAAGTCTGGTGGGCGCAGTATCAGGGCGTATATGAAGCCAGCGAAAACGCGAAAAAGGACGGAGACGGTTCCTATTACGATTTCTGGGATTTCGGCGCGCCCGAATATGACGTGGAGGCCTTCACGAACGGCGGCAACGTCTGGGAACAAAAAGGAATTCAGGTCGCGCTCGACACGCTTTCCGACTTCATTACCGACCATAACGGAAACTATATCAACGCAATTGAAAAGTGCGACGAAATTACGGGGATCGATGCGGAACAGGCGTTTATCCGCGGCGAGGCGGCTTTCATTTTCGTCGGAAACTGGATTGAAAACGAAATGCGCGATTTCATGCCCGACGATTTCACGATGAAGTCGATGTTCGTTCCCTCGCTCGATAATGCGGCGATCAATCCCGAAACGGGAAAGCCCTATAAAATCAATAACAATGCGGAAATGGACGTCATTTTTATTCCGTCCGGAGCCCCGAACAAGGAGCTTGCAAAGCAATTCCTCGCGTTCATCAATTCCGAGGAAATGCTTCTCGACTTCACGAAAAACACGGGCGTGGCCAGACCCTTTGAATATGATCCCATGAAAGCGGAAGAAGTATTTGCCGACGAGGGCTTTGAGTTCTCTTCCTATGTGGAAAGCTCTCTGAAAATGTATGAGGAAGCGGATTTCAATATCGTCGAATATCCCATGAACAAGGGGCATGTCCCCGAAGACGAACGCGATACCTACCTTTCTTATATCTTTACGTATAAGCGTCCCGAATTGTTCCAGAGCATCGGCTCCGGTCCGTGCCTGAACGGAATACTGACCAAAAAGGGCGCAGATATTATGAAAGATGTCATCGAAAAGACCAATCGCGACTACGGAACTTGGGTGGACGAGCTCGGAATCAATGAATTGAAGTAAGGACTCGGCGCGTGCGGTGCCTTCGGGTGCCGAACGGTCGAGCGAGAGGGAAAACTATGGATAACAACAAAACGATGACGGAAATAAACGAAGCGACGGACGCGGCACTTTCCGCAGCGGAAAGAGCGAAAATTTCCAAGCGAATCAAGAGCCGCCGTAAAAGATGGGAATATCTTTTCGTCCTCAGTCTGGTCGCATGGCCCATCATTCATTTCCTCGTCTTCTGGCTGTACGTAAATTTTGAGAGCTTCACGCTGATTTTCAAGACGTATAAGCCCTTGGAGGGAAAATACGTATGGAGCGGCGTCGACGACGTCGTGCGTACCTTCAAGGAAATGGTTTTGGGCGACAATCCCGTGATGCAGCGGGCGATGTGGAATTCCGTCTTTTCCATTATTCCGGGACTTTTCATCATCTTGCCGCTCGCCTTTATTACCGCGTATGCTTTTTATAAGCATGTTCCCGGAGAACGCCTTTACCGCGTGCTGTTTTACCTTCCCAGCATGATTTCGATCGTCGTTCTCACGATGTGCTATAAGTATCTTTTCGATCCCAGCTTCGGTACGATACGATTGCTGTTTGAAAAAGTATTCGGTATTAAAGATCTCAAATGGCTCACGCCGAGCACGGATAATCCGCTCGTCTGGCCGCTCATTTATCTCTATTGCGTCTGGGCAGGTTTGGGCTCGAACGTCATTTTAATGAGCGGTGCCATGCAGCGGATTCCGAAGGAAATTTCCGAATCCGCCAAATTGGAGGGAATCGGATTCTGGCGGGAGGCTTGGAGCATCACTCTGCCTCTGACGATGACCACCGTATCCAACTTTATCGTGCTCGCCGTCATGGGCATGTTCGGATTTTTGATGCAGCCCATGCTCCTCACCAACGAGAGCGGCGGTCCCGAAGGCATGACGATGACGATTGCAATGTACGTCTATGTGCGCACGAATATGGGCATTGAGGCCTATGCAAAGAGTGCCGCGACGGTCGGTATTCTGTTCTCGTTAATGTTCGGGCCTATCGTGTTTATCGTAAAGCTGTTGTTGGATAAATTTACTCCGAAAATTGAATTTTAATTATAAAGGGGATAGTAATCAGTGAAAAAAAGTATTGCATTGTTTTTATCGCTGGCAATGGCAGGGGGAATTCTTTCTTCCGCCTTTGCGTTCGGCGCGGAGCATACCGACCGCGCGGCTGCGGCGAATATCAAGTCTTTGGAAATGACGGACAATTTCGACGGGGAAGCGCTCGATTCCGACGCATGGACGGCGACGAACGGAGTCGGACAAAAAGTAGAATATTCCGCGCTCCGCATGAACGGAATCAATACGTGGGGGTCGTATATTGCCTTGCAGAAGATGCCGCTCGACGAGACGTGGGATTCCTTCACGATCGACATGCAGATGAATTGGGTGGGAACGCCGAGCTGGTCGGGAATCTTTTTCGGCAGTGCGTCCGTAAACGATTTTTATTATACCTCTCCTTCCGCGTATTTCCTCCAAATCAACAGCGGCGGCGTGGCTTCCGAGGGCGAGAGCGGACGCGGTATGCGCCTTGCAAAGCGGGACATGTCCAGCAGCACGGGATTTTTCGGTACGCCCGACAAGACCGAATATGTAGAATCGGACGTATTCAATGCGGGGAATCTTTTGGCGGGCGGCAGTGTCCAGCGCGTGATTATGGAGTTCACCAAAAAGCCCGCTCCCAACGAAGACAACGAATATTCCATGAAGTTCAAGTGGGGAGATGCGGATGCGGAGGAATCGACTTATACCGTCCATGATTTCAAGACGATCGAAATCGGCGGCTATATGGGATTTACCACTTATGGCGAAACGGTTATGGAAATTCGCAGTTTCGAGCTGAGCGAAGGGACGGGCGAAAATAAGACTTCCCTTTTTAAGGACGATTTCAGCACGGGGGACATAAGCTATCCTTCTTTCCCGACGCCCGATACCGCTTGGCGCGGCGTGCAGACGAACACGGAAGAAAGGACTTATTGCGGAAAATTCTGTACGGTGTCCTATGACGGAGTAAAGAACGGCTCCCTCGTATATGCCGACCCTATCGAGCGCAACGCAATGAGCACCAAGAGCTTCGAGATCTCTTACGACCTTACGACTTCCGCTTTGACCGAGAATACCTATGTCGGCAGCGGCTTCGCTTTGGAGACGCCCGATTCGGACGCTTCAAAAAAGAGTTTTATCGGCATGCGCAAGGCGGGCGAGGCGTATAAGCTCGCGTATATTTCCGACGGAAAGGTCGTCGGGAACGAAGTGACGGTGGAAGAGCTGACGGGGCTTACGGCGACGGTTAAGCTCGTCGGATATTACGACAACACCGTTCGCGTCTATATAAACGATATCGAACGCGCAGCGTTCGAGGACGTCGAATTTGACGGTTATACTTCCGTTTCGGCGGTCACGCCGGACGCGGCGGCTCAGGCGCCCGAAAACGGCTCGGCCATCGATAATTTCTCCCTCTATATTTTTGAGGCGATTTATCCCGACAGTGAAAATGTAGGAATTAATTTCCAAGGCTCTAAGGAATACGAGATCGCGGGGGAAATCATAGAGGAACATTACGTGAATACCCGCAAATGGATCATGTACGGCGGGGTAAAGACTCCTATTCAGATGAATCGGAACTATATCCAGTTCCACGACATCAGCGGCGATGCGGCATTTCTTTCCAAGTCCCGTTTCGGCGACCAGATCGCGCGTTTTGATTTCCGACCTTCCTCCCTTCCCGAGGGGACGGAACTCGCGGGGTTCGGTTATTCCTTCGGTCGCGAAATGCTGGATACTTCCTGTAACGACGCGCCCGGAGTATATTTCCGCAAGGACGGAAATACGACGAGCATCGTCGGAAAGAATATGACGACCGCTTCCGGAGCGACTTCCGCCACTTGTTCCTTGAACGTATTTAAGGATACGGAAACCTGGTATACCTGCATGTTGATTATTTCTTCCCGCACGGTAAAGGTATTTATTAAAGAAACTTCTCAACCGGATTCGGCTTTCGGAAAACCGCAGATCGTATTCACGGACGTCGACACGTTCGGCTATACCGCTCTGATGATCGAAAATACGGGAAAAGCATATTACAATGCGACCAATTTCTCGATTACGAATATCGACCCGATGATTCAGGAGGCGTAATATGACGAAATCCAAAAATAATGTATTCCGTATTCTTTTTTCCGCTCTGCTTTTTCTCGTCCTCTCACTTTCTTTGGTTCTTTGCGGAACTGCCGCAAGCGCGGAAAGTCTCGATGAACTCCGCAGCGATTTCCGCAAAAACAGCGACGGCTGGACGCTCAACGATTTTGCCGTGACTTCCTCCGAGGGGCTTACGCTCATTCCGAGCGCCGAAGCAAAGACGGTCGGAACCATGGACAGCCTGCTCCTGTTCCTCGAATTCGGAGATGTGGAGGGCAGCTTTAAGTTGTCGCTCGGCGTCACGTCGGATACTGCCGCATGTTCCCTGACGTTTAAGGACAATCGGCTGACCGCAGAAGGGCTCGTGGACGAATCCGGCGGCAATACCGCGGTTTTGGAGCGCGGACTCCTTTCGGGCAGCACTTTGAAAGTGGAAATGATCGGCGGATATGTCGAGATTTCCATACGCAACGCGCAGGATCCTTACGATTACCTCGGTTCTCCCGTGGCCACTCTCTATTTTGAAGAAGGAAAGACCTCCGCGGAGGGAAATATCGCTCTTTCCGTCGAGGAAAAGAGCGCGACGATAGAGACGGCAAATCTCTATTCTTTGGACGGAAGTATTCACATCGACACGGAGGACTACGTTCCGCCGAAAGAGGAAGATTCGAGCGGTTCTTCGGAGTCGTCGTCGGGAGGCTGTGGAAGTGTGGCAGGCATTTCGGCGGGACTTGCCGTTTTGGCCGCGGGTGCGGCGATCGCTTTGAAAAAGGGAGGGCGTCATGAAAAGAATCGCTAAAATCGTTTGTATTTCCGCTTTGACCGCTGTTCTCGGTTTCGGCGGTGTAGCTTGTAAAAAGGACGACGGCCCCAAGCAGAAAACGGGGCTGGGATATGAAGTGAACCCGGAAAATATGTTCGGAATTTGCGTCCTTCCCTCCGATTTGCCGACGTCTTCCAAGGATCCCGGAATCACGACGGAAATCGTCTGCGATCTCATAAAGACGATGAACATTAAATCCGTCCGCGTATGGATGCATATTCCTTATGTTCTCGAACGGGAACGGACTTCCAACGAAATCAGTCTGAAACGCAATGCGGTGGAGACGTATCATAATTATTTTGCGGATTTGAAGGAAGCGGGCGTAGAAAATATTCTCGTCATGAGCCATCAATACCTCTATCCCGTGGAGATGATAAAGCCTTCGACCATGGGGGTCATTCCCGATCCCGTCAACGAACCGGACGAATATATGGCGTTTATGAATTTGTTCCGCGATTGTTACAGCATGATGGCGGAAGAATTTCCCGAAATTACGCTTTGGGAACCCAATAACGAAACGGATCACCCGAAGGGAACGACGATTGTCCGTCAAGGGTATTCCACGGCAAATTCCGAGGCGGTCAACGCGCAATATCAATATACCCCCGAAGAGGTGGCGATGATTACGGCGGATCAGTGCTACTATGCAAACCTCGGCATAAAAGAGCACAATCCCGAAAACGAGCTCGTTATGCCCGGTCTCGTGTTCTCCTCGACGGACGCCTCTGCGATCTTTATCGATCTTCTGTACGAACAAATCGAATCGGGAAAACTTCCGACGAGTATCGATGAAAATAACGAGAGAATTATTCCCGCGGACACAAACACGGACAATTATTTCAACGTGCTCAACTGGCATCCGTATGCGAACGTCGCGCCCAATGAAGATTGGCTGCAAGCAAACATCGATATGTATAACGTGGCGGTAGAACACGGCGATGCGGGCAAAAAGCTCTTTCTTTCCGAGTTCGGCTGGTACGACAGTTTCGACGCGAAGCGGCAGGAGGATATCGGGGAATGGTATCCCGAAGCGATCGATCAGTTAAAGGCGAATCTTCCTTCCTTGGAAGCGGTGTTTTGTTTCCGTATGTTCAACTATACGACGGCGGGTGCGGGAGTCAAGGATATGGAAAAGACTTTCGGAATATTTACGTCTCCCGTCGAAGAGATGGGAATCACGCCCAAGCCCGCGGCTCTTGCGCTGTTTAAGTATTTTAACGGCGAGGACGCGGATACGTCGGGACTTTATAAGTATAAAAAAAAACAAGCATAATTCGGCAGAAAATTCGACGAGGCGCCGTTCCGTACAGAGCGGAACGGCGCAATTATTTAAGGAGAAAATATGCAGGTAAAAGAAGGTCTCGGATATACTTGCGATCCCGATGCGTATTTTTACGGGATATGCGAGGAGTTTGAAGGTTCTTTGGACAAGGGTGCCGACCCTATGACGACAATCGATTTGATTGACCGTCTCGGCGCAAAATCTATGCGCATCTGGATGCATCACAAACGTCTGTTGCAGCGGAAAGGGGATACGGACGAGCTGGAATGGAAAGATGACGTATTCCGCCGTTACAGGAAATATGTGGAGGAGCTGACGAAAAGAAAGATTCGTATCGTCGCCATGAATCATAATTACGTATTTCCGAAAAGTTTTACGGGTACTCCGAACTCCGTTCCGGAAATGCCGGAACCCGGCACTCAGGCGTATTTGGACGAAATGAACATGATTGCCCGCGCGTATGAGATGATGGCGAAAGAATTTCCCGAAATCGAGTATTGGGAATGCGGAAACGAAGTAAACATGAATTCCTATCTCGCAAAGCCGGGATTTTCCTCCCATAGCGTAAAGAACTCCGAGTACGACGAAAGATATTGCTATACCAATCTCGAAAAGGCGGAAATCACGGCGGATATTTGCTATTATTCCAACTTGGGCGTCAAGCGCGGCAATCCGAAGGCGTATGTGGTATTTCCCGCGCCCACGCCCTATCGCGGCTATGCGGAAATGGCGGAGTTTTATGAGTTTGTGTATCGTGCCGTGGAATCGGGCAGATTTCCGCGCGGACTTGCCCCCGATACCGATCCCGATCATTATTTTCAGGTACAGTGTTATCACGCCTATAATTTCGGCGGCGACGCTTCGATTATCCGGGGCGGCGCGGAAATGATTCTGCGCGTCATGCAACGCCACGGCGACGGCGGGAAAAAAATATTTATTACCGAATTCGGCTATCACGATTCCGATTTCGTCGTCAATCGCGGTATGAAGAAGTCGGAGGCCGACGAGTTGCAGGCTTCCTTCTTTCCGACGGACTTCGAGGCCTTCCGTTCGTGCGAAAATATCGAGACGGTATTTATTTTCCGTCTGTACGATTGGACTGCGGGGCCGGGAATAGAAATCGATTTCGGATTGTTTACTTCTCCAAGCTCGCCCAAGGGAATTATCCCCAAGGCTAAGGGCTTGAAACTCTATCGACTGATTCGGGGAGAGGACGCGGACCCCGCCGCACTTTACAGGTATCGGAAAAATGAAAACGCTGAAAATTAAAAAGAACGCAAAAATTTTATTTATGGGCGATTCCATTACGGACAGCGGCCGCGACTATTCCGACCGCCACGGCCTTACGGGCTATAACCGAATCGTATGCGAGCGTCTGGGCGATGTCGAGGGGTTTAACCGCGGCATCAACGGAGAAAGCTGCGGTCAGATCTTACAGCGCTTTCGTCCGGAATGCGAAGATATCCGCCCCGACGTAATTTCTATCCTCGGCGGCATCAACGACACGACGGTGCGCGGAACGCCGCCCCGTATCGCTTCGGAAGCCGAATTTTACGATACTTATCGCCGTATGCTCCGCACGGCTTACGAGTTCACTCATGAAGTCATCGTCGTCGAACCGTTTCTCATTCCGAAAGATTTCGGCATGGACGGATTGAGAAATTCGCTCTTTGAGCGCATTTATGCGATTCGCCGCCTTGCCAACGAGTTCGGCGCGGTATATCTCCCCATGGACGGGATTTTTGCCGAAAATTGGGTGGAGCGTACGCCCGAATTTTATACGGTAGACTGCATTCATTTAACCGCGGAGGGAAAAAAGCTCCTGGCGGAGGAATGGCTGAAACGCGCCGAACGAATTTGAAAATCATGGGAGCTACGGATTTTATTTTCGATATCATCCGCGGACGTTCGCGGGAATATCGTTCTCTGCCCTTTTGGTCGCTGAATGACCGTCTCGACGCGGACAAAATGGCCGATCAGATACGGGAGATGTCCGAAAAGGGGTGCGGAGGTTACTTTATGCACGCACGCAGCGGCCTTCTCACCGACTACATGGGAAAGGAATGGTTTGAATGTCTGGATGCCGGGGTAAAAGCGGGGACGGCGCGGGGCCTGGACAGCTATGTTTACGATGAAAACGGCTGGCCGAGCGGCTTTGCCGACGGAAAAATCGTACAAAAACACCCCGAATATCGTCTCAGGTGGTTGGAATGTTATCCCGCAGATGCGATGCCCGACGGCGCGGAGCCTTTGGCTTTTTATAAGGCGGAAAAAGGAGTCTGCAAACGCGTCCCGACAAAGGATAAAGCCCGTTTCACGGTTTGCGTGCGGACCTCTCCCGATTATGTGGATATACTCGACGACGAGACGACGGACTGTTTTATCGAAGAAGTATACGAAACGTATCGGAAACGTTACAAAAATTCCATTCGCGGTTTTTTTACGGACGAACCGCAGTACGGAAAACGTACTTGCCCGTGGTCCCGCCGTTTTGCCGAACGATTTTTTGAAAAGTACGGATACGACGTCCTTGACGGACTTCTTTGTTTGTTTTATGATTTGGAGGATTGCCGTCCTTTTCGTTACGATTTCTATTCGTTGGCGGAAGATATGCTCTGCGGAGCATACTATCAAAAAATTTATGAGTGGTGTGCCCGTTACGGCTATATTTTCACGGGACACGGCTTTGACGAGAATTCTCTCTCGGGACAGGTCATCGACTGCGGCGACATCATGCGCATGTACGAATTCATGCAAATGCCGGGCATCGATTGGCTGGGACGCTCTCCCTGTCCAATGGAAGTCCCGAAGCAGGGTTCTTCCGTCGCCCGTCAGCTCGGGAAACCTCGCGTCCTGACGGAATCATTCGCGCTCTGCGGTTGGAGCGTGGGCCTTCAAAGGCTGCGCTCGATTGCCGAAAGACAGTATGCCGGCGGAATCAATTTGCTCTGTCAGCATTTGTTTTCGTACAGCCTGAAAGGGGAACGCAAGCGCGATTATCCCCCGTCTCACTTCGAACATCAGACCTGGTGGAAAAAATATCGGCGGTTTAACGACTATCTGACTTCGCTCGGCAGTCTGCTGTCCGCGGCGGAGCCGAGTGCGGAGCTTCTCGTCCTCTCTCCCGTAAAATCGGCGTTTATGCTGTATTGTGAGAAAGAAAAAGCCTCCGTGCTCGCCTATGACCGCGAATTTTCAAAAACGATCGCGGAGCTCGAAAAAAGCGGCATCGCCTATGAGCTCGGAAGCGAAGAAATTCTCAAACGCCATGCTTGCGTAAAGAACGGACGCCTTACCGTGGGCGAACGCTCCTATTCTGCCGTTTTGCTTCCGAATTGTCTCGGCTTGGACAAAAACACGACAGAGCTATTGATTTCATTTGCTGAAACAGGCGGAAAAATTTACTATTGCGGCAGTTTTCCCTCCCATATGGACGGAAGAGAGGCCGCCCGTTCCGTCGGAGAGAGCGCCGCAAAGCTGGATACCCTGAAAAAATATTCTGCGAAAACAGAAGACTTTTCGGTGTTTCTTTCCGACGGGGAAGGATATACTTTTCAATCAAACGGAGCGTCGGTCTTTTTTCGGGGAACGATAAAAACGGCAGACGCTTGCCGCGCCGAAATTATTTTTGCCGCTAATTCTCATGAAGTTCGGGAAGCCTTTACGTTGATTCCGAGAGAAGGCTATATCTTATATCGTCTCGATTTGGAAAATGAAACGGCGGAAAGATTTACGGGGGTCAGGGTAGAGGTGAATCCTTATGATTCCGCTCTGTTTTCTGTAATAAAGACAACGGCGCCCGCAGGGAACATCCCCCGAGAGGAAATCATTGAAATTGTTCCCGATCGACGGGAATGGACGCTGAAAGCGGAAAATGAAAATATTTTGGTCCTTGACCGGGGGGAATACTCGTTCGACGGGAACGAGTACCGTGAAATGAAGGATGTTCGGCTCTTGTTTTCCGAGCTCATGCACGGCAGAAAAAACGGCTCTTTGAACATGCGCTTTTTTGTAGATGTGGAAAATTCGGATTTTATCTGCGGCAAAATCTTTTTCGCCTGTGAAGCGCATGAAGAGAAAGAAATTTTTATCAACGGCCGATCCGTCGTTTGGAAGGACTGCGGGGCGCTCATCGATCCTTGCATAGAAAAGACGGATGTGACGGGATATATCAAAACGGGCAGGAACGAAATTGTCATAAAGACGTATTTTGAACAATCGGAATACACCTATCATGTATATAACGATGATGTCCTTGAAACGGAAAAAAATAAAATCCGCTATAAAACCGAACTTGAAAACTGCTATTTAACGGGAAATTTCGGGGTATATGGCGACGGAATACAAACAGAGAACGATTCGCTTTTAAGAAACGATTTGCTTTGTGAAAAGGGAGATTTTGTCGTACGCGATTCGGCGGAAAAATCGCTTCCCGACGAAATTACACAAAACGGTTATCCGTTTTTCTGCGGAATCATGCGCTGTGAAAACACCTTCCGCGTCAAAAAGTTTTATGAAAATACGCGCTATCGTTTTTCTTTTAAGTTGCTTTGCGATTATGCGGAAATTTATTGTAACGGCACACTTTTATGGGAAGGTTACGATCCCGATTGTAGCGTCGATCTTACGCCGTCGGTAACCGAGGGGAAAAATAGGCTTTGTGTGCGCCTGTATTCCAATCTCCGCAATGTATTCGGACCTCACCATCATCGGTTGGGCGATCCCGATTTTGTCGGGGCGACGGCGTTTTCGGACGGCCTCGGTTGGAGCGATCCGCCCGAGCCCGTATGGCGGAAGGAATATTATTTCGTTCCGTTTGGATTTGAGGTGCGAAAAAAGAAATAAAGGCAGGAAAAAATATGAGAAAAAAACGGATTATCGCCTGTGTGTTCGCGGTCTTGTTCGGAGCCGTGCCGGCCGGTTGCGGCGGTAATGAAGGAAAACAACAAGGAGGCAATCTCACGGAGATGAAAACGGTAGAGGAGATTTTGTCGGAAACTCCCGCAGAAGACTTGATCGGGAAAAACGACGTCCGACAATTTACGGCGCCTTTTTACGGACAGCAGATCGAATATAACGAAGGCTTTTTGCTTCGGGAGGACGGACAAGGCGGTATTTTGCCCGTAAAATTGATGTTTCCCGTCGCACATGTCCTCGAAGTGCGCAGCAACGATTTGAAGACGCTGTACGAAGAGGAAAAGGATTATACCATAGAGGACGGAAAGCTGATTATCCCCGAAACGTCATCGATGAAAGCCATTCCCGACAGCGAATTTTTTCTTCCCGAAGGCGCTCCCTCCGATTGGCTGTATAACGATAAGGCGGGAGAGGACGAGGGCAGGGCAGTGACGACGGATAAAACAGTGCTGTATAAATACAGATATGTCGTCACCTATATCCGTACGGAAGTTTATGACGGCAATATCGTTCCCTCCAAGGCCGACAGGCTTCCGCATTTTACAGAAACAGCGAAACCCGGAAATACGGTAGAAATGTTGTATGTAGGAGACAGCATTGGGGAAGGCGCCGGCGGGTCGGGAAATTTTCTCAATCTCGTCGAATTAACGGCGAAGGGAATAGAATTGTACACGGGCGCAAGCGTCAACCTTGCGAATTGTTCGGTAGGCGGAATAGATTCCCTTGAATTTATGAACGTCATCGACGGACGTTTTGAGCAAATCAATCCCAATATCGTGAACAAGGCGAGGGAACGCTATGCTCTTATGGAACGGAAGAAGGGAATGGCGGATATTGTTTTTATTGCACTGGGTGCAAACGATTCCGCGGCCGATCGTTCGGGTGAGCTTTTCAAACTTCATATCGGAGCGCTGATCGATTATTTCCGAGAGGCGAATCCCGATGTTTCCGTCGTCGTTGTTTCCAGTATGGAAATCAATCATAAAATACGGCGCAACAAGCCGGGCGATACGCGAAACCTGCGGGTACGCGATCTCGCGGAATATGTCGAGGTTCTCTCGGAATTGGAAACGGAATATGAAAATCTTGCTCTTGCAGACGTTCATACGGCGCAGGCCTCGGTTTTGGAGAGAAAGTATCTGGAAGATCTTATCGCGGATAACCTGAATCATCCCACGGATTATATGTCCAGACTGTACGCACAATTTTTATTGCAGACAATTCTTTGAAATTTTTTGGAGCAAACATGATTGACAACGTAGAAATTAAAATCGATAAGGATTTTTCGGACGGGGAAATTTCCCCTTTATTGTTCGGTTCGTTTGCGGAGCATATGGGGCGGTGCATTTACGGCGGAATTTATGACGAGACGAAAGGCGTATGGAGAGAGGACGTCCTTTCTCTCGTTCGGGAATTAAAGGTCCCTATCGTTCGTTATCCGGGCGGAAATTTTGTTTCGGGGTATTGTTGGAAAGACGGTATCGGTCCCAAAGAAAAACGCCCGAAAAAGCTCAATCTCGCGTGGCGGCAGCTCGAACCCAACGAAGTCGGCGTTCTCGAATTTGCCGATTGGGCGGAACGCGCGGGGACGGAAATCATGATGTGCGTCAATCTCGGTACGGGTACGGCGCAGGAAGCCGCAGAGCTTGTCGAATATTGTAACGCTGTACCGGGAAGCTATTGGTCGGACAGAAGAGTCGAGGACGGACGGAAAGAACCCCTTAAAATCCGCTATTGGTGTCTCGGAAACGAGATGGACGGGGATTGGCAGATCTGCCATATGACGGCGGAAGAATATGCGCGGAAGGTGGTGGAAGCCGCGAAGCTGATGAAACGCGTCGACCCTTCTATTCGCTTGATTGCCTGCGGAAGCAGTGCCCATGCCATGAAAACCTGCCCCGAGTGGGATAGAATCGTTTTGGAGCACCTCTATGACTTTGTGGATTTTATTTCTCTGCATCAGTATTACGGGCGGCATACGGGTACAAACGATGATTTTTTTGCATCCTATCTCGATTTTGAGCGGTATATCGACGATATTGCCGCGACCTGCGATTACGTCCGCGCTGTCAAAAAGTCGGACAAAACGTTGAAACTTTCTTTCGACGAATGGAACGTCCTTACACAGGGCGAAAAGGGAGCGAATGACGATACTTTATGGCAGGTACGCGCGGCGCGAGCTGAAAACCGTTATTCGGTATGTGATGCTCTTGTCGTGGGACAGTTGCTCACATCATTAATGAATAAATGCAGCCGCGTGGGAATTGCCTGCCTCGCACAGCTCGTCAATGTACTCGGCCCCGTCCGGACAGAGGGAGAGAACTCTTTCCGTCAGACGATTTTCTATCCGTTTGCCATGGCGTCAAATTCCATGCGGGGACGGGTGCTGCGTCAAATGAAATCAGGGGTGCCCGTCCGTCATTCGGAAGTTTACGGGGATGCGGAAACATTGCACGGTTGTGTGGCTTACGACGAAGAACAAAAGAAGTTGCGCTTGTATTATGTCAATTCTTCCGATAGGGATATACGGGTAAAATTTAATTTCGGCGGGTTTTCTTCTGTTCATCCCGTTTCCCGCGAAGAATTCGGTTCGAAAGACTTGGAAGCGAAAAATACGGCAGAAGCGCCCGATACCGTCCGCCTGTTCAAGAGGAAAGAAAAAGAAAGTGAGAATATCATTTTTCGCGCGCAGACGGTCACGTTGTTGACTTTGGAAGCAAAATAACAAAAATTTATATTATAGAAAGAGGAGAGAAAAATATGAAAGAAAAGGAACGGCCTTTTTATCTGGGAATAGAAGGCTTTGAAGCAGGGCACAGCGCGGCGGAAAGTCTCACGAACAGTGCGCAGACGTCGGCGTGTACGACTTCGGACGGACGGGAATGGAGACATGAAAAGACGGGGCTCGTCATTTCCGTAATAAATGATCACGACACTCATTCGGTTGAAAATGTACAAAGCGACAGGCTTCAAATAAAAAACAAAGGGAAGAAGCCTGTTACCATATCGCATTTTTCGCGACAAGTATCCATGGAAATCTTTCGGGATTGTCCGCGGGAAACGGTGATTCATTATTTTTCGAGCTGTTGGCAAAGTGAATTTCAATACCACAGCCGTAGCTTTGAAGAGGTGGAATTAGTGCCCGTTTCCGTACATCCGATAGTAAAGAGTTTTTCTATTGAGTCATGGGGCTCTTATACGACGTGTAGGTATATTCCCTTTATTGCGATAGAAAATAAACGAAGCGGTGAGACGCTGTTCCTTTCCTTCGAGCCTACGTCGAATTGGCGGATCGAAGTGGGAGTGCGGGGGAATTGTGCATATATTTCCGCGGCAGAAATAGATGGAAGATATTTGGGAACGGTAAAGGAGTTATCAGAAAATGAAACATATGATACACCGCGGGTTTTGTCAGGCAAGGTGAGAGGCGGACTGGAAGAGGCGATAAAGGTACTCACGGCGGAAAAGCGAGCGAAGGGGGGAGGAGTTCCTTATCCCGTGGTATTCAACGATTACATGAATTGTCTTTGGGCACGGCCGTGTTCGGAAAAGACGTATCCGCTGATCGAAGCGGCGGCGTCCGTCGGGGCGGAGGTGTTCTGTATAGACGACGGATGGCAATATGAAGCGGAAGAAAGCCGTACCAATAAGCTGGGAGATTGGAATTATTCAAAGACCTTATTCGGGGAGCAGGGATTTTTTAAGGTGATAGAGAAGATACGGGAAAAGGGAATGATACCGGGGCTTTGGCTGGAAATGGAAGTGGCGGGAGAAAACTCGGAAATTTATCAAAAAGACGACAGTTGGTTTTTGAAGAGAAACGGAGTTCGGGTGGGAGGAGGAGCCCGAGTGTTTTTGGATTTTCGCAATCCCGAAGTCTGTAAATACATGAAGGAAAAAGTGAGGTTTTATTATCGTGCGGGGATACGGTTCATAAAAAACGACTATAACGACTGTATCGGGAACAGCGGTTTTGAGGGAGTGGAATATACGCGTGCGGTTCGGAAATTCTATGCGGAATTGCGCGAGGAATTTCCCGACCTGATGCTGGAAAACTGTGGTTCGGGAGGAATGCGTGCGGATTACGGCATGCTGCGGATTTTTGATATTCAAAGTACCTCAGACCAGGAAATAGCGTCAAATTATCCGTCCATAGCCCAAGGAGCGTTGGCGCATATCCCGCCCGAAAAAGCGGGGATGTGGGCATATCCTTATCCGCATTTATATGACGAATTTTACGGGGGAAAGGAAATTGACGCACAGAAGTGGGATGAGGAGAGCATTGTTTATACGATGCTTGTGGGAATGAGCGGAGTATTATATCTTTCCGGAAGAATCGATAAAGCGACGTCATTTGGAAAGGACTTGATTATGGAAGGAGTGGAGTGTTATAAACGTATCCGCGGGATTACGGCACGATCGTATCCGACATTTCCGAACGGATTTGTTCGAATTTGGGAAAAAGAGAAAGCCGTGGTAATTTTGTACCGAGAAGAAGGAAGTGCAAAGGGGTTGTTGTTTGTCTGGCGTCAGGAAGGTGAAGAAGAAATCGTCGTGCCTGTGCGTGCGAAAAGTGCCGTGCGGCTCTATCCACAAAAAGCGAAAGAGGAAGCTGTTTGCGGGGACACGATAAAAGTAACCTTGGAAAAACCTTATATGGGAAGATTGTTTCAGTTACAATTTTAAGCGGGAAACATTTTCAAAAAATACTCTTAAAAATTTATCCCCGCCCGAACGATAAGCATTCGGGCGGGAATTTTCAAAGAATAAATAAAAATTCATTTTGTTTCAAGATATTGACATAATATAAATAATTTGGTATAATAAACTCAAAAATACGGGAGGAAGATAGAAAATGAAGCTGCAAAAACTGATGTGTGCGTCGCTCGCCGCAATGTTCGGCGGAGTATTTTTAATCCCGGGCGCGTCCTGTTATCATGCAAAATATGTGCTCGAAAACTGTTCGGTCAATAGCTGCGAGCAAAATTATACGCTGCACCGTATCGACTATACCAAAAAGTATGTCGGGGGGGGGGCAGGTATACAGCCTATTTTGACGAATCTTTGAACGATGCGGAGATAACGGATAAATGGATAGAGCGGCTGGATAAATATTCTTTTTTGTTAGGGGAAAAAGGGTTAGACGAGTTCATTACTTATTATCTCAGCGACGAGATTATTTGTAATTACCGAACGACAAAAAGCGAGGGGACGGTAGTTTCTTTTTCTTCGGGAATTTCGGAGGAAGAAGGTTTGGCTTGGGTTTTGAATGCGGTATCCGAAAACGAAGAGCTCCCGTACGGAATTTATGCGGGGCTTTCCGCGCATTGGTTAGATAAGGGGGATTATTCCCTTCTGATAAAGACGAGCATTGCGGGGGCGGGGTGCCTTACGGACCTGCAATTTCCTTTGTACGAACAAAACAATATGGGGCCTAAGGAAAGAGAGTTTGCGTGGAATTTTTCCTATACGCTCGTAAAGGATTGGTTGGACGGCGGGAGAACGGAAACGCAGCTGACGGATTTGACGAAAGAGCAGTTAAACGATTACTTGGAGGAAGAATACCGCATTTCTTTGCCTGATTACGAATTTTCTCCCTATTCGTCTCAATATGAATATAAAGTTTTACAGGATCGCTTTACTTATTATATCAATAAAGAATATCGGGATTTGATTTTGCCCGAGGAAGATTTCACGACGGCGTATGACGATTTGTGCGATTGGCTGGAAGATAACTGCCGAGTGCAAAGGGACGCCGACGAGCTTTTTAACGTGTATAATATGTACGATATAAATATCTATTTGGACGACGGAAAAAAATCGACGGGGAGAACGGGAGAGTCGAGAAGGACGGCGCGCGAGAATTATATCCGCCTGTATTCAGTCGGAGGGTTTTCGTTCTGCTATATCTATCATGTATTTTCGCATATCGGAGAAGAAGGTTTTCTTTCGTATACGATTTGCCAATCGCGGGCGGATAAATCCGAATATGCTAAGCTGGCGCATTACTACCTACTTACAGTTCAAGCCTCTTATCCGTATTCCGAAAAAGTGAAGGAAAAGGAAAGTTATCTCGAAACATTGAAGCTGTATAATAAAAAGAGCATAACCCCCGCTTCGGCCGAAACCTTTAACTTTTGGCTTTATGCCGATTGTTTTTCAGCCCTGTATACAGAGGAAGGAAAAAGTTTTATCAACATGTTACAAGACCTTAGTCGTCTGCGCTATATCGCCTTGACTTACGGTGAGGAGTATATAGCGAAATTAAATGCAGATTTGGATATTTTGATAGAAGGAAAAACGTTCGACGAGGTTACTCACGAGTGGCGTGATTACCTTCAAATATTAAAGGAGGAATGAACGTCGTTTCGTTAAACGGCGTACGGGAGATTTTATGTTAGCCTATACCTATCTTAAAAAAGGGAAATTTTGTCTTACGGAAAAAGCTGTTCCTGCCCTTCAAGACGAGCGGGACGCCATTGTTCGGGTGACGCTGGCGAGCATCTGTACGAGCGATTTGCATATCAAACACGGCAGCGTGCCGCGCGCAGTTCCGGGAATTACCGTGGGGCACGAAATGGTAGGCGTGGTGGAAAGGGTAGGCGCGTCAGTCAAAAATGTGCGCCCCGGGGATCGCGTAACGGTCAATGTGGAGACTTTTTGCGGCGAATGTTTTTTCTGTAAGCATGGATATGTGAACAATTGTACGGATAAAAACGGCGGTTGGGCGCTCGGTTGCCGTATCGACGGGGGACAGGCGGAGTATGTTCGCGTACCGTTCGCCGACACGGGGTTAAATAAAATTCCCGAGACCGTAACGGACAGACAGGCTTTGTTTGTGGGCGACATATTAGCTACGGGATTTTGGGCTGCAAAAATTTCGGGGATTTCCCAAGGGGATACGGTTCTGATTCTCGGAGCGGGACCGACGGGAATATGCACGCTTCTCTGTGCAAAGCTGAAAAATCCGAAAAAAATCATTGTCTGCGAAAAGGACGAAATGCGCATTACATTCGTCAATCGACATTATCCCGACGTTTTGACGGTCACTCCCAATGAAGTGAAAGAATGTGTGCAAAAGTATAGTTCGCACGGCGGTGCGGACGTCGTTTTTGAAGTCGCGGGAACGGACGAAACTTTTCGGCTGGCGTGGGAGTGCGCACGCCCGAACGCCGTGGTGACGATCGTGGCGCTATATGACGGCCCGCAGATTTTACCTCTTCCCGATATGTACGGAAAAAATCTGACGTTTAAGACGGGCGGCGTAGACGGCTGCGACTGCGGGGAAATTTTGCAGCTCATAGAAGAAGGAAAAATCGATACAGCTCCGCTCATTACGCATACTTATCTGTTGAGCGAAATCGATCGGGCTTACGACTTATTTGAAAACAAGCGGGACGGGGTTATGAAAGTGGCTGTATCGATGAACTAAGAATACAAAATTCGTATTGTTTTTGTGAGCGATTTCAACGATTTCTATTGAGGAGACACTCGTGAGTTATATTTATCATTACCGTTCTCCGCTGGGAGGAATTACTCTTGCGAGTAATGGGGACAAGTTGCTCGGCTTATGGTTTGACGGTCAGAAATATTTCGCCGCCCGCATGCGTGGGGAGTCGGAAGAAAAAACGTTGCCCGTTTTTGAACAAACGGAAAAGTGGCTGGATATATACTTTTCGGGAAAACTTCCGAATTTTACTCCGCCTCTCGATATGAGCGGTTTGTCGCCGTTCAGAAAACGAGTGTGGGAAATTATGCTGACCATTCCGTTTGGAAATACTCGTTCATATGGAAGCATGGCAAGACAGTTGGCTGAAGAAACGGGGAAAAAGATTTCCGCACAGGCAGTGGGCGGTGCCGTCGGGCATAATGCCATTTCTTTGATTATTCCCTGCCATAGAGTAGTCGGGGAGAATGGAAGTTTAACGGGATACGCCGGCGGAATCGACAGAAAAGTTGCTTTGCTGAAATTGGAAAAAGCAGATATGGGAAATTTATATATACCAAAAAAGGGGACAGCCTTATAGAATATCGGTGGAAAAGTTTCATAGCAGGAACGATAAAATAGGGAGAGGTGAGAGGAATTTTTAAGCATGGATTCAAAAGGTATGAAAAGAAAAAAATAAATCCGAACAGAAATGTTCGGATTTATTTGGATTTGGTGACCCCGGGCGGAGTCGTATCGAACCGAAAGAATGGGGAAACTGGCGTTATTTTTGTCTGAAAGAAAGTCTTCTATGTTCGTTGGATTTATAAATTTACAAAACGTGGGTAGAACAATTTTTCCGAGGCGAAAGAACAAACAGAAGACGTTGAAGAAAAACGGAATCAAAGTTTTTTCGGCGTAGAACAGATTACGGACAGTTGAAGAGAATCATTTTGGAAAAACTGTTCAAAGGCACAAAAAGTAATGAAACAATTTGTACGGCTCGTAGGTATTTTATTTTTGTCGTACAAGTCTACGGACGGTCGACCTCCTATCCTACACAGCACGTGAAGGTAAACTGGAGGTTTTCCGTTGACTTTATTCCTATGTGTGCCGAATCGCGCTTTCAAGCACAAATAAGTGTTCCTTTTAAGCACGGAACCCCTATCTTGTAACGATGTTACTCGTAGTTGCTCGCGCAATTCAGTCAATGTCGGTTGTTCATATTCTTTTTTGTCGTAAAGGTACTGTTTATTTCTTAAAATCGGTTACTCCATCTGTTGCGGTATAGATATCCACAAGTCTTTCGTTGTTGCCTGCATTGCTTCCATCGATCCTAACGGTGTTACTTCTTACAGATCTCGCCGTTTTTCCTCTTTTAAGAATGACCCGTGTTTGCTTGCCGTTTGGTTTTCGGAAAACAATCGTCGTGATGTTTATATGGAATCCACCGGTAAATACTGGCTTCACGTTCACAACATGCTTGAACAGTTTTGTAACGTTATCCTTGCTCACTCCAAGGACGTCAAAGTCATCCGTGGCAAGAAAATCGACAAGCGCGGCGCTAAGTGGATTGACGAGATTTTCAAGCACGACCTCTTTTCTGAAAGTTTTATTCCGTCCTACGAAGTTCGGCAACTACGCAACCTCACCCGTTCGCTACAAGTTTACCAATATCTCTGTCGGTGAGAAGAACCGTGCTCAGAATAGCCTTACCGTCTTTAAGTTCGATAATGTATTTCTCGACGTGTTTGGCAAATCTGGCTCCGCCATTAAGGATATGCTTCCTGTTTGCCCAAAGGGAAATTTCAACGCCGCGTCTCTTGTTGCTCCTAAATGCCAAACTCCTATTGATAAAATCCAAGTTGCTGTTGGCGACTTTATTTGCCCCGAATAAATGTCTAAACTCGCATTATCCGTTCCCACCTTACACCTCCGAATTTTTACCGCTCTCACACCACCGTTCCGCAAGGACATGTTTTTCCGCTCACGGCCGCCATTGCTTTACTAAAATCTCCGCGGTTATGTAATTGCTGATTCGGACAGTGTGCTGCCCTAACTGTCATACCTATAAAAACTCTCGCCTAAGTCCGCTCTCGACTTGGGCTTTTTTATCGTACCTTCTTTCTTCTTTGTTTCAAACTTCTTCTATTGGTTTTATTATATCAAACTTTTCGGCTAAAATAAATCCTTGAGAAAAATTTGTCATATTTATTGGAAAAAAACAAGAATTGAAGAGATAGCGGAATATTGTCGCCTTTTCATTCGATAAGTTTAGGGTAAAAAATGGGTTTTTCTTTTTAGAGTGGAGCACGTCTTGGTGGGCTAGATTACGGTGGGCAGGAATGGCAGGGAAAGATGGGAAAGGAACGGAAAAAATAGGGAGAAAATAAAAAATGCTGGAAAAACTAGCGGGAATAGAAAGGGTTATTGATAATGGCTGGGTGGAATTCCGAAAAATTTTTCGAATGCGCGCGAAAAGGTGTGAATACACGAATATTGCAACAGTTCTGCCGTTTTAGTAACGCTTGTTCCTGAGGACAAAAGTTCGGTTGCCTTTTCCATACGCTTGTTGAGGAAATATTTGTTCAGCGTCATATTCATGATTTTTTGAAAATTGCGTTCGATATACTGATAATTATAATGCAATACTCTTTCCAGTTCGGTAAGAGATTTCATTTTTAAAATATTCTGTTCAATATACCTTGCCGTTTGGTAAGCCAGATAGTCAGCATCCTTTTTGTCAATATGGTAGTTATTTGTGTCGGTATTAGTAAGATGCCGGAATGCTTTGACGATTACCATCTTCAGCAGCGAGCCAAGCATAGGAGAGAGAAAAGGGGGTTTTTCGGATATTTCCGTCAGCATGTCGGCAAAATTTTCTTTCAACGTTTTGTCATTGAAAATGCGTTGTTCCTTGCCGAGCGGTCGGGGCCCGGAAAATAATTGGGTGTGGATATTGTCGATATTGACGTCCCTCGACATATAGGCCACATAACAAAATCGGAGAGGTTGAGCGAGGTCAGACACAATACGGTGATTTTCGCCGGGTATCGACCAGTAACAGTCGTACTGGCCGACGGAGATGGGAGAACCGTCCGTATAAACGATGCCTTTGCCTTCAAGGACGAAAGTGAACTCGAAAAAATTTTGGGGATGTTCTGGCACTTCCGATGTATGTGAGCAATAGATTTCCCCTAACTGATAAACCAACGAATTTTCGCAGGGAATGGGGGCAAGCAGAAATAAATTATCAAAATGATACTTTGAATTGTATGCCATATTTATATTATAGCATACCTTTTTCTGTTTGTAAATATCTGTAATCTAAATTTATCATGAAAAGAAAAAATTGACGAAAAATGATAAATTTTCGATTTTAAATTATCAAAGACAAAACGGGTATTCTATATTATAATATTATCGGGATTGAAGAGAGAAATGGTAAAGACAGTTATAATGGGATTCGGTAATCGGGGAAGCCAGTATGCCGATCTGATACAAAAAAACGGCCGCGGAGAAGTGGCGGCCGTCATAGACCCACGGGCAGAGGCTCGGGCGCTGGCTGCGGAAAAATTCGGGATTTCCGAAAACAAGCTGTTTGCGTCAGAGGATGCCTTTTACCGTTCCGGAACAGCCGTTACGGCGGCGATCATTGCTTCGTCGGACAAAGAGCATTTTGCGATGACAGAGAGGGCGTTAAAATCGGAGTTGGACGTATTGGTAGAAAAGCCCATATCCCCTTCGGAAAAAGAATGTCGGAAGTTGGATAAATTGGCTGAAAAGACGGGGCGACTGGTGATGGTATGTCACGTATTGAGATATAGCCTATTTTACCGCAAATTGTGGGAGATCATTAAAAGTGGTGAAATAGGAGACATTGTCAGCGTAAGACAATCGGAAAGTGTAGCCTATTGGCGGGGCGGGCGCGGGGACGGACACGGACACTGGGAATGCCGCCCGCACGGGTACGTACGCGGACCGTGGGCGGCGGCGGAAAAGAGCGGGCCGATGATTTTAACTAAAAGTTGTCACGATTTGGATATTCTCATCGCTTTAGTGGGAAAAAAGTGCCTTTCTGTGAGTTCATACGGCGGATTGTCTTATTTTAGAAAGGAGAATGCCTTATCGACAGCAGAATACTGCGGTGAGTGTCCTAAAAAGGCGCGCGAGAGATGCCCGTTTGACGCCTATCAGATATATGGGCGGCATTCGGGGTACATAGACGGGAATCGTTTCGACAGGCGCACGTATAACGAAGAAGCTCTTATAAGAGCTATAGAGGCAAATCCAAAATTGAGCAGATGTGTATTCCGTTGCGGTAACGACGTGGTGGATCACCAGGTGGTGAATCTGTTATTTGAAGACGGAGTAACTGCTCAGTTTTCAATGATGTCGCTGGCAGCGAAGGATAATAGAAAAATCGTCATAAATGGCACGGCGGGAGAGATATCCGGAGATTTTGAAGATTCGAAGATATGCGTCATGAAATTGGGAAAGCCGATAAAAGAGGTAAACTTGAAAAAAGCGAGCGACGAGGCCGGTTGCCACGGCGGCGGGGATGCGGGACTTATTGAGGATTTCTTGGCCTGTGCAGAGCATAAGGGCAGGGAGGACGAATGGAGAACGGGACTCAAAGAGGCATTGGAAAGTCATTATATCGCGTTTGCGGCCGAAGAAAGCCGGTTGGCGAACGGGAAAGAAATAAAATTATAAGGCTCAAAAGGAGAAAAAAGTCATGAAAAAACAGAATGTCATTGCCGTAATCGGTTGCGGCAATATTGCTAACGGCGCACATTTTCCCGCGCTTTCAGCGATAAAGAATGTACGTATCAAGTATGCCGTCGACCTCATTAAAGATCGTGCGGAAAACGCCAGGGAAAAGTATGGTTGTGAGCAGGCGATCGTCGATTATAAGATCGCCTTGGCTGATCCCGAAGTGGAGTCCGTGTATGTACTTACCCCCAATTATGCGCATTACACCGTTACCATGGACGCATTGAATGCGGGCAAGCATGTATTCTGCGAAAAGCCCGTTACAGTCAATTATAAGTTGTCCGCGGAGATGCAGGCGCTGGCCAACGAAAAGGGACTGATGCTGAATATCGGCGTCTGTAACCGTTACCAAAAATCGGTTGAACTGTTGAAGGATATGGCGGAAAAGGGAGAGTTCGGTGAGATCTATCATGTGTACTGCTCGTTCAGAAATCATCGCAGCATTCCTGGATTGGGCGGAGATTTTACCACCAAAGCCAAGTCGGGAGGCGGCGTTTTGATCGACTGGGGGGTACATTTCCTCGACCTTATTATGTACATCATTGATGCGAAAGTAAAGACAGTATCCGCTAACTGCTATAACAAGCTGGCGAAAAACATTGGCGATTACGTATATACGGGGATGTGGGCTGGGCCGGCAAAACCGGACGGAATCAACGACGTGGAAGAATTCGTCACTGGATTTGTGCGGACGGACAAGGCGAGTATTTCTTTGAATGGGGCTTGGGCGCAGAACATCGACAAGAACGAAATGTTTATCGATTTTCTCGGCGATAAAGCGGGCGCGAGATTAGAATACGGAGGGAAATTTATTCTGTATAGAAGTAACAACGGGTTGTTGGAGACGATTTCGCCCGACTATGTTATTCCGAATATGTACGAAGAAGAGGACAAGGCATTTTTTGCAGCTATCGAAAGCGGCTTAAAGACTCGCAGCCATATCGACAACGTTATAGAAACTGCAAAGGTGATGGATGCCATTTACGCGTCGGCGAAGGAAGGAAAGGAAGTTGTTCTGTAAGGAGAAATTATGAAAAAAATAGGATTTATCGATTTTTATCTCAGCGAGTGGCACGCGAACAATTATCCCGGTTGGATTAAGGAGAGCTGCGAAAAGACGGGAAAAGAATTTACTGTGGCGTATGCTTGGGCGGAATTAGACCAATCTCCGTCTGACGGAATGACGAGTGCAGAGTGGTGCAGGAAGTTCGGATGTGAGCTGTGCGGCAGTATCGAAGAAGTATGCGAAAAGAGCGATTATATCATCATTCTTTCCCCGGACAATCCCGAAAAGCATCTGTCTTATGCAGAGAGAGTTCTGAAATTTGGGAAACCTACTTATATAGATAAGACGTTTGCCCCCGACTTGGAAACGGCGAAGAAAATTTTTAAGCTAGCTAAAGAGTATAAAACTCCCATGTTCAGCGCCTCGGCTTTAGGTTTTGCGGACGAACTGAAATCTTTCGCCTCGCCCGTCAAGTCAGTGATATCCACCGGGGGTGGCGGAGCGTTAGAGCGGTACTGTGTGCATCAGCTGGAAATGATTGTCACTCTGATGGGCTGCGGGGCGAAGCGCGCAATAGCGGCCTGCGTGGGGGAGAATACCTCTGTGTCTATCGATTACGGAGACGGCAGGGCAGCGGTGTTAAACTATTCTCCTTCTTACGATTTTTCAGTGAGCATCGACAACGGGAAGGAAGTAAAATTCACGCCCATTCGTTCCGAGTTCTTCAAAAATCTCATCAAGAGCGTGCTGGAATTATTTGAAACAGGCATACCGGCATTAAGCAGAGAGCATACCTTGGAAGTGATGGCGGTGCGTGACGGCGTACTGAAAGCGCAGAAAAACCGTTGCGAGTGGGTGAAGATATGAAAAAAGGTGTATTGCTGGAAAGTTTCAGAAAACCGTTTAGGGAAAGCGTGAAGGAAGCCGCAGTTTTAGGTTTGGACGGCGTGCAGATTTTTGCCAAAAGCGACGCAGTACATGACGGAATGACTGCTACCGAGGTAAAGGAAGTGAAGCGCATTTTGGATGGGGAGGGGCTGGAAGTGTCCGCTTTGTGCGGGGACTTTGGGTGCAGAATGTATTATTATCCTAATGAAATGCGAGAGGAAATTGAGCGGGAGAAACGGATTTTAGACCTGGCAAAGGAGTTGGGAACCAATATTGTGACGACGCATATCGGCGTAGTTCCCGAGGATTTCAATACCGAAGAGTATGAAAATATGGCGAAAGTATGTCGTGAATTGGCTGGTTTTGCGGACAGCCTCGACGGACATTTTGCAGTGGAAACAGGGCCGGAGCCTTCCGCAAGGCTGAAGCGTTTCCTGGATATGCTAGAAAGCCGAGGAGTGGGCGTTAATCTCGACCCTGCAAATCTCGTAATGGTGTCGGCGGATGATCCCGTCGAGGCCGTATATAATCTCAAAGACTATATCGTGCATACGCACGCTAAGGACGGAATCCTGCTGAAAAAGATTGACGCAAGGCGCATTTATTTGCCTACCGTTACTCACGTCGACCCGGTAAACTTCGACGAATGCTTCAAGGAATTGCCCTTGGGCGAAGGGAACGTACCTTGGAAGCATTACCTTTCGGCCTTGAAAGCAATAGGGTACGATGGATATCTGACTATCGAGAGAGAAGTGGGGGAAAATCCCGAGAAAGATATTTCTGCTGCGGTGAAATTTTTAGGCGAATTGATATAAAATAAAAAAGTCGGAAAAATTTGCTTTATAACGGTCGAAAGGGTACCCTTTCTTTGTTGGCTTTGCCAACAAAGAAAAACATTTGAGGAGAAAGTGATATGAAAAATAAGGTTATGAAATGGCTAACTGTAGTGTATGCGTTTGCTTTGATTTTTGGCCCGTTTGCGGGCTGGGCAAGCGAAAAGGCCATGGCGGCCGGGGATGGTATTCTGAGTAACGCTGTCGAAGATTATACCAAAGCGGACGGGACGTTGAAAATGCTGAACGGAGAAACTAAGGGCGAGCAGAGAGAGTTTACTCAGGCGAACGATGCGGGAGCAGTAGACGGAAAGGCATTCCGTTTCGATTTGCCTACGAATACCACCTACCTGTCCGACACGGTAATTTTCGGGGAGTCCGTGGCGGTGTCCGGATCCGGCGGGATTGTGATACGAATATATGCACACCTGTCCAATGACGGGCGGTATAGCTTGGCCGCAGGCGGTATCCGATTTTATGGCGTGGGTGCGGACGGGCATACGGCCGGGTATCTTCTGTCGGAAAATATAGAGCAAAACCAATGGGTGTCGGTGCGGCTGACGGAGGCGGAAGCGGAGGCCATAGCGGATGAGAACGGAGAAATAAGTGGATTCATGATAGGCGCCGGTCTGAATATCGAGGAAGAGGACGTCAACCCGTATATTCTTATCGATTATGTGGCTGAGGCGGAAGAACGCGTGGTGAAGCTGGACGACGAAGAACTTATTGTCATTAATGGCATGACTGTGGGAGTTCCCCAGATTCCGGAAGAGAAGGACGGGAAAGTATTCTGTGGATGGCTGACGATAACCGGGAAGTCTTTTGATTTTTCGTGTCCGGTACTGAACGACGTATCTTTAACGTCCTATTGGAGAGAAACAAAGGACGGCTTTATCGCCGAGGGACTGTATGAGGGGACGGACGGGAATATTTTTGTATTTGAGGACGGCAGTGTTAAGGTACCGGAAAGTGCCCTGAAAGGTCAGGTGATCGGATATGCGCATACGGCAGATGATATCCTTGTAGTATACACGACGGCAGGAATGGGCGTGACTCTGTTTGACCTTTCGGAAGATTCCGAAAATTACGAGAGAGCGGAAAATAGCCATAAAATCGTGTATCGGACGGGTTTGCCTGAAAAGGATATCATCGAATATGTGAAGGACGGTCAAAAGACGAAAGCTCCCGAAGTGGAACGCTCCGGATACGTACTGACGGACTGGATGAATGGCAAAACTCCCTTTGACTTCAATATCGTTATCGAAGCAGATTATACGTTAACGGCAGCATGGGGTTACGAAGAAGCTGCGGATTCCGGGGCGTTTTTCGGATTTTATTACGATTCGGCGTCAGATATCATAATAGAGTTGAAAAAGGATAACGCTGCGGTTTACGACGGCGAAAACTGTGAGTATTATATTTTGAGCTCGCACGAGATCATATTCGAAAAAGCGGACGGGGTGATGTCCGGGACAGCATATTTTAGTCGGCTGGATCTGAATGGGGACTTTATTCGTTTGCAGGATTGTTACGTGACTTTCTACGACGGCGAAGAGATACTGGAAGCCACCCGTCTGGGGCGGCAGACGGTAACGGCGGCTACGGGTTGGAAAGTCCCCGAGAAAGTGGTCGACCCCGTAAAAGAAGGATTTATCTTCGTCGGCTGGGTATTGGAGGACGGATCGACTTTCGATTTCAATGCCGTGGTGCCGGGAGGATTGAACGTATTGGCGCGCTGGGAGAAAGACTCCAACTATGTCGAGAATGAAAATGAAGAAAATTCCGGTACGGAAGAAAAGAAAGGCTGCGGTAGTGCGGCATCGTTCGTATCGGTTATCAGCGCGGCATTGGTGCTCGCTCTCGTAAGGAGAAAGAACAGTGACTGAGGTTAAAAAGAAAAAGATGCCGTTACAGCGGGTGATATTTATCATAATATTCCTCATCCTGCCTGTGTTGAATTTTTTGATATTTTATGTGTACGTAAATATAGACGCTTTCTTAATGGCTTTTCAGCTGCGTAACAATACAGGGAGACTGTACTGGACACTGGAAAACTTCTCCCGTTTGTTTGAAGATTTCAGGACAGACGGAGAAGTGTCGCTCGCGGTGGTAAACACGATAAAAACTTTCATTATCAGTATCGCGATGTTCTTCGTCGGGTTTTTCGTTTCTTACTTTTTGTATAAGAAGATTTTCTTGCATAACGTGTTGCGCATTTTATTGTTCCTACCCAGCATCATCGTGGCGACGCTATAAGATTTCAAAAAGAAATTATCATTCAAGACAAAATAGTAAAAGTACGCCGTAGAAAGAGCGGCAAACATACGACAAATTATGAAATACGTTATCGTAGAGACGGTTTCAACGTAACGGCATCAAGTACGGATTTAGAGATAGCGAAAGAAAAGTTTATTCAAGCCTTACTCGTTGCGGATTTGAAGCGAAAACAAGCAGAATCGAGAAGGTCTGGTTCTTCAAAAACGGTAATAATACCCGAAACATTCCAAGAATTTGCCGAGTATTATTTTGAGAAATATCGCAAACGTAAGGTATCGGAAAAAACTTTTGAAAACGATATGTACCGTTATCGAAACCATATAAAGCCGTATTTCGGTTCAATGCCTTTGAAGAATATATCGCCGGATTTCTGTCAAGAGCTATTAGATAGATTTACGGAAAAAGGTCAAACGAAAACAAATAACGAAATTTATTCGTTGTTGAACGGTATTTTCAAAATGGCGATAGCGCACGATATAATCAAAAAGAATCCGCTGTCAATCGTTATAGTTGAAAGACATAACAGTAAACACGGCAAAGCATTGACGAAAGATGAAGAAAAGAAACTTCTGAATCAATCGAAAGGCACAAAATACGAAAAGATTTTTGCACTTGCATTATATACGGGACTTCGTCCGAACGAATATAAAACGGCGAGAGTAGAAGGGGATTTTATTGTGGCGAAAAACTCCAAACGAAAAGGCGGAAAAACAGAGTATAAAAAAATACCGATTACAGTAATGCTGAAACGGTATATAGAAGAAGATACGGAATTTGATATGCCGGGAGTGGAGTACATACGCGACCAATTCAATAAAATCCTGCCGAATCATATACTCTATGATTTGCGAACAACGTTTTATACGAGATGCGAAGAATGCGGAGTGGCAGCGCCTGCGCGAGACCATTATGTAGGTCATAGCAACGGGGAACTGAATAACACGTATAGCGATTTATCTGATGAGTATTTATTGAATGAAGGAAAGAAATTGGAATGGTAACGTAAAAGGAAGCACAACTTTTTCTGCCCCAAAGTCTGCCCCGAAAAGGAAAGACGAAAGAAAAACAGGACAATAAAAATAAAAAAATGCAAAGAAAAACGAGCATTTATGCTTTCTTTCTTGCATAAATGCTCGATAATGGTGCACCTTCAGGGACTCGAACCCTGGGCCCAATGATTAAGAGTCTATCAGGGCGGTGGAAACACCTAAAAAACAGGCTTTTTTACGTTTTTTTGTTGCTTTACAGCCGTTTTACCGTGCTTTTGATTTTCCGATTTGGGGAAAATTGGGGAAAACAGCTCTTTTTATACTTCGTATAAGAATTTTTTTGCTTCGGAAAGCTGAAATTCGTCCGAAAAATGCGTATAGACATTTGACGTCATCGTATTGTCGGCGCGGTGCCCGGCCCAAAGCGAAACGAGTTCCCGCGGAATCCCGCATTCCTGAGCCCGCGTGATAAACGTATGCCGCAGCTCGTGTAAATGGTGGCCGGGCGCAAAATCCGGAAAACGGTGCGTCAGTTTGTCGAGTGATATAACGGGAAGTCCGCCGTCAAGCAAGTTCAGATATTTTCTCAACATAGGCGTGATGGGGATTCTCCGCTTTTTTGGAGGAAGTCCGCGGCGGCTCTTTGCCGTGACGACGGTGATCCATTCTTCCGAAAGCTCGATGGTTTGATATTCCGCCCGTCTGATTCCGGTGTAGAGAATGATGAGGTAAGCGATTCCAAATTTCCCGCCGCGTAAACACCGCAAAACGAAAGCCTTTTCTTCTTCCTTTGTAAGCGCAGTACCGTTCTGTTTTTCATATCTCGGTTTGCGGAGCGGTGCCATAGGGGATTTTGGAATGATGTCCTCGGCAACGGCAAAATCGAATACCTGTTTCAGAATGGAAAAAAGCAGTTCGGCCGTTCGGTAGGTGTCGTGTTCGATTAATTCGTTCATGAAGTTTTGCACGAGCATGGGATGAATTTCTTTCATTTCGGTTTTTCCGAAGTAGGGGAAGGCGTAATTATTCAAAACCAAAAGATAGCTGTTGTATGTAATGGGCTTGATTTCGTTTTTCTTTACGCTCTCCATCCAATTCAACGTGTATTCGGAAAAACGAACTTTTTTCTTGCGTTGTTTTTCTGTCGGGGTAACTAATGCCGCCATAAACCGCGCCTTCGCAATTTCGATGGTCTTTCCGCTTCTCGAAATATCTCTGCCGTTGCGGCGGTATCGAATTTCAAAAGTTCCGTTTTCTTTTTGCCTAATGTGGGCGACTTCGCCCGCGTGGATTAAATAATCTTTCTTAAAATAACTTGCCATTTTTTGAAGCTCCTTATCGGTGAATTTCAAAAAACGACCTTCCCGCCGATCTTCGTCGGGCTTTTCTTTTTCTGTGCCTTCGGCGGAAGCCGGAGGGCTTTTTTCATTTTCCGGCTCGGCAAATATCCGTGACGGAAAAATAAGCGTTTCCGTTCCCGAAGAATCCGGGCGGTCGGAAACGAGGGATAGATCGGGGCGAAAATCGGCTTTCGCGTCGTCGCGTCCGATCAGACCGTGCAGCATAGCTAAAATTTGTTCCAGAGTGCTTCTTTCGTGATTGTCCATTGTAACAATCCTCCTATGTTAAGATAGGAAAATTTTACAATAAAAACCAAAAAATGGAACAAACGGATTTTTGCGGGATTTTATAACAACATAGTTGGTTTATTTAGTTATATAATAAAATCCCGCAACTTTTCTTTTGTAATTTACGGTTATTCCTTCGGTTTGGTAAGTTCGGGAATTTCCGGGAGTTTTTCGGTGACGAGTTTCTCCTTTTCCGAGGCATTCAAAGGGGAAACGATTTTTTCGCCGATGACCTCCTCAATGCTTTGGCGCGCTCTTTTGGTGGCTGCGCCGCCTTTTTTTGCGATTTTTCGGCTTTCTTCAAAACCTTCCGGCTTTTCTCTTTGGGAGAGCTTTGTAGTGGTAGCTTCCGCCACGGCGTTGAAAAGCAGTTCGAGGTCGGTCATGTTGTCCCGGAGGCTTTCTTTCTTCAAGCCTTTTAGGGCCTTGTATTCCTTGACGGATAAGCCTGACCACGCTTTTGTCATGTCATTCGTCAGGATAGCGTATTCGAGATCCGTTTCCACGCCGCGGGCGCTCCATTCGTCGGTGAGCTTCTTCCGGATTTCGATAGTCCGAAGCCGCTGATTGATCCATTCGTCCGAATAACCCTTTTCGCGGTAATAAGCCGCGCCGCGCTGGATCGCCTTTTCGGGATCTGCGATTTCGTCGAGGCGTTCCGCGCCGACTTGCGCCAGCCAGACTTTGAACGGCTCGGCTTTCGGAGAAGGGATTGACTGAATAAGCCGCAGCACGCCTTTCGTGTTCAAGGCGTCGGTTTTATAATATTTTCCATCCGCAGCTTGCATTTTCAGTCCGTGACATTTTGTCACGACCTCGCTGCCTTCGGCTTTAAGCCGCTGTTTTAATTTACGCCAATAAGCACCGGGATCTTTTCCGGCAGAATCTGAAAGCACGTTGCAGACGTCCACGACGGAGAAATACCATTCTTCCTCGTCGGCGTTCCAGACGGTGCGGACGGTTTTTTCGTTAAAGAGCTTTAATTTTGTTTCCATAAGTTTCTCCTTTGTGACTGTTTCCGTTTTGGAAATAGTCGCTTTTTATGCCTTGCGGCGAGTAGAAGCCGCACCGGATTTTTCGGCAAAATAGCGGGCATATTCGAGAATCTGCGAACGGTGCGCAGGGGAAAGCGCCTGATAAATATTTAACAGCTCTTGTTCGTCCTGCGGAAGCGAGGCGGGCTTTTCTGTGTGTATGGTGATATTCCCGAGGTCGTCCTCCCTGCCGAGAAGGTAATCGACGGAACATTCAAAAAAATTTGCATACGCAATTAAGCTGTTGATATGTGGTTCACGAGAACCGTTTTCATATCCAGCAATAGTGGCTTGTCCGATTTTGAGAGCTTGACTTAATTGAAATTGCGTCAAATTTTGATTCTTTCTTAGGTCTTTTAAGATATTGGGGATTTTATTCATAATTACCTCCTAAAAAATATTTTATCACAAATGCGATTTTTCTCTTGACAAAATTGCAAACGCGGTTTATAATATAATCGCAAACGCGATTTTTTTGGCGTGGGATAACGCCAGCGCATTGAAAGCGGGGGCAGTCAAGAAATTATCTACGCAGAGGAAAACGGGGCGCAGAAGTCAAAAGAGAGGGTAAAATGCAAGGATTTATCGAAGTGACGCGGAAAGAGGACGGAAAAAAGATATTGTTGAACATATCGGGAATAGACGGAGTATTTCCGGAAGCAAAAGGAGCGTTTGTATCGATGAGAGGAAATATCGCGTTGTTTGCTTCAAACAAAGTTTCCGGGTATTTTGTAGAGGAAACGTATTGGGAAGTAAAAGAGCAAATCATGCGGGAACAACCGCTGAACGGATAAAAAGCAGATCAAAGCGGCGGAAAAACTGAAAGCGAAGCCGGTGAAAAAGAAGAGATAAAAGAGTTGCGGTTTAGGCGAAATCAAAAAGCCACTTATGTAGGACAACCGTGAAAGGGAAAAAGGTATCGCCGCTAATCTATAAAGGCTTTCCGCAGCTTTTGTAATCCGCGAAGGCGGTCGGAGTGCACATTCGGCCGCCGGGGTGGAAACGAGAAAAAGATAAAAAACCGCGAAAGCGGAAACGGAGGATTACAAAATGACAGGAATATGGTTAGTATTGTTGAAATCGGAAGTGCTGTTTTTTGCGATAGGAGCGGTTGTTGTCCTGATAGCAGGAATAGTAAACATAGCGATAGAATATCGGGAACGGAAACAAAACGCCGCGGAGCCGGAGGAGAAGAAAGACATTCTCGAAACGGCAATCACGGAACAGACGGGGGGAGGGAGCGTGACGGAGTGCAGCGCGTCGAAGCGTTGCGCGGCGGTGACGGGGATTCTGGAATTGGAGCGTGAGCGCGAGCAGTTGCGGAAGGAGTACGACGAATTGCGTGAAAGATACAAAAACTTGCAAGCGGCGTATGAAGGCCAAAGGGAGGATTTCGAGGATTTGGAAAAGGATTACCGAGCGCTAGATGAATCGAATAATAAACTGATTTCGGAGCATGAGGAACTAAAAAAGGAAAACGAAGCGCATTGGCGGCAGTTAACGCAGATCATGAGAAGCAATCCTGAGGTATTCGAGCAGTTTAGCGGCGAGGACGAATCAGAGCAGGAGCTAATAGATAACGGCTATGTAGTAAAATAGCGAGGTGAAAAAATGCCGAAAGAGAAAGCAAAGTCGAAAAAAACGTTGAAAGGGAGCAGTCGGATAAAGCAAGTAGGAGATACGCATTGGGTGCTGCACCAACAAAACGACGTTCGGAAATACAAGGGCTTTAAGAGCAAAGGGGAGGCGGAGAGCTTCGCGGCGACAAATCCGGTGGAAAAGAAAGTAAAAATCACGGCAGAACGAGAAAAGGCAGCGACGACCAAAAAGACAAAGAAGTCGGAAGGGGCCCGCCCGCGGCGAAAGAAATATAGCAGTCCGGAGGTTAAGGTTGTCGGTTTGGAAGCGGGCAAAAAGGAAACAAAAGTAGTGAGGTTTTCGGACGGCAAAAAGAAATACGGGAAATAAAGGAGGAGGAAGCAAATGAGCGGAGACGAGATAATTTTGGTAATGTTTTCGGCGTTGTTGGGTGTATTGATAGCGTTTGGAATCGCGTATTTAATCGAAAGAATCCGTGAAGCGCAGGGAGAGAGCGCGGAAGAATATGAAGAGTATTCCGTACCCGCCCGCAAGAGACGGAGTGAAAGGCTGTCGGAGTTGAGGTATGCGGCGGCCGTCTTGCGGGATATGAAAGAGAATACGAAAGACGGGGCGTTCGTGCAGGTGGGAGCGTATTGGTACGAGGTGCAGGATCTGACGAAGTCAATCGAAGCGATAAAGGAAGCGATCGAGGATGCGGAGAATGAAGAGGCGGGATAAAACGGAAACAAAAGTAGTGAAGTTTTCGGACGGGAAGAAATATCGTTTGGAGAGCCGAGAGAAATAAACGAACAGGAGGACAGGAAGATGTCGGAGAAAGTAGCAACGTCGAAAAAGCCGGGGAAAGTGAAAACCGCGGCGAAGAAGGCCGGGAACAAGGTGGCGGCAAAGGCGAAGGCATACCGCGCGGATCTGGATGCGGCATACGATACGGGTTATCATGACGGTTACAACGCGGCGAAGAATATCCCGCGAGTACCGGGAGCGCGGGAGGCGGCGACAGCGGGTTATCATACGGGCCAGCGTGACAGCCGCCGGGCGGAGAAGATCGAGAAACGGCTTGCCAAGAACAAGAGGGGACGCGGGAAATGAAACGAGACAAGACGGAGACGCTGCGGGATCGGTTGCAGTTGGAGGACACGCGGCTGCTGTTTCAAATAGACGAAGCGGCGTGGGTAATAGAAAGTATGAGTGCGGGAAAAATTTACAGTCCGTCGGGAGCGAAAGCAGTGCAGAGGCTGGACGCGCTGACGAACGCGGAGGAAAGACTGTCGGAAGCGATCGAATATCTGAACAGGATAATAAATCTGAATAGCGAGCTTTCGGAAGCGAATTAAAGAAGCCTATACAGAAATATCCTTATCATATTATCGGCATAGCGGGCGCCGTTGGCGAAAGCCGAAAAGTCCCGCCCCAAGCGGAAGGGAACGCTTGAAAACCAGCAGTAGAGAGTTACGGCTACCGTATAGCGGGTGCGTAAATCCCGCCCCAAAGGGTAAACGAGTGAGAAAAAAGCCCTTTAATCCTCCGACGGCGGCCCGGTTTTCCTCCTTAGGCCGCCGAGCGGAGGAATCCCAAAAACAGTAAAAAACCCGAAAGGGAAAAAAGGAGAAAAGAAAAATGTCAAACAACAAGAAGGAAGGAACGGGCAAAAAGGTAATCGGTGGTATCGCGCTGGGATTGGTGCTGATACTGCTTGGCGGAGTGGCGGGCGGCTTATTGCAGCACCATTATAAGTGGGGCGAGGACGAACCGACGGTCGAGGAACCGGAAGATCCGAAAGACGAGGCTTCGTCGGGCGGAACGGTCATCGGAGAAAGCACGGGAAACGGCGTAAAGCTGATGAGCGCGAAGATCGCCAAAGAAGATTATGCGGCGAACGGGATTTCTCCTATGGCAGATACAGCCTATACGATAACTGCGACGGTAGCACCATCGAACGCAACAAATAAGGCATTGGATTGGTCGGTGGCTTTCAAAAATCCTTCCAGCGAATGGGCGACAGGAAAAACGGTAACGGATTACGTAACAATAACGCCGACGACAGACGGAGCGGTTACGGCGACAGTCGAATGTAAACAAGCCTTTGGCGAGCCTGTTGTGGTAACGGCGACCTCACGAGCCAATCCAGATATATCGGCAACGGCGACCTGTGATTATGTTAAACGGGCTGAAAGTTTGAGTGCAACGTTTTCAGCAAGTGAATTAAAATGGCAAACGGAGTATACGGTATCAGTGGAGCCTGTATATAGTGTAGGAACCTTGGACAGCGAATTAACTATATCGGGCGGAGATTTCGCGCTTACGGAAGGATTTAAGGACGCCGTAGAGGCAAAAATGCAGTCGAGCTATGTGAGTATGTTAAAATATTATGAACAAGCGAGATATGAATTTAATGCAGAGACGTCGATTTTTGAAATCATGGATATGAATCCTTTCCTTACGTTTGCGCAATCAAGCGGGGATAAATTCACACAAATGAAGGTACGGGATAATTTCAATAATGCGTTTACGTTAGCGGCCGGAGAGTATCAAGATACGCAAGCAACGTTTACCCTTGAATATTCTTGTACTTATGAAGAAGAAGTTTATCATTCGGGAGAGACCTCTATAAACTTAAAATTTGATGCTGAATCTCTTGTAATTACAGTTACCGATATTACATTAGATAATGACCATTTTATTTTTTGATAAAAGCAAAGAAGGAGTGAGAAATGAGTAAAGCGAACGGCACAATAAACACAATCGGAAAAATCATAACGTATATTCTTGTCGTGTTGCTTGTACTCGGTATAGCGGGCGGTATATCTTATTTCGTCTTGCGCAATCAAGGCATAACATACTACGTAGAATACGACGGTGAAAAATATCTTGCAGATTCGGACGGCGGAAGTTTATATCTTCCGCCCTCGGATAAACCGCAATCCTTTGCCGTGAAATCCTTGACGGGCGGCGAGGTTAACTTTGACGTAAAAATCACTTCAAACAGCGCGAATAATTTTACTTTTGTGTATGATGGTCAACCGCAAAAATTTTACGGTACAAACGAGGAACAAAACGATTATTCGGAAGTATTCGGATTAGAAAAAAGCGCGGACGGCTTTACGCTTTCTATCCCTGAAAACTTTACGGTTGAAGAAGCGGTAAAAATGAAATACGGCGGCGATATTGAAATACAAGGAGACTTAAACTACAAACTCTGTTATTTTGTAATAACCGTATCCGTAGACAAAACGGCGGTAAATCTATGGTTCAATTTTACCGAATTAAAGATTACGCTTGATCCGCCGTCAATAATCTTTTGAGAGGTGAACAAATGCGAAAAATTTTGAAACTACATTTTCAACGGTTTTTATCGCTGTTTCTCCTCTGTGTGTTATGTATTGTAACGATATTGGGCGGGCGATTGTCCGCCCCTTACGCTTATGCCGAAAGCAACAGGGCTTTGGAATTTGATAAAACGAACGTCATGGACGATTTGACGGGCGCAACGATTAACGGCAAGCCGTTTAATCTGTACGACTATCCGTATGACAGTACGGGCGTTATAAAACACCCTGAAATCATGAACGTCGTGGAATATTGTTATTCCTTTTATTCCAATGCGCGCGGGAATTACGGTTTGTATCTGTATTTCTATAATCCGCAAGCCTTGAATATTGATACGGACAGCAATGCGAACAAGGTACAGTTGGCCGTATCTTGGACGACGGACAGCGAAGGAAATATCGTTCCCGACGAATACGATAAATTCGATTTACGGTTCTGCTCTATGTCCGAAGGCGCAAGTTATGCGCGGCTGTTCTATAAATTCCGCATCGTCGACCATGTAGGCGCGGACGGAAAGACGATAGCGGAACGGGTAAATAGTAACGAGCGGCGTTATGACATTTCGGGCGTGGAATTGGTTACGGAAGGTAACGCGAACGTAACGGAATATACGGTCGGCGGTACATATCTTTTTACGGGCTATGCCAAAGGCTATGGCGCGGACGAAACCGCCGAAAGCAATCTTTCCTGTTCTGTCCGTAATTTGGAAACGATACGGCTCGACTTATCGGGAGAAACGGACGACGTGGATAAACGCACCTATTGGCGCAGTAATTCGTCCTCCGCGGGCGCTCACCACCAAAATCAAATCAATTCCGTGTTCTTTGCTATCGATAAAAAGGTTTTGGAAAAATACGGTTATACCTTACAGCGGATAAAAGCGGAATGGTGGGAATATAAAACCCGTCCCGCTATCGTTATTGACGACCAAAGAATTTATAACGAGCTTCTTAAATGGAACGGTGTAGAAATTTCCGAAGATTACGACAGAACTCGCGGCTGGATGTTGTATAATGCAGATTATTCTGTAACGTCCTCTTTATCTCGTTATCAATGGTCTTGGAATGCTGACCTTCGAGACAATCCTAATCATTCCGCCACCTCCGAAGATATAGACACTCTTTTGCCCCTGCTCTTTTATACGGGCGGCGTTGATGTAAATGATTACGTTCTGCTCCCCGAAACGCTGCAAACTTATTTTGAAACGTATAACAAAAGTTACGTAAACGGACATTTGCAATTTAACAACAAGGATTACAGCGCGGATTTGTTTGACGACAGTGTGGACGAAGGACGTACTCGCGGTTATAACTTGCGGGAATTTGACATAAGCAACCCCGATGACCTTTGGGATATTCATTCCTATGACGATACCCATAATTGGTGGGATAAACTTTGGGATTACGGTTTCGGCAGTATTACGACCGACGACAGTTACAGGGATATAAAACCCATAGAAATGGTTACATCTGAACTCATGGCTCAATCCGATTTAGCGAATACCTTATTCATTAACCCCGATGACGTTAAGACTTTCACGGATTATTACAATTCCGTAAAAGAGGATTGCGAAGTATTTTTATTCCGCTATGCCGTTACGGATTATTGGGCGGAAGATTTATCCGTATTTGAAATCAATCCAAACGATTACGGCGGCGAACACCATAACGGAGTAGGCGAACTGCGGCAGGGTACACAATTCTTTGATTTTGACATTCTCGAATTTACGTTTAACAAAGAAGGCGTATATACGGTAATCCCTGTGGTTTCTTCCCCTATCGACCATATCAGCGGTTATACGCCGAGCGTAGAACCCGATGACCCTGATTGGTGGAAAATCCTGCTGGCAGTGCTTGCGCTGATTGTTTTACTCATAATCTTTATGCCGATTCTGCCTTACGTAATAAAGGCGGTTGTTTGGGTGATTCTGCTTCCCTTCAAACTCATCGGCTGGATTATTAAGAGTATCTCCGACGCCGTTAAAAAGCGAAAACAATGAGGTGAATTATGCCGAAGAAAAACAATCGTAACCGTAAAAATACAGGTTGGGCGCGTACAAAAGAATATCCGCATAAAAAACACCCTGCAACATATCGGCGGAAAAGTACAGGAAGCGACGATATAGAATATATCACTTTTACACATTCCCCCGAAGTGGATTTCGGAGAAAAAGGAAAAGTACGTACCGTACCCATGTTGGATAATGTAAGCCCTGCCGAACGGACGAAGAACAAAGCGGAAGGCAAGAAGTTCGGGGAAAACCGTTCCTATGCCTATCCGAAAGTATTTGTAGGGAAACGTTCTGCATTACAGAAAGAAAGCGACGAATTTGAACCTGTGGAGTTTGATAAAAAGCGAATCGGAAAAATGTTTGAAACGTTCCCCCGCGAAAATGTACCTGTAACCGGTGGAAAAGCCAAATACAAACAAAAGAAAACTCCCCGTAAATAATTACGGGGAGTATAAAAAAAGAAAGTGCCCGCAAGTCGTTTGAACGACTCCATTGTACGGGGCTACAAGGACGAAACGGAGAAAACCGTAACACCGAGCCAAACACTTTCTAATTAATATTATACCGTATTTTACGACGAAAGTCAATAATTTTTAGGAAATAAGAAAAATGAAAAATAAAATAGATTGTTGTAATTGCATTAATTGGAATCCAGCGGAAGAAAATTGTTCAATCTCCGATTTTTTGGAATATGACGAAGAACAATTTTTTGAGACGTGCCCTCAATACGAAGGCAGTAATGGAGATTCGGAGGAAGAAGAATGAACGGAATCATGATAACGCTTATAATCGTATTTGTATTAGATTTAATCGGTTGCTTTATAACGGCGAGAATGGAAATGAAACGGGAAATCATGACGGAACGGCAGTTACAGAAAATCGAAGAACTTCTTTTATCTTCTCCGCAGGTCTCCCCTTCCCCCGAATATGAGGTACACGGAAATGACGAAAACGGAAGAAAAGAAACTGAAAAGTAAAATCGCGTATATGTTGGGCACCCGTCCGAATTTTATCACTATTCGTAACGCCGTATGGGAAACGCCAAACCTTTATACCGTTCAGGCTTCCTATAAAGGCTTTTATTATCTCATTCAGATACAGGACGATAAAATAACTCATATATCCCGCGAGGTGAGCTGACATGAATAAATATATCAGAATCAACGGTCAAAGCAAATGGTTTTGGTTGGAATCGGACAAACAAACCGCCGTATTCGGTCCTTGCGGAGACATTCTCGGCTCGGCTATCCACCGCATGAACAAAAACAGATACAAGGTTTATGTTATTTGGATAGTTACCGCAACGGATATGATTTTTAACGGCATAGGCGAAGCCATGGATTGGTTACAAAAGCAGTACGATGGCGCGGTGCAGTAAATCGAATTTCCACGACGTTATGGAAAAAGGCAGAAGAACATGAAGATTTTCAAAAAAGTATTACGGATATTGTTGGTTTTACTTATCGCCGCCATTATAGGCTATTTTGTTTTTACGGGTTGTGAGGTATGAAACGGATTAACTATCGGCATTACATAGCCATAACGATAACACTCGGTTTTATCGCGTGTATATTCTTCTTCCCGAACTCGCTCGGCAGACTCGTCGAGAGTGTTCGGGATTTCGGCTTGTCTGTCGCTTATTATTTCTGTGAGATTTTTCAAATCGAACACAACATATCCCCCACCGTCAACAACTATCCGAAAATCCCTTTCTTCGATTTTCTCCGCCCGTCTTCCCCCTCCTCTCCTTCCGTTCCTATCCCCGACAATTTCAACGACTTCAAAAATAAATGGTCTGATTATTGGAAACTGTTCGTAAGCAAGGACAATTTCCTTTCGTATCTCTCCTCTATCGCTTACGGCTTGAAATATCTTTCCTATGCGCTGTTGATTCTTCTTCCCGCCGTCCTTATTTTATGGCTGTTGTTCCGCAGATACTTGAAAAAGACGAATACCGACCACGGGAAAGAAAGCAAGCCCTTGAAAGCGTTCAAGAAACTCTCTGACGTGACCTATCGCCCCGTCAAACGTTTTGTCGGGGGATTTATCGACTTTATTAAAACAACTCCCGTATACCTCAAAATCTGGGCTTGCCTTTGGGCTTTTTATTTCAATCTCTTTACCATAGTTATCGAATTTATCGCCTTTTATCTCTATTTCGTGGTATCGTTCGATTTCGGGAGTATCTACCGACAAATCTATAAACTCTTTTTCGACGTTTGGACGATAATCGACTTTCTGCCGCTTTGGGGGCTGATACTTGCGGGGATAATCGGTTTGGAATATATGAGCCGAAAGATAGGCTATAACGAACTGAATCACAGGGAGAGAAGAAACAGAGGCTTTATCAACGAACGCGGCGTAGTGACTGTGGTTTACGGAGAAATGGGCGCGGGGAAAACCGCTCTCATTACCGATATGGCTTTATCCGCAGAAGTAGAACTTCGGGATACGGCTTTTGAAGTCATTCTCGAATCCGATATGAAATTCCCCAATTTTCCTTGGCGGAACTTTGAGGACGAACTTAAAAGAGCAATCTTATTCCATGTAGTCTATGACCCGTGGAGTTGCCGAAGGTGGCTGAAAAAGAAATACCGCCGTTGGCTGAAATCCCCTTGCAGGGAAAAGATTTTCGGTTATGATTACGGGCGTTACGGTCTTACTTATGACAACGCACTCGAAGTGACGGACGTGTGGCAGGTGTTGGACGATTACGCTTGCGCTTTCGTCATTTATACAAGACAGTGTTCTCTTATTATTTCAAACTATTCTATCCGTTCGGATAATCTCATTTCCGACCTCGGCAATTTTCCGCTTTGGAACACCGATTTTTTCAAACGCGACAGCAGACTGACAGACAGTTTTTCCCGTCATTCCCATATCATTGATTACGATATGTTACGGCTCGGAAAAGTCATGATAGAAAACAATCCGAACAGAAACGCTTTCGGATTCGGCGTATACGTGATTACGGAGATAGACAAGGAATGTAAAAACTCTCCCGAATTGCAGGAGGTGAAAAGAAACGCGGACGAATGTAACCAAAAGAACGATTTATTCAACGTATTGCTTAAAATGTCCCGTCATGCGGTAGTTATCGGAAATCGGGTGTTCATAAAAATTTTAGCGGATTTGCAGCGTCCGGAAGATTGGGGCGCAGGCGGACGGGAACTCGGAGAAATCGTGTATATCGCAGAAAAGGGCGACAGCGTTCCCCTTCTGCCCTTCTTTGCTCCGTTTTGGTTTTTCGAACTCGCCTTTTTATGGCTGAAATCGAAATTTGATAACCTTTACACAAAATACAATTATCTCCGCGGCGACTGCACTTTATCCATGTATCTGTTAAAAAATATCACCTCAGCCATACAACGCCGTTATGCGCGGATTTACAATACTTTCGGCAGTGCGGTATTGGATTTGGAAGTAGAAAGCGGGCGCATGAACGGAAACATAAAGAAACGTAAATATTTCCGACAGGATAAAAAGATTTGGTCGGGGCGATACGCCACGAACTGTCTTTCGGGAATATTTGAAACCCGTGCGGAAATCAATCGTATCGGCATTGACGATTTACCCGAATACGCCGCTAAAATGGCGACGAACGAAGAATTGAGTTTACAGCACAGCCATTTCCAGAACGATTTGGCCAAGGCTATGGAGAAAAATTCTCTTTCGAAAAAAACGTTTGTTGCCGAACCTGAACCTATAAAATTTGACGGGTACGACCCCGCGGATATTCCCGGATTCAATGATTGAGGAAAAAGGCATGCAGAAGATAAAAGATAAGATTCAAGGAACATTCTACGGCGGATATGTATTCGGAGTAGATTTATATCAAAGCTATTTTTCCGCCGATTATGAAATGCGTACGTTGATCCGAAGTATCATAGACAATGTAAAACCGCTTGCCCGACGCGGGGATTGGTTTTTCAAAGGTGTAATGACCGGATACCATGACGCGGCGGAAGAACGAAAAGCAAAACAAATCGGATAACGAGGTTGTAAATATGAGTTTACCTGTATTGAGCGTATTGTCGGACAATACTTTTTGTCCGTTCGATAAACTTTATAAAATCTATAACGACGGAAGTCATTATATCGCGCGGGAAGCGGTAAAAGGCAATCCCCGAAAGTCTCGGGACAAAATCGTCACGCAAGTAGACGAACTCTTTGAAAGTCTTTACGATATGGCTTCTAAGACCTTGATAGACCGAAACAAAGACCAAACGAAAGAAGCGCGGATAAAAAAGCTCTCGGAGTTTATTATCATGAATATGCAGGACAGTTTCCCCTATTATCCGAACCTTGACAAGTATGTATATGAAAACGTGGAACGGAAAGAGCGGAATTTATGGCAGAGAGAAAAACGCTTCCGCAGAAAAGCATACTTGAATCGCTGGAATTATTTCGTAACGTTTACATATCGAGACGGAACGCATACGGAAGAGAGCTTCAAAAAGAAACTCCGTAAATGCCTCGCCAATCTGCATACGCGGCGGGGCTGGAAATATATGGGCGTATTCGAGCGCGGCGAAGCAAACGGCAGACTGCATTTTCATTGTCTCTTATATGTCCCCGCGGGACAAATGATTGGCTCTATAACGAAAAAACGCGAATACAGCAAAAAGGAAGGCCGGATAATAGAAACTTATCCGAACAGCTTTTTTGACCGTAAATTCGGCAAGAGCGATTTCAAAGAATTGAACATTGCGCAAATGCACCAAGGCGAAACGGTGGAATATCTTTTGAAATATCTGAGAAAAACGGACGAACGGATAGTATACAGCCGCGGAATCCCCACGGAAATCAACAAAACCCTGAATGACAGTGTATTTGCGGCGGAATTGGAAAATGCCTATGTCCCGAAATGGGTGCTTTTCGATAACGTCATAGATTGGGAACGGGATATACAGACTTATAAGCAACCGCCGAAGGCGCTGATTTCCTGATATACGAACAAAACCGAATACACCGACTGAAAACGCCTATGGCTTCCATACGGCGCGATTTTGCGTTGTCGGGAAAAATAATCCCCCGCCCGAACTGCCATAAATCCGACATAAACAGCCCGCATATACCCGAACACGGCAAGACTTTTGAGCGGGATAGCGGCAAAACCTTGCCGCTATGGTATGGCGGCGGTATTTTTTCACCGAAAAAAACGGCCGTTCGGGGTGTTTCGTCGGGGGTATACCGCGCCCCCGTGTCC
>USMU01000002.1 GCA_900555925.1 uncultured Clostridium sp. | reverse complement strand
TTTACGTAATACGCTGTATTACGTAAATGGGGACGTCCCCATTTACGTAATACGCTGTATTACGTAAAAAACTTATCGGGGAAAGATGAGCGGCGGTACGGGACCGCCGCGCAAGATGGAGTGTCGTTCGGAATCTTTTGGCAAGAAAGAACAGAATCGTTGTGTCGTGAGTTACAGCAAAGACGCAAGTCGGGCGCTCCGTTTTATTTTTCCTCGTCAAAAAAACGGTTTTCTAACAAGATTGTAACGGAGAGATATTTTTGGTATGAAAGAAAATATCCGTCCGAAGCAAAAAAAATGCGCAAGACGCGCAAAAGGGAGGAATTTGTAGCATTATGAAACGAATAGGAACGGTTTTCGGTTTTGTATTTGTTTTGTGTGCGGCGATGGGATTTGCCGCATGTTCGCAGAAGGTTTCCGACAGCGACAGCAGCGGCGGTGCTGAGGAAACAAAGGCGAAGATTCTCATCGCGGGACAGACGGCGGACGAGGAGGGAATTTATTCCCTGACGCTGGAAGAGGAGGCGAAGGGGACGTATACGCTCGTCGTGGGAACGTTGACCGATTATGCCTTTACGGTAGCCGTAACGGATACGAAGGTCGTTTCCGCCTCGGTCACGGAGACGACGTTGACGCTCGAAGCGCTGTCGGCGGGCAGCACTTCGGTGACGATTTCGGAGTCGTCGGAAAAGGCGGAGGACGTGAACATTCGGGTGACCGTGACCGCGAAGGGCGAAGAAACGGTGGCGCCCACGGGGCTGAGCGTGAGCAATCTCGCGGACGACAGCGGCGCGGGAGAAGCGGACGACCCCTATTCGGTGAAATTTTCCGCCGGAAAGCAATCGGTACATAGTTTGGTCGTGAGACCGTCGGATGCAGATAAAGCCTTCACCTGGACGGTGGGGACTTTGTCGGAAGGTACATTTACAGAAAACAGCGGGCTCGACCTCACCGCCGAGCAGAGCGGCAATACGCTGACGCTCTCTTCTTCTACGGCGGGGGAATATGCGCTCCGCGGCAAGGCGAACACGGGCGATTTAACCGTCTATTTCCGCGTGACGGTAGAGGAATATACTGAACTTACGGGAATTACCGCGAATCTGCCCGAAAGCGAGGAGGAGGGCTATGACTATTATTTCAAGACGGCAAAGGGTACCTCTTGGAATATGACGGACGGCATGGCGGGGCGCGGAGAGGCGCTCTTAAACGGGAGCGTCATGGGCGGCGCGCAGGCTCCGCTCAATCTGACCTACTATGCGTCCCTTTACAAGATGACGTTTACACCCGTTCCTGCGGAAGCGACGGATACCACGTGGACGATACAGGCGGATAAAGAGGGAATTTTCACTTTGAGTCCGGACGGAAATTGGACGGCGAACGCGGCGGGAACGGCCGTGCTCACAGTGTCCAATACTTCCGGAGAGGCGGAAATAAAAATCAAAGTAGAGGTCGTGGATACGCTGTATAACGGCGTTTTGAAGAGCGAATTCGATTCCATGACTGCGGATACCGAGGTGAATTGGAATTTCGACTCGAATCCCGACGATTTGGATTATACGAAGGGGCTTCTCGGAGATTGGAGACTCGTAATGAACAAAACTACGGCCAATCCCGACGGTGACGACGGCAATCAGAAGATTTTCTATCTCGGCACCGCAGATCGCATTTACGGGGTGTGTCTGGAAACCCGAATCGATTCTTCGACGGGACTTTCCGCGGGGGAAGTGACGGCTTTGACCTGGACGAAGGCGCATATTCCCGCGACGGCTACGACGATGACGGTAGCAATCGGCAACAATGACAAGACGTTCGGCAGTTATCGTATCACGCTGGTGAAGGCGGACGGCACTGCAAAGTGCGTTACCGACGGCTGGGTATTGAAGAGCAAACCTCTGGACGACGGCAAGCCGTATGCGGAGTACCAAATTCCCGACGACTTTAAGGATTCCGACGTCGCAATCGTCATCGAGACCTCTTTGGCGCAGACGGACAACAACTGCGAGCTGCATTTCAAGGGGCTTTGGATAAACAGCTATAAGGCCGTGGAGAGCGTTTCTCTTGCGAGTGACAAGGCCTCTGTGGGGCAAGGCGGCACCTATACCATAAACGCGACTGTGACTCCTTCCGATGCGTCCTATAAGACTTTGACGTATACGCTTGCAGATGCGCCCGAAGGAGGTAAGGACGGAATTGCTATTTCGAGCGCGGGCGTTATTTCTATCGCCACAGATGCGCCCGTCGGGGAATATAAAATCGTAGTGGCATCTACGGATAATCCGAAAGCGACCGCGGAATTTACGCTCACGGTGACACAATATACTGCATTGACGAAATTTGACGGCGGGCTTTACCTCGGAGAACGGGAAATCCATTACGGTACGGATACGCTGTCGGGTGCGGCGATTGCCGCCACGTTCGACGAGGACGAGATTTATACGGATAAAGCGCTTGGGTTCAGGTTTACGGCAAATGAAAATGCGTCCGTGACGACCTATAAAGTAGCGATGGGTACCGATGGAGTAGTCGCTTTTGAAAACGGAGAATTTTCGTTTATCGGAGCGGGAACGACGACGGTCACGATTACGCCGGACGACAATCCCGACCTTGCGATTTCCTTCACGGTCACGGTGAGCGCGTACAATGCGGACGAATCGTTGATTGCGGGGACGAACGTCACCAAAACTTCCGCAGCCATGTTGAGCGCAGATGACAGCGCAAGCTGGACGAACGCGGCGGGCTTGAAGAAATTTGTTTTCAATACCGTAGATAAGAGACATTCAAACGCGAAATGGAATACCGACGGCGATGCGATACAGTTTGAAAGCCATGTCGTTCAGGCGAATAGTCAAAATCCCGTCAATATCGGCTATAACCTCATTTCCGTCGGGAAGGATATGAAGTATTTTAGCTTCAAGGTACACGGGCACAGCGACGACAGATACCTCGAAAGCAGCAATATCCGCGTGCGCGTCGCCTATCTCGAAGGAGAGAACTGGACTGTGGATATGCTCCTCGATTGGACGACGATCGCCAGCCGCTGGAAGCAAAAAGAGGAATGGTATACGCTCTCCCTCGACGTGAGCGCCTATGCGGGAAGAAATATCCTCGTGTTGTTTGAAATGGTAGGCGGCTTACAGAATAACGGCAACTTCCCGAAGGATTCCGATTCCGCGGCGGGCGGATACCTGTATCTCAGCGGAATCACCCTTTCGGCGGAAATGCCCGAAGGAGCAATCCCCGCGCCTGACGGCGAAGTGGAAGCCGACTATAATACGTATAGAATGTATGCGAATGCCTCCCTTGCGGCCGACGGCTGGACGGTGAGCGCTTCGGGAAAGGGCGGAGACGGAAAAGGGTCGTATACTGCCGAGGGCGTATATGCGCCGCTCACGCTCACCTATACGGGTTCTTTGAGCGAAAAGGTGTCTCTGCAACTGACGACAACGACATTTTACAGCAATACGACGGCGGCCGCACTGTATCCTTGGGGCGTATTCCCCGCTTTGAACAACGGAGAAACGGGCGAAATTCAGCTCTCTTCCTCCGACGAGACGATTTTCACCGTCGCAAACGGCGCGATTACTCCCGTCAAGAACGGAACGGCAAAATTGCTCGTCAAAGCGTTGGCTTACGGAAGCAGCGATAAATATGTGACCTTTGAAGTGACCGTGACCGTCTCCGCCGTGGAAACGGCAGTGACGGCAAACGAGACCGCCGCGACGATTGAGGCGGGCGGAAGCTATACTTTTGACTATTATACGATTCCCGCGGAGCAGGAAACGCAGTTCTCCGTGACGGCAAAGCCCGAAACCGCAACAGACGCTTCCTATACGCTCGCGGACGGAAAGTTCACGGCGGCGGAAAATGCGCCCCTCGGTGATTATACCGTGCGTATTTCCTTAAAGTCTTCCCCCGAAGTGTATTGCGAAGTGAAAATTACCGTCGCAAAAGTAACTTCTTGGGCAAATAAGGCCGCTATTCTCGACGAATATACGGGCTGGAAGATAACGGGCGACTGGGATTCCGGCGTCGGAGAGGGCGCGGATATTCGTAACACGGGTTACCTTTCCAAGACGGTGGATTTGACGGGACTCAAAACGCTGACGGTTAACGCGCGGGTATTCGTCCGCGAAAATGAAACCAATCCGAAAATGTATGTCGCCGTCATGGTGGACGGTCAGGCGGTTCGGATTCGGGCGGCCGGCGCGACAGAGGATACCGTAGAGCTGGATACGACCGACAAGAAATACGAAACTCCGCAAGCATATACCTACGACCTTTCGGCTTATGCGGGAAAGAAAATAGAAATCCGTATCGGCGTGGATCAAGGTTCGCACTGCGTCATTACGAGCATAGCTTTAAGCTGAGTTATAAGGAAAAGAGGCCCCGTCCGCGGAAACGCGGACGGGGAGAAAAGAGAGGGCGGAAGGGGTTTCCGCTCCGTTCAAAAAGGAGGAACAGACATGAAAAAAATTATCTCCGCGATTTGCGCCGTGACGTTGATTGCTGCGACGGCGGTTTCCGGCGCGGCCTGTACGCTGGGCGGAAGAACGAGCGATAACAGCATCGGAGAGCTGACCAGCAAAGAGGGTAAAATTACGATTTGGTGGCCGGGCTCTACGGTGGAAATGAAGGCGATAGAGCAGGCAAAAGCGGACTATATAGAAGAAAATCCCAAAGTGGAAATCGAAATTATCGGTCAATCCACGGCAGATTTCTATTCGGCGTATATGCTCGCCTGCGCGGGCAACTCCGCACCCGATATTGCTTACGTAGATCACGTTTACGTACAGATGCTCGCCTATTACGGATACATAGCCAATCTTTCCAGCGCGGGGTTCGAGTCTTTGTCCGACACCTTTATCCCTACGCTTTGGGACGCGAATTTTTATGAGGACAGTCTCTATGCGTTGCCCATGAGCGCCAATATTCTCGCTACCGTCTACAACAAGACGTTGATCGCCAAGGCGCAGAATACGACGACGGATAAAATCGTGCTGCCGAAAAATTACGACGAATTTATCGAGCTTGCAAAAAAGATAAATGCGCTCAACGACGCTTCTACGGCGGGGGATCCCTATTATGCCGTTACGCTTCCCGCAGGGACGGGGAACACTTCCATGGCGTCCATGACCTATCTCGCCTATGTCAATCGGAGCGGCGGGACGGGAATCCTTTCGGAGGATTTGAAAGAGAGCCTCATCAATACGCAGCCCTGCATGGATGCGGCGCTTAAATTATACGAGCTGGGACAGTACTCGACCCCCACCTTCGCAGAGGCGAAATTTGAATCGGGAAAGGTCGGATTTATCGAAATGGGACCTTGGAAAATGTCCGATTACGAAAAATATTCCAAGGCGTATAATTGGGAGGTAGGATATACGACGGCGATTCCCTTCACGGAAGGCGGAAATTCGGGCGCGACGCTGGGACTTTACAGCCTCGTCGTCACCAATAACAGCAATTCCGCTTTGGCGGCGGACTTCGTGAAATTCGTCGCTTCCAACGACAAATACCAGCTCGCCTTCTCCACGCCGCAAAACCTTCTTCCTACGACAAAAACCGCCATTGAGGACGACTACTATTCGGGAGATGTATGGCAGGTATACGTCGAACAGCTCGAAAATGTCGTCGTGCGTCCCGGCTCGCCCGCTTGGACGGATATAGAATCCGTGCTGGGAACCTTCGTCACGAACCTCGTGCAGAGAACCTACGACGGAGAGGACGGCGTTCGGCAGGCGTGCATCGGGATTCATAATCAGGTGACTTCCGCGCTCGAAGATATTTATTCGGAATAAAACCGAGGCGGATAAATTTTAGTGACGGGAGGTCTTGCTCAAAAATGAAAAACGTCGCCGGAAAAAAGAAACAGCCCTTTTCAAAAAAATATAAGCGGGAAATCGTCGCTTATTCGCTGATAGGGATTCCGCTCCTTTGGTGGACGGTCTTTTTCGTCGTCGCACTGCTCTGGGCGTTCTTTACCAGCTTCACAAATATGCGCGGCGGCTATGGCTTGGAGTTCGCTACAAAAATTGACTTTCAAAATTACATCAATATCTTTACGGCGGGCTCCTCTCAATTCAAGGCGTTTTGGAATGCAATGAAGGTCACGCTCCTTTGGACGGTCGTCATGATGATCGGAAATAACGTCATGGGGATTCTCTGCGCCTTTCTCATCAAGAGCTTGAAGCGCGGCGGAAAGTTCTTTTTGGCCTTTCTCTTTTGGCCCTCCCTCGTTTCCGCCGTCGTTGGCGCCGATATTTCCAAGACGCTGTTTGCCTCCGATTCCTCCGGCATCGTCAACCAAATCATCATGTTTTTCGGCGGCTCGCCCGTCCAATGGTTGGAAAATTCCAATACCGCCATTTGGGCGCTGATGGTCGTTCCCTTCTTTTTCGGCTTCTGTCAAAAATTATTGATTTATTATGCGTCTATCGTTTCCATTCCTTCGACGTATACCGAAGCCGCCAGCTTGGAGACGTCCAGCCGGTTCAAAATCTTTTTCCGGGTGACTATGCCGCTCATGAAGAATGCGATTGTGCTCAATACGCTCTTATCCATTATCGACGGATTTAAGATTCTCGGCCCTATGCAGCTCGTCACGGACGGCGGGCCGGCAAGCAGCACGCAATCGGTAATGCTGCTCATTTATAATACGATTTTTAAGGCTCCGTCGAGAGTGGGGCAGGGGTGTGCCTATGCCTTTGTATTGTTCATTTTCATTTTAATCGTTTCTATCATTCAAAGAAAAATAGCGGGAAAGGAGGAGTCTACGATTGAATAGCGAAAAGTCGGTGCTCTCTGCGCCAAAAAGCGTAAAAACACAGCGCCGCCAAGACAGGCGTTTTCAAATAATCAGTATCGTATTTCTCGCGATAGTGGCTTTCTTTCAGACCTTTCCTTTTTGGATAAAGCTGATAGACGCTACACATTCTCCGGAATTTCTTCCCGAAATCGGAAAGGTTTACATTTGGTTCGCGGATTTTACCCTCGTCAACTTCAAGACGGTCATCGAGTCGGCCAGACTCTTTCAGGCGCTCGGCGTCAGCCTCCTGCATACCGTGTCTTTTACGGGACTCAGTTTATTTGTCGCCGTGCTCGTCGGGTATGTCCTTGCAAAGATGCAGTTCAAAGGAAAGGCGTTTGTGAGCACGCTCCTTTTGACGACTCTGATGATTCCCGGAGAGATTTTATTGGCGGCAAACTATAAACTTACGATTTTTTTCGGGATCAACGACAGTATTCTCGGAATTATTTTGCCGGGTATCGTCAACGTATTCGGGATATTTTTAGTAAAGCAGTACATGTCGAATATTCCCGACAGCGTCTTGGAGGCCGCCGGAATCGACGGGTGCGGTGAGTTTAAGAAAATCATCGTCATCGTTTTCCCGATGTCGGTACCCATCATTATGACCTATGTCATTTTGACTTTTATCGGGACATGGAACGAGTATCTCTTCCCCATGATTCTCTATACGACTTCCGGCTCCGGCTGGCTGTATACTTTACAGCTCGCAATGCAGAGTTTCTATCCCAATTTCGGCGGGAATGCGGATACTTATGTTCGCTCCGCGGGCATGATTCTCATTACTGTTCCCATTATTATCATGTATCTCATCTTCCAAAAATATATTCTCAATCAAAGCAATATCGCGGGCCTGAAATGAAAGAATCGGCCTTGGCGGAAGCGATAGTCAATCGGTTTAAGCCCGATTTACGCGCCGCCGATTTACGCGATGAAAATATCCTCAAAGGAGGGGAAAAATCGAAAATGAAAAAGATAGGTTTTAAGTTAATGGCGCTTCTTTCCGTGCTTTCGATTGCGGTTTCCGCCGGTTGCGGCGAAGGCCAAACCTCGAACAGTTCGGGCAGTGAAACGGGCGGAAACAGCAGCGCCGAGCATACGCACAACTATGTCAACGGCTATTGCACGATATGCGGCGAAAAGGACCCCGATTATACGGGAGGCGGAGAGATCGGAGACATTACGGGAGACGATGATTTCTCCTATTACAATACGACAAAGCTCCGCGGGGATAAAAAGGTTTTTGTCCTCAATGAAGAAGGGGGCATGTCTGCGGATACACTCAATACGGTCTCGGCGCTGCAAGGATTATTCGCGCGGAAAGAGGTCACCTTCTACGTGGACGGAAAGTATATGACCAACGGCACCAATGCGGATATGTACTATCTCGACGAGGCGACGGAAAAGTACGGCGTTGCTTCGGAAAGCATCACGGTAGAGGATGCGGTAGGCATGTATATGGACGCTTGGTCCGAAATGGTCGAGGCGGGAACGTGGGGGAGCGGTATAGACCTCGCCTCCGGATTTAAGGACGCTTCGGGCTATTACAGCGCTTACAGCGAGGAGGCGAGTGACCCCGCGAAGGCAGGGTACGCGACGCCAGGCTTTATCCTCTATAATCCCGATACCTATTCGGTCAATATTGCCTCCACGCTCGCGGGAATTACCGGATTTTTACCCGTCGCCGCGGATGACAAGGAGGAATTTGAAGAATACGGCCTGACGGAAAAAATGGACGTCACGAATGAAATGTGGAGCTATAAATGGTGCTTCGACGCCTGTATGACCGAACTTTCGAGCGGCGGGCTCGTGCATCAGGATTACGATTTGAATGGCGAAACGAATTATTACGTCCGCGACTACGGCGTGACGTATAAGTATCTCTACGTCTATTACGATAACACGACGACGATCAACAATACTTTGAAAAAGAATATTCACTCTTTTTTGGATAAGAATATTCCCATCATCGGTTATGCGTACAACGAGACGCAGGACGTTGCTCTGTTCAGTCAGTACGGACAATTTCTCGTGCCTACCGATTACACGATGAACCTGACCTTCCACGTAGCGGAGGAATTCAGGAGCGAGGACGGATTTACCCAGCCGAACAGCGATAAGGATTTACCCGCAGAGAGCGGAAAGCATTATGTCGCCTTTGTCGTCTCGGACGGGGATAATGCACAATATTGGCAAAATACGGCTATCTTTTCCACCAGCTACATGAATGCTACGGGGCGGGAGCAGGACGATTTTGCGGTTACTTGGTCGATTACGCCCTCTCTTTCGGATATGATGCCCTTGGTCATGAATGCGGCGTATAATGGCGATATTACGACAGAAAACGATTATTTCTGCGCGCCGGTTTCCGGTCAGGGCTATATCGATGCGGGGAATTTCTATAATTCCGGAACGGAATACATGCAAGATTTCCTCGGAAAGCTGGATACTTATCTCCGCCGTGCGGATTTGAGCGTTACGACGATTATCGGTGCAGAAAACTACAAAGACGGAGGCATTTTCGGGACGATGGACGCTTATGCTTCCGTAGGAGCGCTGAAAGGCGGGCTCGTCCTCAACGGCGGAAGGTACTTTGAGGGGGCCTATTCGGGCGGCGTGTATTGGAAGAACGGAAAACCGTTTATCGTGCCCCGCGATTCCCTTTGGAGTACCACGCCCGCTTATATCGCGGCGAGAATCAATAAATACGCCTCTACCGAGACGGGTACGGACGTCACGACGACGGATGCTTATTCCGTCATCAATGTGCACCCTTGGTCTCATAATTATTCGGATATTCGCACGATCGTCAATATGCTCTCCGATAATGTCGAGGTCGTCTCGCTCGACAGAATCGTAAATATGATGACGGACAGCGTGACGGATAAAGCGGATACGGTCGACCATTTCGTGATGCCCGAATCGGGTTCGGGGGCGACGATTACCGACGGCGAATTACAGCAGCACCCCGATTGGATTCCCACTGACCCGCTGTTCAACGACTTCCTGCTTTGGGAGGAGGATTGGACGGGCGACGTCACCTATCGTTCTTCCGATGTCGCTACTTCCGACGTATATCCTTCCTTCAAGACAAACATAGAAATTGCGGCGAAGGGAACGGCGGAAAAAGCGGAGTTTACGCTTCCGACCGTGGATAATGTATGGGTGTCGTTCTATGCCCGTGCAAACAGTACCGATCCTGTTGCGACGACCTCCTTCCGCTTGAAAATGACGGTGGGCGGAGAGGAAAAGACGGTGATCGAGCAAGCGACGCTCCGCGGCGTTTCGGGGACGGAAACCCCGATTGTGACGGGAGATGGCTGGCAGGCGTTCGCGTTCCCTCTGAAACAGTATTTCCCGGATTACAACGGCAAGCAAGCGAGCTTTGTGCTGGAAGTGACGGGCGACATTTCCATAAAACTGGATAATTTCTCGATTACCGACCGCTTTATCGTAGAGGGCGAGGATACGGTCTGCGAGGACGTCTATTCCAACGAATTTGAAAACGGCAGTACAGAGGATTGGATGCTCGGCGACCAATTCCAGACCAGCCAATATTATCATTGGGCGGCATATGACAGAGAGACCTTAAAGCCTAAAGGAACGTTGCAGGTGGACGCTTCGGACGGCGGCGGAAACGAAAAGAGAAATGGCAATACCAACGTATGGTTCGCGAAAAACGTCGTTCTGCCCGAAACGCAGGACGCGCTGAAAGTCTCCGTTGAAATTGCGGGCGGAGCAAAAGCAAAACTTTCGATGTACGTGGACGGCAAATATGTCGTCGTCATCGATTGGACAACGAGCAGTCAAATCAAGGCCAAAGAGGTGGATATTTCCGCGTTGTGCGCGGCTCAGGGAATCGAATCCCTTTCGGGCAAAGAAGTGACGTTCGTATTTGAAGTCCGCGACAACGCCAACGACGACAACGGAACCGGTCAGGATTTCAACCTGAGCTATTTCCGCATTGAATGGGCGGGAAAAGACGCAGAATAAGACTCGGTCTTTGAATACAGGTTTTGAAAATATAGTTCGCGGGCGCAAGGCTGCGCCCGCGACGATATGGAGGAATATATGAAAAAATATCTCAGATACGGCCTGATTGTCGGACTTGCGTCCGTCTTTGCGCTCTCGGCCTTTGCGGGGTGCGGCGGCGGAGAAAATGAGAGCTCGCCCTCCTCGTCCGATTCGACTTCGGGAAATTCTTCTTCTGTCGAGGATACGGAAAATTATGAAGGATATTTCAAAAAAATGACGATTACTTCCGGCGATTTGCTCGTCTACGGCCGCGCGGAAAACCTTTCGACGGAACAACAGTTCTTGGCGGAATCCATTCAAGGACTGTTTGCCCAGAAGGGCGAATCCAAGTATTATCATTACCGTACAGGGTCTTATGAAACTTGGCTTTCGGAAATAGAGACGGAGTACGGCAAGAAAAACCGCGATGTAACTTTATCGGAAATGCTCCAAGATTATAAGGAGAATATCGGTACGGGCTACGTTTTGTTCGATAAATCGGTGAGCGCCTCGGTAAATTGCGCGCGCAGCATTGCGGGCGTGGAGGGGCTCGCGATGATAGATATTTCTTTAAAAGATTGGGCGGAGGAAAACGGTCTCGTCCAGCGCTGCGATGCGACGACGATGAGCGAGGAAGAATGTTTCGATACCTATAAGGACAAATTCGATAATAGCGGACTCGTTCAACAGAACGGCTCCAATATCTTCCTTACGGATTATGCGATAGCCTGTAAATATTACTGCTATTTCGTGACGGATAAAAAGCCCGCCTCCCTGACCTTCCGCAATAAAGTACAGGATTGGTGCCGTGAGTGTGCCGTCTATGGCTGGTGTCCCCTCGACGAGGGAACGGACGTAGCGTTCAGTTCTAGATATGGCAGCTTTACGCTGGCCTCCGATTATTGTCTGAACATGTCCGTATTCTCTTGTACCGACTTTTTCGGGATAGATTATCTCGAACAGCCCAACAAGGAAACGGAAAAAGAGTATTCGACGAATAAACACTACATTACCATCGTAAACAGCGACGGAGACAATTTGCAGTGCTGGTACGGCGGTACCTTCGAAGATAAAAAGTATATGGGCGCCCAGCGCGGGAATTTCCCGATGGGCTGGTCCGTGAGCCCTGCACTCCTCAGCCTCGGCTCGAATATTCTCAAACATACTTATGATAATGCAAAGTCGGGCGATCAGTTTGTTTGCAGTGTTTCCGGCCTCGGCTATACCTATCCGATGTCCTATTCCGCGGAGTCCTTAAAGCGATATTGTTCGATATTAAATGAATACTTGGGTGCCTTGGATTTGTCTGTCGTCAAAATTCTCGACAATGGTCTGCCCGAAAGCACGATAGAGGCCTATGCCGCTATGGAAAATGCAGAGGGATTTCTCTATTGCACTTATAGCGACAGCTATGTAGGAGAACACGGTTCCGTGTATTGGTCGGACAACGGAAAGCCCTTCGTCTCCTGCCGCGCGACGATGTGGAATTCCTCCCCCGAAGCGATCGCGCAGCAGATCAACGCCTATCCCGCCGACGCCACGACGATAGAGGGATATACTTATGTCAATCTCCACGTTTGGTCGATGGAATATTCCGACGTGGTGGAAATGGTGGAGCTTCTCGACGACGATGTAGAGGTCGTTACGCCTGAAACCTTTATTCGATTGATTAAAGAGAACGTCCCGCACGAGGACGTCGAACTCACCGAATAATTTTTGTAAAATATGGAAATTAAACAAGCAGGACGCAGGAAAAACAACGTCGGCGGCTTTCTTTCCGGCGGTTATTCGAGAAAATAGCAATATGAAGATACAAGGCATGTTACATTTGCATGCCTTGTATAATTTTTTCTTGAAAAATCCAGGAGAGTAAAAAGAATTTGTGAAAAAATTAAAAAATTTTCAAAAAAGACTTGACAACGCCTCTTTTCTGTGCTACTATTTTATTACAGAGATGTAAACGTATACATGAAGGAGCCGATATGCAGGGAAAGAAGGCTGTAACGATAAACGACGTGGCCCGCGTTGCGGGGGTATCCAACGCTACGGTATCTCGTTACATCAACAATAAAACGTTCGTGACGGGGGAGAAGGCGGAAAAGATAGAGCGCGCGATAGAGGAGCTCGCCTATCGGCCGAACCGAATCGCGAGGGGGTTGAAGTTACAGCGCGCCATGCAGATTATGGTGGTTGTTCCCGATATTCGGAACCCTTATTATGCGGGTATTTACGCAACGGTACAGCGTTTGGCGAACGATAAGGGATTTACCGCAATTCTCTTCAATACCAACGAGGAGGAGAAGAAGGAGCTGGAAGCGGTGCGGCTGGTTACCGAACTCGGCTGCGACGGCCTGATTTTCTGTTCCACCTCGGACGACGAGGAGATTATCCGCCAGCTCATGTCTCTTCCGATTGCGGTCGTGACTTCGAATACGTTCGGCGCGATGATTTTCGACACCGTGCACGGAAGGGGCAGGGGGTATATCTCGGCACCTCGCATCTCATCGATTATAAGCACGTTCGGATCGCCTATGCGGGCGGGACGCCGAATTCCATTCTCAACAAACGCCGCCTTTCCGGCTATGAACGCGCGATGAACGAACACGGGCTTCCCATACGAAAGGAATACGAATTTGCGGGCGCCTTCACCGTACAGGGCGGAATCGCCGCGGGGGAATATTTTTCCTCCCTTCCCGAAATGCCCACCGCCGTCGCCTGCGCCAACGACATGATTGCCATAGGGCTCATGCAGTATTTTCAGAGAAACGGCATACAGGTACCCGACGACGTCAGCGTCGTCGGCATGGACAATATCGAATACGCCGAGTATTTCAATCCCTCCATTACGACCGTCACCAACGACAGCGGCGAGTTTGCCGAAAAGGCAATGTCCTTGCTGTTCAGCCGTATAGACGGCTCCTATACCGGCGATCCCCGCGAGTGTCTCTGCGATCGTCGGCTGATTGTCAGAAATTCGACACGCCCTCTTTGAGCGTTTTTGTTTCCCGATCAGGATTCGGGCATTTTCTTTACTCTGAAATGTAAACGTATACAACAAAATGTAAACGTATACACTTATAAATAAAATAAGGAATAAAACAAAAAATAAATTGGTAAGGAGTAAGCTATGAAAAAAGTATTAACCAAATTGTTGTGTTTAACGATGGCCGTCGGCATGAGTGTGAGTATTCTTGCAAGCTGCGGAGGCGGGGAGGATCCCGCGGCGGGAAAGACGAAGGTTATTTTTTGGAGCCCGCAGTTTTCGGAGACGGAGACGCACGTATGGTTGCAGAAGTACACGAACTTATACAATGAGACGAACGAGAAGAACACGTACATCGAACTGTCGATTATACCGGAGGACGTTTGGGATCAGAAGTTGAAGGCGGCGCAGGAGAACGGCACGGCGCCGGAGATTATTTTCGTGAACTATGCGGAAATTCCGTCCAAAGCGATGCTCGGGAACTACACGGCGCTGGACGAATACATGTCGCCCGAAGTATGGGACGACCTTTCGGAGAACGTGCAGGAAATGGTGGAAGTGCAGGGAAAACATTACGTATATCCCGCCTTTGTCGAGCCGTATTCCATGCTGTTTTACAGCAAGAGCGCGTTCGAGGAAGCGGGGTTGGATCCGAACGCTCCGCCGAAATCCTGGGAGGAGATGTACGAATACGCGAAGAAGCTGACGAAGGAAGGGCGTTACGGAATCGAAATGCCCGCGGCGAAGGATCTCGGCTGGGTCATGTGGGGATTTCAGGCGATGAAAGGGGAGTACCTTCTCAACGACAATTGGGACGCTGCGGACGTAAATAATGATTATTACAGGGATTTGTTCACGATATTCAGAAAGATTTATCAGGAAAACCTGACCATTCGCGTGGCGTCGAGCAGTTATAAAGAAATCACGCCCTTGGGGCAGGGGAAGGTGGCGATGCAGCTGAGCGGCTCCTGGGCTATGGGGCAGTTAAAGAACGATTATCCCGATAAGGTGGACGATATCGGCTATGCGGTGTGTCCGACCTGGACGGGTGAGACGGAAGGCGTCACGACGGCGGCGCTCGGCGGCTGGGGATTTTCTCTGGACGGAAACGCCAAGCACCCCGAAGAGGCGGGGGCGTTTATCGAATGGCTGTTAGCGGGCGCCCCCGAATATATGTACGAATTTTTCAAGGAACTCGGATTTTCCAAATTCACGGCGAGAAAGAGCGTGGACGAACTGCTGAACACCCGCGAGGAATCCAAAAACGACGCTTTCCGGGCCTTTACTTCGGAATACGTTCTGCCGTAGGCGGTCGCGGAGCCCTGCTATCCGTGGGCAATCAGTAAAGAATTTGCCGACTCTCTGAACGCGGTGGAAATCATGGGAACGATAGACGTGAACAAGACGCTGGCCTCTTTGCAGTCGAAATTGGAGGGAATCATAGAATCGGACGGCCTCGCGGGTACGAATCCCCGCTATAAGGCCGAGGAGTAAAAAAGATGACGACGAAAACGGGAAAAAAGTCCGCTTGGAAAAAGGATGACCTGTTGACCGCGTACCTGGTATTGCTGCCTTCCTTTCTTTTGCTGGTGACTTTCGTGATAGCGCCGCTGGTGATTTCCGTCGTGAACAGCTTTTACGACAGCAGCGCCTACATGGACGCGGTGTGGAAGGGCATGGGCAATTACACGAAGGTGCTCACCGACGAAAAGTTCTGGAAGTCGATCGGCGTGGGACTCAAATTTATTTTGTCAATCGTGCCGATTCAGTTGATTCTTGCGTTTTTTATCGCGCATCTGGTCATACAGCTTCCCAAACATCTCTCCTCGTTCGTCAAGGTGACCGTATACATGCCCTGCCTTCTTTCGGGGATTATCGTCGGAGCGATATTTTCCTATATTTACGCTTCGGACGCGGGCGGCTTCCTCAATAATTTGTTGAGCAAATTCGGGGTTGCCCCCATCGGCTGGACGGGAGAACCCCGCTGGGCGCTGTTCTCCGTCGCCGTGGCGGCGATATGGAACGGTCTTGGCTATACCACGCTGGTCATGCTGGGCGGAATTTTGGATATTCCGCGCGACTATTACGAGGCGGCGAAATTGGACGGAGCGGGATTTTTCGCACAGATGGTGCACATCACGATTCCTTCCATGCGCAATCTGGGGGTATATCTTCTCATATCCAGCTTTGTTTCCACCTTTCAGCTTTTCGAGCTGCCCTTCGTCCTGACGGGCGGCGGTCCCTTGGACATGACGCAGGGGCCCGTGGGGTATCTCTATTATCATTTTACCTGGGACGATACTTTGGGAATGACCTATGCGGGTTCGGTATTGGTGGCGATTGTTCTGACGTCTATATCTTCCGTGGTATTCCGCGTCGTCAACTCCGAAAAATCTTTGGATTGAGGTGAGCCGCTATGCGTAAAAAAATAATTTCCGCGGTGTTGATTGTCTTGGGACTCATCATCGCGTGCATGGGATTGTTTCCCTTTTTGTGGATGGCGATTTCGGGCTTCAAGTCCAAAACGGAGGTTTTGGCCACGCCCTTCCGCTTTTTCCCTTCGGAATGGAAGTTTGAAAACTATAAGCTGCTGTTTACCTATCAGAACTTAGATTATTCCAATCCCGATTATTTCCTGTTCCCGCAGGGCTCGTCCTTCGTCGGAGCGCTGGGGTTAACTCTGACGGTAGCCTTGACGTCGCTGGTTTTGAGCTTATTTATCAATTCCTCCGCCGCCTATGTGTTTGCCCGATTGGAGTTTCCCTTCAAGAAGGTATTGTGGTCGATCTACGCGGTGACGATGTTCGTGCCGAATATTGCCATTTTAATTCCCTGCTTTCAGGTGGTCAGCACGCTGCATTTGACGAATAACGTCGTGGCGCTCATATTGCCGGGCGTGGTGTACGTGTGGTCGATTTTCTTCTATCGGCAGTTCTATCTCGGCATGCCGACGTCGCTCGAAGACGCGGCGCGGATAGACGGGTGCGGAAGGTTCAAGATTTACGCGAATATTTTCCTGCCCATGTCCGCCACTCCCTTTGTCATTATGGGAATCAGCGTCTTTCAGGGCTATTGGAACTCCTATCTTTGGCCCGCGATGGTGGTCAGCGATCCTGCTCTGTATCAAATCAATCAGCTGGTGGTGTATCTCAAACCCGACCGCTCTATTCCCTGGCATCTTTTGATGGCGGCGAGTACGGTGGCGTGTATTCCCCTCGTTATTCTGCTGTTGATTTTGCAACGCTATATCATGCAGGGAATCAAAATTACAGGTGTAAAGTAAATTTATGAAGATAACCGATAAAATCGTAGAACAAATTTATGCGGGCTGGCTCGGCAAAGCGATAGGGATTCGCTACGGAGCGCCCGTGGAGATGTGGACGGCGGAACAGATAGCCGAAAAATATGCGGGCGAGGAAGGATATTTTGTCGATTACCGCGACTTTGCGGCCGACGACGACAGCAACGGTCCCGTTTTCTTCTATCGCGGCTTTCTCGACTGTCCCGATCTGAAAAACGTCACCGCCGAACAGATCGGGGAGGGGTGGCTCAATTATGCGCCTTATCGGCACGGCTTTTATTGGTGGGGCGGGTACGGCGTGAGTACGGAACACACCGCTTATTTGAATATGACGCGGGGAATCCTCCCGCCGCGCAGCGGCAGTATGTTGCAGAACGGCAAACTGATGGCGGAGCAGATAGGCGGCCAGATTTTCAGCGACATCTGGGGGCTCGTATATCCGGGAGAGCCTTGTGCGGCGGCGGATCTGGCGGAGAAGGCGTCGCGCGTTTCCCACGACGGGAATGGCGTTTACGGCGGTCGGTTCGTGGCGGCGTGTATAGCGTCCGCCTTTACGGCAAGCGGCATAGAAGAAATTTTGTCCTCGGCGCTTTCGACGATTCCCTTCGACTGCGACTATGCGAAAATGGCGAGAGATATTATCCGTTTTCACGGGGAAGAAAATTCGCAGAAGGAATGTTTCGAATATATCCGTCGGCATTATTGGAAGGATAAATTCGGTGGAAACTGCCATATTATTCCCAATGCGGCAATTATGGTCATGTCGCTGCTGTACGGGGAAGGAGATTTTGAAAAGACGTTGAAAATCGCCAATTACAGCGGATTCGATACCGATTGTAACGCGGGAAATCTGGGCACGATTCTGGGCGTGTTCTGCGGCCTTGAAAAAATCGGACAAAAGTGGCGCCTTCCCGTAAACGATACGACGCTCTGTTCCTCTGTCCTGGGCGCCTCCAATATCGTGGATATTCCTACTCTGTCCAAGAGCATCGCCGCCGCGGCTGTGGAATTGAGTGGGGAAAGCTATGACGGCAGGTATGCGTTGAGGCGAGAAAATGTCTGCGATTGTGATAAAAATATCCGGGAAAAGGCGGCGGATTGCGGAAATATCGTCGGCGCAAGAAATTCTTCGACTGTTAGAGATTTGGAAACGAGGAGTTTCCCGCCGGCTAAGGATTTCAATACAAGATATTTTCCGACGGCTAAGGGCTTTGATTTTGACTTTACCCTTCCGGGAAGTACGCACGGTTTCCGTGCCGAGGGCGCGTCGCTTGAAAATATCGGAGGGAAGCTGTGGATAAAGGCGGAAACGCAGACGCAAGTTTATATCAAGACATACTATGGAAAATCGGATTTGCATGACAACCGTTACGACCCCTGCTTTTCTCCCGTTGTCGTGCCCGGTAATACATTGTACGCGAAGGTGAAAGCGAAGGGCGGAAAAGTCCAGCTTTTCTATCGGGACCGACATACGGGCGAGATTTTCTGTTCGGGCGTCGGCGATGGCGTACTGTCTTTGAAAATCGACGCCGGGCGGGAAATGCTGGTAGACCGCGTGGGACTGCTTATAGAAGGCGAGGCCTGTATCGAGCGATTCGGCGTTTTCGGCGGGGCGGGTTATCGCATAGACTTTTCCCGCGAATATATCGAGGATTACTCCCTCGAACATAAAGAAGTCAGCGGCTGTACTTATTTCAAGGGACTTTGGACGCTGGAAGAGGGGGGCTTGTTCGGCCGCTGTTTTGATGAAGGGGAATTATATACTTCCCTTCCCCTGCGGGATTTTACGTTAAAGGCGGAATTGACGCTCTGTCTCGGGGACGCGGCGGGGATACTTTTCCGCGTCCAGGGCGCGTCGAGAAGCTACGGGATATTCTTCGGGGACGGAGAAATGCGGCTCGTAAAAAAGCGCGTCGCAAAGCGGGACAGGGGAGAGGCATTATCTCCTTCGATGACGCGGGAAACGCTCGCGGCGGTTGCCTGTCCCTATCGGATCGGTTCTCCAATAGAACTTTCGGTGCGCGTTTCGGGCGGAAGGATAGAGGCCGAGGTCTGCGGGGTTCGTCTGGAATACGCGGACAGAGACAGCTATTTGGAAGGCTGTATCGGCGCGGCCGTTTTGGACGGCAGCGTCGTGAAGATAAATTATTTCGACGTCAATGAAACAGGAGGAAATTGACATGAAACAAAAAAGACTCATCGGTGTGCTGTGCGTCGCCATGACGGCCTGCTTTGCGCTGACGGCGTGCGGCGGGAATCCTTCCTCGTCCTCGGAGAGCGGCGGAGATACGGACAATTACGAACATATTTCTTCGGCGGATTTGCCGCAAACGACGTCCGTACTTTCCGTCGAAACTTATCGGGACAAGGTAAAGGGCGCCATTGTCGGGACGATGGCGGGGGTAGGATATGCGTATCCTTGGGAATTTAAATCAAAGATGTGGATAGACGAATCCGGCCTGCCCGAATGGACGGCAAAGACGGAGATAGAAGGTTATAATCAGGACGACCTCTATCTGTCGATTTCGGCAATCGAAGCGCTCGATAAGCTGGGACTGGACGCGACGAGCAAGGAACTCGGAATCGATATGTATAACCGCGATTTCGAGTATTGGATAGGCTCCAACAACGACGCGATGGAGCGCGGCTATGCGCCCCCGTATTCGGGGTATCCCAAATATTCCGCGGGCGGGGATCTGACGACTTGGTTTCCCGACGGAAATTCCTATCAGTGCGGCGCTTCGTTCGGAGGATTTTTGGGACTCAACATGACGGGGTATTCCAATGAGATCGTGGAGAGATTTGCGGAGATCTGTACCTACGGCGACGGAATTTACGGCGCGCAGGTAATAGCCGCCATGTACGGCGAAGCCTTCTTCACCGACGACGTGCGCGCGATTATCGAGGCCGGCCTCGCCGCCGTCCCGGAAGACTCCTGGACGGCGTTGGTCATCGAGGATACGCTCGACAAATACGACGCGGGGAAGACGGCTCAGGAGACGTTTGAATTTATTTATGGGAAATACGTCCTCAACGACACGGGCGAAGAATATCAATGGATTCCCTGGCCCAGCGGCGGGATTTTATTGGACGCGAAAATGTGTACGGCGTTCACGGTGATAGGGCTTCTTTACGGCGAAGGCGACCCTCTGAAATCGGCAAAAATCACCGTTCAGTGCGCGAACGACGCGGATTCGACGGCCGCGGCGTCCTTCGGCATCATTTCCACAATTATCGGCTATGACGCGCTGGACGACGTCTATAAGCAGGGAATTACGGAAAATCAGCAATTCAAGTATACGAACATGACGGTGGATAAAACCGTGGATACCTGTGTGAAACTCATGGAGGAAATCCTTCCCGCGCAGGGCGGCAAAGTGGCGTATGTGGACGACGAGCTTAGCTTCGTCATTCCCGAAGAAGCGAAAAAGGCGGAGATAGGCCCCTATAAAAACAGCAAGAACCCCGAACCGATGGAAAGAGTGACTTTTTCCGAAGAAGAAATGGATAAAATGCGCGTCTTGCAGGATCCGGGTTTCGAGCGCCACGTCACTTATAAATATACCGATTTGAACAGTACGCCCCACAATAATTGGACGACGACGGCGAGCGGAAGGGTAAAGGCGGAAAGCATGAAAGAGGAAGCCTATACGGGAATGACCTGTATGTTGCTGACCGGCTCCAAGGGATGGCAGGACATTTCTCAGGCCGTGGATTTGGAGGCGCAGACCAATTACAGCCTTTCCTGCATGGTCCGCACGAACGAAGATTTCGATTCAAAAATCACATTGTTCGCAAAGGCGGGGGACAGCACCATTCGCAGCAAGGAATTTGAAAAGTGCGGAGAGTGGACAAAAATCACCATTAATTTCCGCACGGGAAAACAGACGACCGTCACCGTCGGAGTAGGATTTAACGGTTCTTCGTCGGCGGAGATACTCAGGGTGGACGATTTTGAGCTTTTCAAAATTTGAAATAAAAAAACAGGAGGAATTTTATGAAAAAATTCGGCAAAAATGCGGCCAAACTTGCATTGGCGTTGACCTTTGCGGCGACGTGTGCCGCATCGGCATTCGGGGGACTGACCGCGAAAGCGGCGACTGTCAGCGAAGACACTTCCGGCCTTACGACGTCCAATCTCTTTACGGACGGAGGTTTTGAGGACGTGACGAAAGAGGATACCGGGGACTGGCTCATCGATACGACTTCGTCCGCGGCGAGCGGTTCCTGGGACATTCTTTCGGGCGAGGACAGCTATGCGGGCGAACAGGCCATCAAACTTACGGCGCCCGGGAATTCTTCGGGGTATCCCGAAATCGCACAGGTGGTAGACGTATATGCGAATACCGACTATGTTTTGTCCTTCCGCCTGCGCAGCGCCACGACGAATCTGGGCAGCGCGAATATCTACTTCGGTTTTGCCAGCGAGGAGCGGGAGGACGAAACCATGTACGTGCAGCAGCATCGCTGGGCGGATAATATCGTGGATACCAACCGCGTAAAGACGAACGATGAGGGAGAATGGGAATACTATAACGGATACAGCCTGTTTTCCGGCGTGTTCAATACGGGAAACCATACCTCCCTGCGCGCGTTTATCCGTTTGCAGAAGATGACCGCCTATATCGATAACGTCTCTTTGACGCTGGCGGAAGACGTCATTACGCCGGGCAGCGAAAATCTCCTCAAAGAGCCGGGCTTTGAAGGTTCGGACGCCGAAAACAAGGAAATTTGGGTCGGCGAATCGGAAAACGGAATGGGTTACGGCTTCGATACCGTCCCCGCGGGGCTCGTGCCCGCAGGCTCGGAATTGCAGGATAAGAACAGCGAGGGCGAAAAAGCGATGTACCTCGTCGCCGACGCGGGCGTTATGGACGGCTCCATTACCGTCAAACAAAAGGTGCAGGTCGAACCCGATTCGTATTACGCCTTCTATGCGTCCGTATCCAAATGGATCAACGAATACAGCGATATTTCCTTGGGCGCAATCGGAATCAGCGGGATTAATGCCGACGGAAGCGAAGAACAGCTCGCCTTAAACCGCATGAAAGGAGAAGATATTTCCGCTACGAGATATACGACTCTTTCCACGCACTGCAACGTCGGTGACTTTACCGAAGTCTATGTATACGTCACCTGCTCCGTGAAAGAGGCGGCGGGCTCCTATGGCGTGGGGCTGTATGTGGACGACACCAAATTTTTCAAAGTGGGAGAGGACTTGCCCGAAGGAAAGACCAATCTCATTAAGAACGGAACTTTTGAAAAGGGCGACGATAGCTGGTGGCTCGTCGGCGGAAGCAATCAGGTCGGCGTGGATATGGACGATTCCAAATGCTTTTACGGCGGCAAAAATATTTGGCTGAGCCAATGGAATCCCGGGGACGGCATCTATCAGGTGGTAGAGCTCAAAGCGGGACAGATGTATAAAATGACGGCTCGTATCCGTCCCTATATTTCCGGAACGGCAAGCACGATGTACGATAGTTTATATAGTCCCGTAGTGCTCACGGCTACGCCTGCGACGGAGACGGAGGAAGGAGCGGAGGTAACGGGCGAGCCGATCGCCCGCGCCGCGTACCGCATGGAACGCGATAATGCGTATATGCCCGTTTCTTTGATTTTTACGCCCGAAACGTCCGGAACGTATAAAATTTTCGTCGGGTTCGACGGAGCGTATGATCCCGACCTCGATTTCCAGGGCGGCGTGCAGATCGGTGCCGTATCTATGTACGAAACGAGCGAGGAAGAGCTGTCCGTCATCATCGACGATGACGAGGAGACGGAAAAGCTCGTCAACACTTCGGATAAGATTACGATTGACGGCACCTCCATCACTCTGAGCGAAAGCATGACCGCGGAGGAATTTGAAGAATTCGTGTATGCGGGCGAAGGATATGCGATGACGCTTCAAAAGGCGGACGGCAGTGCTCTGGCTGCGGGGGATAAGCTGACGACGGGCTGTAAGCTCGTTCTCACCAAGGACGGAGAGACGGTGGAAACGTATACCATTACGGCTCCCGCGGACGGCGAGGACGACGGGGACTCCACCGAAAATTCCGGCAGTTCTTCGGGCTCTTCCGAGGACGGAGGTTGCGGGAGCAATTTGATTTTCGGCGGCAGCATGGTAGCGATTGGCGCGGTACTCGCCGCGGCGGGCGCTCTGATTTTCGCAAAGCGCAGAGAACGGAAATAAACGATAGAGTCCTTTGAGAAACTCACATTTTCAAAATCGTCGAAGTAGGGCGGTCGGATAGTAAAAATTGTTAGATTTAGAGCTATCGGATCTCCCAAAATATTAAAATTTCATTTGAAGGGAAGAGTGTTCCCCAAAGAACGGGGAACACTCTTTTTTACTATATACGGCAAAGAATGAAATGGGAAAATGGTAAAAGCCGGATTTTTGAAAAAGTCCAAAAACTTAAAATTAAATTTAAATGCTTGACCGTTTTTGGATAATTGTGTTATTATATTTCCATAAAACAAGAAAAAATAAGCGAAAAAACGATGGAAGAACGCATTGTAGTTTGGAGCCGAAAAAGAGGCTTGGCTGAACGAATAACAGGCAGAAGAAATTAATTTGGAAGAAAAGTATATAGTATTTGTAAATCCGCGCTTCAAAACGGATACGTATCGCGATATGAGAAACGCAAGGAAAACGGGGAGAGGCTTATTCTCGAAAAAAAATTCCCTATGGGGATTTGCGGACTATGGGGAGAGCGTTCCCTATCCGTTCATAGCGAAATTATTTGATGTATCGGTATATAGGGTAAAAAAGCGCCTGTAAAATATAGGGGTATCTTTTACGGACCGAGGGTGCCTAAGCTTTTTTCTCTCCCGATGTGGTAGCATATATCAATCGAAGTCGCGAGGATTGGTAAAAATTTTTGCACGAAAATACATAAGGAAAAAAGGAATATTCTCGATTTATAATCAAAAGCAGTTAAATTGACGAGTCAAAAGGGCATTGTGAAAATTTCCCGCAAGCGAAGGCAGAAGTCTTCGTCGCGAGGGACAAAGAGCAATATGGCAATATTAGAATTGGGGAGGGGAAATAAAGATGACCGGAAACGAGAAATCATATTGGAAAAACGAGAGCTATAAGGCGTATTGTCCGAATATTATTCTCAGTCACGATCTGACGATAGGTGAGGCGGGGTATGAAAAATGTGACCCCGGACATAAATGGGGCCCGGGTTCGCGGAATTTTTGGACGTTTCATTATGTGGAATCGGGGCGAGGGATTCTAAATATCAACGGAAAGCGCTTTTGTATCGGGAAAGACGATTTTTTCGTGATGGGTCCGGACGATTATGTGTATTATCAGGCGGACGGAGAGGAACCGTGGATTTACCGCTGGATTTCTTTCAGCGGAGCCAAGGGTAAGGACATTATGAATCACATTTCCATCGGTTCGGAGAATCCCGTCGTCAATCTTCCGGAGGCGGAATGTAAGGGATTGATAGAAAAAATATACGAAGGAGTAGGAAATACCGATTATCCGCAATTTCTTTCCTTGGGGTATCTGTATCTATTTATAGAATGGCTTCTTAGGACTTTTCCCAAACAGAAAAATGACCTTTCGGATAGGGCGCAGGAATATTTTTATTCCATTATCAATTACATTGAAGTACATTTTTGTTCAGACTTAACGGTGCAGAAAATCGCGCACGACCTTGGGTTCGATCGCACTTACATTTTTAAGCTGTTCAAGAGATTTGTCGGAAAATCTCCCTCTTTTTATATCGAATGTCTTAAAACCTATAAAGCGTGTCAACTCATCGACCAAGGGAAATATACGCTTCGCGAAGTTGCAAACCGCAGCGGCTTTACCGACTACGGCTGGTTTTGTAAGGTCTTTCGGAAATGCTCCGGCGTTGCCCCGAACGAATATGCGAAAGCCGAGGATAAAGCTTATATTATGAATTGTTACAATCTTACAATCCCGAGAGATGTGCTCGCCGACCTGGAACGTTATTCGAAACATGCGTGGTAGCTTTCGTGCGGCTTGAAATATTTTCGAGAAGGTTATTCCTGTTTGGACGGGAAGCTCCTTTATGGCGAGATTCGACAATAAAATATTTATTTTAACTCCCTCTTTCCCCTTAAAAACTTGCGGGGAGGGGGTGTTTTTTATTTGTTATAAAAGAATAAGAGTCAACATTACGCCAATAAAATTCAACATTTCTATCTTGAAATTTATTTTCGCGGAGGTTATACTAAAAGCGAAAAAACAGGGAAGGAAGGATTTTTATAAAATGAAAATTACTTTTTTGGGTGCCGGAAGCACCATTTTCGCAAAAAATGTTTTAGGCGACTGTATTTTGACGCCTTCTCTCGGACAGTTTGATATTGCATTATACGATATTGATCGAGAACGGCTGGAATGTTCGTTCAAAATGCTGAACAACATCAATCGTCGTTATGGAAAAGCGCGCATCGCCCGGTATACCGATTTGAAAAGCGCGTTAGAGGGCGCCGATTTTGTCGTCAATGCCGTTCAGGTCGGGGGGTATAGGCCTTGTACGGTCACGGATTTTGAAGTTCCGAAAAAATACGGCTTGCGCCAAACCATAGGAGACACTTTGGGAATCGGAGGAATTTTTCGTTTTTTAAGGACTGCACCTGTTTTAGAACAGTTTGCAAAGGTAATACATAAAGTCTGTCCGAACGCGCTTTTTCTCAATTATACGAATCCTATGGCGATGATAACGGGATACTGTATAAGAGAACTTGACTTAAACGCGGTAGGACTCTGTCACAGCGTGCAATATTGCGTAGAGGGACTGTTCAAATCGTTAGGTTTTTCCGAGGCGTTGAAAGACAAGGCACGCTGGGATATAGCGGGAATTAATCATCAGGCTTGGCTTTTGAAGATAGAGGACGAAAACGGACGGGATATGTATCCCGAAATTAAGCGTCGCTCTGCATCGGGAGAGTACACCGAAACAATGGCATGGGACTTGGTTCGCCATGAAATCATGCATAGATTCGGGTACTATAATACGGAATCGAGCGAGCATACCGCGGAATATCTTCCCTATTTTATCAAGGCTACCCATTCGGAGCTGATTGACCGCTATAAAATTCCTTTGGACGAATATCCCCGTCGTTGTGAAAAGCAAATTAAAGAATGGAACGAAATGCAGGAGAAGCTTTTGTCCGAAGATTTGGAGCATACCCGTTCCAAGGAGTTTGCCTCGTATATCATCGAATCGGCCGTGACGGATAAAGCGTGCCGTATTCACGGAAACGTCATCAATGAGGGACTTATCCCCAATCTTCCCTCAAAGGCCTGCGTCGAAGTCGCATGTTTGGTAGATCAAGGCGGGATTCAGCCTGTCAGACATGCTCCCTTGCCCGAACAGTGTGCCGCGCTCAATCGTACCAATATCAACGTTCAACTGCTTTCGATCGAGGCGGCGCGTTCCCGTAAAAAAGAGGATGTATACCGCGCGGCATATCTCGACCCTCATACTTCTGCCGAGCTGACGCTCGATGAAATCAAATCTCTCTGCGACGACCTCTTTGAAGCGCACAAGGCTTGGTTGCCGGAATACCTTTGAAAATTATGAAAAAGTTACCTCTGATTATCGATACCGACATCGGTTCGGATATAGACGATACTTGGGCGCTGGCGACGATGTTCGGCGATCCGATTTTCGACGTGAAACTCGTGATGACCGTATGCGAGGATGTACAATATAAATGTGCGCTGGTGGATAAACTCGCGGCAGCGGCAGGAAAAAGGATTCCCGTAGTGGCGGGAAAGGGCTCGGCGGTGCAATGCAGTGCGCAGGCCGCTTGGGTCGGAAAAGAAACGGAATATCCGACGAATTTTGAAAAGGAATTTATTGATGCGGCAGAGAGGGGAAGCACGATAGTTGCTTTGGGCCCCATGACCAATTTGGCGCAGCTTGCAAAAAGGTATCCCGACCTTTTCCCGCACCTGAATATCGTCGCCATGCTCGGAGCGATTCGGAAAGGATATATCAATCAATCGGAGCCCGCCGCGGAATGTAACGCCGCCCTTGATCCCGAAGCGTTTCGGAATGTACTCGCGAGCGGTGCGAAAATAACCCTCGTTCCGCTGGATGTTTGCAGAGATTACATCGTCGACGGAGCGGACTTTCAAAAGATTCGTCAATCGGCAGCGCCGCTGGCACGTGCCGTGATAGAAAATTATGAAATTTGGCATCGGGACTACGTTGGCGGTGCGATAAAATATCCGGTCGAGACGAGTTCAGGAATTCTATACGACCTTCTCCCCGTTTATTATCTGCGTTTTCCCGAACACTTTGAAGGCGAAAAATTAAAAATTTCGGTGACGGACGAGGGAAGAACGGTAGAATCGCGGGAGGGCCGTGAGGCTTTTTGCCTTTTGAATTATGAAGGCAGAGAAGTGTTTGACGAATATCTGATAACCATTTTATCGGGAGGTATTTATGGAGAAAGCTCTTTGGAAAAGAAAGCTGGTCAATAAGCTCGGACTGAGGCAATGGCAGCTCTATCTTCTCATTCTGCCGGCGCTCGTCTTTCTCGTCCTTTTTTGTTATCTGCCGATGTACGGCGTGGTGGTTGCTTTTCAGAATTACAATCCCGTCCTGGGCGTGTTTGGCAGTCAGTGGGCAGGCTGGGCAAATTTTAAGGCATTGTTCAATTCTTATTGGTTTGATATCATGCTCGTGAATACGTTGGAGCTCAGTCTGTATTCTTTGCCCGTAAATACAATTTTTCCTATTGTGTTGGCGCTGCTCATCAACGAAGTGCGCCATTCTTGGTACAAAAAGGCGGTACAGACGATTTCCTATGCTCCCTATTTTGTTTCCGTCATCGTGACGGTAGGAATGTGCTTTACCTTTACAAACGCCGATTACGGCGTCATCAATAAGTTTTTCGGACTCTTCGGGATAGCGCCGAAGGCTTGGATGTACGAACCGTCGGCCTTCAATTTTATCTATATTTTTTCGGGACTGTGGCAGGGCTGCGGCTGGTGGGCGATCATTTATGTCGCCACGCTTTCGACGGTGGATCCTTCACTTCATGAGGCCGCGACGATAGACGGGGCGGGACGCTTCAAGAGAATTTGGCACATCAATCTGCCCGCTATTCTTCCCACGGCGATTATTCTCTTTATTATGGCGATGGGCGGAATCATGAATGTGGGATTTGAGAAGGCGTATCTCATGCAGACTTCTTCCAATTTGACCGAGTCGGAGATTATTGCGACTTATGCGTATAAAGTATCGATTGCTGCGACGGGATATAAAAACTACGGGTTCGGTTCCGCAGTCGGACTGTTCAATTCCGCAATCAATATTGTGCTTTTGTTGCTTGCGAATTTTGTGGCAAAACTTCTTGGAAAAGAATCTTTATGGTGAGGTGGCCCATGACAAAAACCGAAAGACAAAAAATCCAAACCTCGGAAACTCCGAATCAACACATCGCTTCGGAAGAAGTTCGGACAGAGAAAAAGAGACGATTCGGGCGAAAGAAACATAAAATTTCCAGACAGGACCGCATTTTTGAAGGAATTGTGTATTCGATACTCGCCGTTTGGACATTACTTACGATTTATCCGTTAATCTATGTGTTGTCCTGCTCGATTTCTCCGCCCGAGGACGTATATATGGGGAGAGTATTTCTTTTTCCCACCGCCATTGATTTTAGCTCTTATGCAAAGGTGCTCAAAGCACCGATGATTTGGCGGGGATACATGAACACGATTATCTACGTCGTTTTGGGAACACTGATTAGCTGTGCATTGACCATTCCCGCGGGCTACGTTCTTTCGAGAAAAGATTTTCGTCCTCGCGGCGTCCTGATGACGATTTTCATGATTACGATGTTTTTCAACGGCGGCATGATTCCCACTTTCTTAATCGTCAAATCCCTGGGGCTCATGAATAATATTTTCGGCTTTATTCTCCCGGGCGCGTTGAGCGTATGGAACGTCATTGTCGTGCGAACATACATGTCCTCTTCCATCGCATGGGAAATTCAAGAGGCGGCGAAGGTAGACGGCGCGAATGATTTTCGGATCTTTTTTACGATCGTCCTGCCTTTGTCCATGCCGATTGTTGCGGTCATGATTCTGTTTTACGCAGTGGCGTATTGGAATTCCTATTTCAATGCTCTGTTGTATCTCCCCGACCAAAATAAATGGCCGCTTCAAATGGTTTTGAGAGAAGTGCTCATCAAATCCGATTCGTCCATGGCGGGCGGGGGAGGCGGCAGCCTCATTGAACAGGCGTACATGTCCGAAGCGATTAAATATACGACAATAGTCGTTTCAACCCTGCCTATCTTATTTATCTATCCGTTTTTACAGAGATATTTTATCAAGGGCGTCATGATCGGCAGCGTAAAGGGCTGATTTCAAAAGCATAGAAAAAATTAAGGTAAGGAGGTAAAAACCTTGAAAAAACTCACAAAACTGTTGGGGCTTCTGCTCTGTGCCACCATGGCCTGTTCGAGCTTCGCCGCTTGCGGCGGAGACGGGCGAGGCGATTACGATCCCGACAATTTTATCGCGGATACGTCAAATCCGCAAATTGTCAAAGAAAAAGTCACTATTAAAATGTTTGTTCCGAGACATGCACTCCATTCCGCTTACAAGGATATGCGCCTGTTCAAGGAAATGGAGGAGATTACCAATATTCACGTCGAGTTTGTAGAGGCGAACACCGAAAGCTATCAGGAGCTCCGTTCGACAAGCTGGGAGGATGAATCCATCGATGCGTTCCTTTTCTGGAATACGCTGGAGGAACAGACCACCTACGCTTCCCATGGCATGATTCAGCCAATCGGAGACTTAATCGAGGAATACGCTCCAAACTACAAAAAATTGATGGACGCAAATCCCGAAATTGAAAAGCGTACGACGCTCGGCGACGGAAAAATTTACTCGTTCGCCTCCATTAATACGGTGCCCCGCGATCTCACGTTCAAACAGTTTATCAATCGGGAATGGCTGGATACTCTGGGGTTGGAAATGCCCTCGACGATAGACGAATTTTATGATGTTTTGAAGGCTTTCAAGACACAGGATCCGAACGGCAACGGCTTCCAAGACGAAATTCCGCTCTCTTCGGTGGGCCTCAATCAGACTCGCAATTTCTTGATGAGTGCCTTTGGGTACGTTTCGACGGGTATCGAGGTGGGCGACGACGGAAAGGTTGTGTTCGTCCCTACTACGGAGAATTATTGGGAATATCTGCAATTCGCCAATAAATTATACAGAGAGGGCCTGTTGGATAACGACGTGTTCAGCATGAGCGAGGACAAAGACTTGGCGCAAAAGGGCAGTCAGGGTATCGTCGGCTGTTTTGACGGCGGCGCCGCATACCTGATTGTCGGCAATAACCTCGATTCACAGTATACGGGAGTCCCCGCGCTCACGAGCGACATCAACCAAAAACAGATGTGGCTGGGGTTTGGAAATGACATCTCTCCCGATACGATTGTCATTCGGTCGACTTCTCCGTATCAGCGGGAAATTGTACGTTGGATGGACTTCTTCTATACCGAGCTCGGCTCTGAGCTGGAATCGTTCGGAAAAGAGGGGGCGGATTGGACTTGGGACGACGAGGCGCACACGAGTTGGACCTTCAACGTACCCGACGGAATGGACATTGAGGAATATCGCGGCACGATTACTCCGAACGTCGGATTGGGGACGATTCCTTATTGGAATGGAGATTTTGTCCTGAAAGACAGTACTCCTCAGGTGAAGAATATCAATCAGGCGGTGGAGGAGGCGGGATACATGGACTATTTGAAAGTTCCCTATCCTTCCGTTACGTTTACTTCGGAGGAATCGATAGAGTTGTCTACACTGCAAATCGATTTGAATAATTTGGTAGAATCGCAAGAGACGCGCCTGATAGCGAAGAAAGATTTGACGCGCGCCGATTTCGATGCGTTTGTTGCGGACTTGAAGGCTGCGCGGGTGGATCGGTATGTAGAGATTTACCAAAACGCATACGATCGCTATATGGCGGAATAAGGGGAGAGGCAATGAAGACGAAAACTTTGAAAAAGACATGCGTGTGTGCTTTGAGCGTTTTATTGGTTGCGGCGACGAGCGGCCCTCTTCTCCGCAACGGAATGGGAGGACAGGACGGCGTGAATATCGACGAGTTAGTTGCGCAGGCTTATGCGTTGGATATGGACAACGAGACGACATTATCCGACCCGGGTTTGAGCAATCCTTGGATTGTGGGAATAGACGGAGAGGCTTTTGAATCGGACGAGAGCCGATATGCCCCTGACGAGAATGCAAAAATTATCAGAGTGGAGGATTACGGCGCGAACGGGGCGGATAGGAAGGACGACACCGACGCTTTCGGAAAAGCGCTGGAAGCGGCCCGCGCGGAGAACGGCGCGCCCGTCATTTTGGAGCTTCCCGCGGGTGACTTTGACTTTATTGAGGGCATGAGCGCAAAACATCCCGATTATGCCGTCGTCATCGAGGGGATCGATAATTTGACGTTGCGCGGGGATAATACGAATTTGTATTTCCATGGCATGTTCAAACCCTTTCACTTAGTGGACTTAGAGAATTTCCGCATGACGGGAATCAATATCGATTGGGGACGAGTGCCCTTCTCGATGGGGACGATTTTGGAAACGGACGGCCGAACGTTCAAAATTAAGGTGGACGAGGGTTATCCCGTAGACGAATCGACGCAGATCATGGGGCTTTTGGAGTACAATACGAGGACTTCCGCACCCCTTTCGGGCGGCAACGACATCTATTATACGGTCGAATATGTGCGTTATCTCGGCGAGCAAACTTTGGAAATCCGTTTTTCACAATCCTATAAAGCCTCCCCCGCGGGGACGACGGTCATTTTGCGACATCAGATTTATTCCTATGACGCCCTTACGGCGGAACGCTGTAAAAATGCTTATTTCGAGCACGTCAACGTTTACAGCTCGCCCGGTATGGCCTTTATGGGGCGGGAAAACACCAATCTGTATTTCAACGATTTTAACGTAATGCTCAAACCGGAAACGGACCGACTCATGTCCGTCACGGCGGACGGGATTCATCTGATGGAAACGGCGGGTGAAGTAATCGTCACGAACAGCCTTTTTGAAAACTGCGGGGACGACGCGCTCAATGTTCACGGTTTTTATTCGACGCTTAAAGAAATTTCCAACGAAAGAAGGACGATACATATCGTCAACGAACGCGACTATAATTTCTCTCCGTCGAAAGGGGATACACTCGCAATCGTCAATCGGGAAACGCTGACGGAAAAATGTGTCCTCACGGTCGAAGAAGTGGCGCCGAGCACTTCGGACGGCGGGTTCGACGTCACCTTTTCCGAGGCTCTGCCCGCGGAAGCGGCTGTCGGGGATATGGTCGTCAATAAATCCCATGCGGCGAAAGTAACGTTTTCCAACAACATCGTGCGGAATAAACGCTGTCGGGGAATCCTCATTCAGACCGCTGCGGGGGGTACCGTCGAGCACAACTTGTTTGCCAACCTCACGGACGCGGGGATTCTGCTCACATCCGATACGTCCGAATGGTATGAAGCGATGCCCACGTCCGACCTAATCATTCGAAACAATAAATTTATTTCCACGAATTTGAGCGGCGGTGCGCGGGCGGCGATTACAGCTTACTGCTACGGACCGGACGGCGCGGAGGGGGAAACGGGAATCATGAAAAACATTTCCGTGGAGAATAACCTCATCGCCAACACCGGCTGCGCGGGGGTAATGTATTGCGGCGTGGAGGCAAGCTCCTTTACGCATAACGTAATCTCCAATGTCGGATTGGTTCAGAACAAAACGGGCGTCATCATGAGAAAGGTGCGTTCAGTGACCATTTCCAAAAACGAATTGCTTTCCGCTTCCACCGATTTCAATCCCGGAATCGCGGAAGACTGCGAGGAAAACGTTCTGACCGTCAGTGATAATGAAGGACTTTCCGCGGAAGATTTTATCGTTACTGCGGACGTCACGACGACGGAGGTAGAAAAGGTCGGTGCCGGCAGTATAACGGTCGGAGATAAATCTCTTTCCGATTGGGCGGATAAAGGGACGCCGATCGAAATGGTGGGCGCGTCCAACAACGAGCAGGAAGAGGTAGAGCTCAACGATGAGGACATTAAAATCAATTCCGTCAAATTTGCTTGGGACGAAACGGGAATTTACATTGCTTACGACGTATTCGACGACCATCTTTCTTGGGTTCCCAACAGCTATTGGAACGGGGACGGCGTGGAAATTTTCATGACGCAGAATACCGACTCCTCCAAAAACCTTTCCGGTCTCAAAGTAGAAGATCCGACCTGCATGCAGTTGTTTATGGGCGACGATTCCTGCGGCGGCTGTCAGGTAGTTGCGGCGAGAACGAGCGTTGAAATTTTGGACAAAAAAGAAGAAATTTTAATGAGCTTTTGGGTAAAGGAGGACAATAAAGGTTATTGCGGAGAAGTGTTTATTCCGTTTACGGTAGTGCCCGATATTTTGGCGAAGATTGAAAACGGAGAGGCAATCAGCCTCGCCATCCGCTTTGCCGACAGCGACGCGGACGGGGCGTCCCTCATTCAGATTTCCAATGTAGATGCGCCGGTGGAGCTCAATAAATATATACCCAAGCGCATGCCCAAGATTAAATTTATCGCGGGAGGTGAACAGTCATGAAGGAACTTTTCAAAAAATTCGGCGCTCTTTTGCTGTGCGGGACGCTGCTCTTTTCGGCCGCTTGCGGCGCGAAAGGCGACGGGTCTGACAGCGCGGAAAGTTCGTCCTCAAACTCTTCTTGGGTGGAGCCGGAACCTGACCCCGTCCCTCAGCCGCCCGAATTGAGCGAGCTCATCGACGACGAACATGCGTCCGCGTCGCGGGGCGACAAGCCGGAAGTCCCGCGTTTTCCGGAAGATGAGGAATGGCAACAACTTGTGGAAAAACAAAGGGCGATAGAAGCAGGGGAGAGCTTTACGGAAACCTTCGACGGAAATTATTTTACTTCCAGGCTTTCCGCAGTCAGCGACGGAGCCCGTTTTGAGGTAATCGAAGGAGAAGATGCCATAGAAGGAAAATCGTTGCGGATAGAGACGGACGGCAATTATGCGGGGATTCGCCTGACGGGTACTAAATTCGTCGCAGGCGGGACGTATACGATAGAAATGGATTATAACGTCATTACGCCGTCCGATGACTTTTTCTTTCAATTCCGCGACTCCACCGCGGGCGCGGCGAGCGATATTTTCGCTACGTTCGGCGCGACGGCGGGAAAAGGGAAGCTCACGCATACGTTTACGCTCGGCGTGTACAGCGGATATTATATTATGATTATGCCGAGAAACAATGCGGGTGAGCTCGTGATAGACAATATCAAGGTCACGAGAGAGGATTCCCGTCCTGTGGCGTCGGGGCTTGCGCTCGACGGCGAAATCGCCGTCGGAAGTACGGTAACGGCGAGCTATGTATATACCGATTATGAAGGCGACCCCGAAGGGGAATCCCGAATCCAATGGTTTGTCGCGCTCAACGCTTCGGGAATGAATAAGACGATTCTCGAAAATACGGGTAAGACACTGACGATAGGGGCGGAGCTGCTCGGAAAGTATATCGGTTTTCAGGTCATTCCCATGGCGTCGACCGGTGAAAACGCGGAAGGCGTTCCCGTATTATATATGGCGTCGGAGACAGTCGGCGGGACCAATCCCGATTACGGGAGCCGATTTGAACTTGGAGAAGGAGAGTCCTTTACGGAAGACTTTGAAGCGGATGTCGGGGAAAAGAAAAATCTCATCTTTGTTCCGCACGGCAATACGGACAATTATATTTACCGCGAAGAAGCAAGGGATTCCAACGTCCTGAGAATCAAGAGCGACGGAACCTATCTCGGCACCGATTTTTCGGGAATGTCTTTCTCGCCCCGCGGAATCTATCGAATCAGCTTCGATTACGCTTTCAGGACGATTCCCAACACCTTTTACGTGCAGCTCCGCTCATCGGCAGGCGACTCCTTCTATCAGATTCCGACGAATGTGGAAGCGGGGACGTGGCAGAAGGCGGAAGGGATTCTCGAAATCGGGAATGCAGAAGACGCCTTTCTCATGATGTTCCCCGACGCTTCCCCCGTAGAAATTCTCATCGATAATTTGACCGTCGAACGGATTTCCCCCGATTCTTCCGAAATTCGGGGCGAAACATTCGATATACAGAGCAAGAGGGTCGATGAAAATTTCGAATCCGTTTTGAACCGTCAACTTTATCCCGAGGCGTCGGGCGGGACTTCCTTTGAAATCACGGATGAAAAGGGAAAAAGCATAGACGGAAACTCCGTATACGCAGAATCTTCTTCAAGCGGGGAAATTGCCTTTATGGGAGCGACGGCGAAGGCGGGAGAGTCGTTTACGGTAGAATTTTCCTATTCCGTTTTGGAAGGAGCAGGAATATCAATCGGGTTTACCGCCGAGGACGGCACTGCGGGCGAATTTGTTGCCGTCGAAGACATGGGTACGGGAATTAAGAACGCAAGGCTGCGCGTCTCTACCCCTGAATCCGATAAGGCATATCATCTGACGGTCCGTTTCGATGGTGCGATAAAGGTGATTTTCGATAACGTCAAAGCCGAATGGCTCGATATGAGCTCGGTCGGAGCCTATGAATCGTTTGAAAGCGAGATTCCCTTATACGAAAGAAACGTTTTTGGCGGCGCTTCGGAGAAAATAGAAACGCTCTCGTCGGGGAATGTGCTCAGCGTCACGACTCCCGCGGGCGGCGGCGTGAAATTTAAGCATAAGGACACCGTTTCGACCGGAAAGAAATATGCTGTAACGTTTACCTATCATGTGACTTCTTCCGGTGCAGGCAACAAACTGTTCATCGGTTTCAAGGAGGGCGAACGAACGGTGGAATTTGATGCCGCGCAGGGCGCTTCGGGCAGAAAGACCGTCTATCTTACGGCGGATACAGACGGAGCCGCAATCTTTATCGGCGCGTCGTCGGAATGTTCGTTTACGCTGGACGATATATTCATTCAGCGAGATACGCGCGGAGAAGGGACTCTCAGCGAGGGGGCTCCTTCCCAAACGGCTCCCGTTTACGATGAGTCTAAAAAGTATTATATGGATATCAACAATTCCAGTGCCATAGGCTTCACTAACGAGGCGCGCTATCAGTCCGAGCTTTCCAGCGGTTACGTGTTGTTGGTGGAGAGCAAGGGCGCTTATGGCGGGATACAGATCCGCAGCGATTCTTGGGATTATAATCCGTCGGGAACCTATAAGATTTCGTTGACGTATACGGTCATTGCCAATCCGACGGGAAGTGAAATGTATGTGCAGCTCGGCAGCGGAGTCAATAAGCAGTTTAACGGCGAAGATACTGCCGTCGGTACGCAGAAGAGCGTGGAATTTGAACTGACTGCCTCGGCGGCATGGGATTGCGTTATGATTTTCGGAGGCGGAAATGCTAATGGTTTTGTGTTTACCATCGACGATTTCTCTTTGAGCGCAGTAAATAAATAATGGATAAAAAAGCCCCGACAGAATGAGTCGGGGCTTCGTTTGCGTCAAAATTTCCATTTATCGGGGCAATCCCGAAGAAGGGACTATTCCAAAATTTTTCTTTTTTTCGTGCCCTCATTCTTTCGCTCGTCGCCGTCTCTATTTTTCGGAGGTTCTTTTTTTGCTTTTTTGCTTGTTTCCGTGTTTTATTCCTTCTATTTTACAATCGAGTTTTGCTGCTGTGCGCGAACGGCGAGGTCGCGTTTTTTCAGGATTTTGTTGATGAGGCAGAAGAATACGACGGTGGAGACGATTCCTCCGACGAGGTCGGAAACGGGTTCGGCGTAAAATACGCTTTCCACACCGAAGAAGCGGGGCAGGGTAAGGGTCAGTGTCAGCATCAACACTAATTTTCTGAACAGAGACAAAGTAATGGCGACGGGCGCGATTCCCAATCCCGTGAGCCCGTCCACCAAAGCGTATTGAAAGGCGAGGGGGATAATCATGAGGGTATAGATTTTAATGAAGCGCACGCTTTCCGCCTTTAATGCCGCGTCATCGGTGAAGATAGACACGACGCCGCCCGCCGCGAAGCGCGCGACGAGGAACATGACGACCGTGTAGAGAATGCACGAGCCGAGAATCCAGCCCTCGCACTTTTTGACGCGGTCGGGACGGTTTGCGCCGTAGTTATAAGACAGGGCGGGCTGTGTTCCGCCGGAAATCCCGCCGAGGGGCAGGGTGATGATTTGCATGAAGGAAAGCATGATGGTGGCGGCGGAAATGAGCTCGTCGGCGCGTTCGCCGCCGTAGGTGCGGAGCACCTTATTGAGCGCGAGAATCATGACGGAATCGGTGGCGATGATAATGAAGGGGGAGAAGCCGAGGAGCAGGATTTTTCCGATGATTTTTTTGTCGTAGCCGCCGATGCCCAGCCGTACTTCGACTTTTTTACTGAACAGGAAAAGGACGGTAAACAGTGCGGAGAAGAACTGAGAAATGACGGTGGCGATCGCCGCGCCCTTGACGCCCATGCCGAAAGTAAAGATAAAGAGCGGGTCGAGCGCGATATTTGCCACGGCGCCGATGCAGACGGTAGCCATACCCGCCTTTCCGTGTCCCTGTCCGACGATATAGGCGTTGAGTCCTGTGGTCATGACGGCGAAAACGGTGCCGACGGAGTACCAGGAGAGATAGTCGGAGGCGTATCCCGCGATATTGCCGCCCGCGCCGAACAGTTTGAGGAGGGGCGTTTTCAGCGCAAAGACGAAGGCTGTAAGAAGGACAGACATTACCGCGAGCATCATGGCGCCGTTATTCAGGATTTTTCTTGCCCCTTTCAAATCGCCCTCGCCCATTTTGATGGACATGGCGGGGGCGCCACCTAAGCCGATCCATGTCCCGAAGGAGGAAAGGAGCGTGACGATGGGGCCGCAGATTCCCGCCCCCGCGAGCGCGAGGGAGCCCACTTCCGGCATGTGACCGATATAAATTCGGTCCACGATGCTGTATAATACGTTGACGAACTGCGCCAACATAGAAGGAATTGCAAGTTTGAGGACGACTTTTAGCGGCGCGTCCGTGCTCAGAAAGTTTTTGGAAGGATTTTTTTTGTGCATAGTTTTTTATTCGTTTTTCGTCCGATAAAGATTTCAGCAATAATTATAACGAAAACGACTGAAAACACAAGCGTTTGTCCCGCCGATTTTCGACTTTTTTTCTGAAAATGTGAAAAAAATAGTAAGGTACGCAACCAAGACGGCTTTTTTTTCGTCTTTAAGAGTAGAAAGGGCAAAAATCGGGAAAGATAAAGAATAAGGAGGAAAAATTATGAAAAACAGGAAACAAAAGGCATTCGCCTGTACGGCAGCGGCGCTCTCTCTGGCGCTGTTCGGCGCGTGTTCGGGCGGAGAATATCGGGAGAAGCCTCTGTCCGAAAATGCCGTTTCCCTCACGGCTTCGCTGGTTGCGGATAAGTCCGTGCGGACGGGAAACTCGGGGGAGTTTTCGGAAAACAATCTCGCCTTTTCGACGGATTTTTTCCGCCGCTCGTATACGGGCGGGAACACGTTGGTTTCGCCCCTTTCCCTCGCCGCCGCTTTGGCGATGACCGCGAACGGTGCAAGGGGGGAGACTCTTTCCGAGATGGAACGGGTTCTCGGCATGTCTAAGGAATCTCTCAATGTCGGATTATCCGCCTATCTCGACAAGGTGGCTGAAAGCGGAGCGCTTTCAGTGGCGGATTCCCTTTGGCTTCGCGATACGATGAAGGAAAAGGCAAATGCGGACTTTTTGCAGAGAAATAAGGATTATTACGACGCGGAAATCTACGCCGCGCCCTTCGATAAAACGACTGTTTCGGATATCAACACCTGGACGGAGAACGCCACGCGGGGAATGATTAAAGAGCTCATACAGGAAATTTCTCCCGATTCGGTGGCGTATCTCATAAACGCCCTGTATTTTTCGGGGGAATGGCAGAACAAATACGAAAAATCCGACATCGCGGAGGGTATGTTTACCGCGGCGGACGGAACGGCTTCTCGTGTGAAAACGATGAAATCTTCGGAGGGGATTTACCTTTCGGACGAGAACACGACGGGCTTTGTCAAGGCGTATAAGGGCGGAGAATTTGCCTTTGCGGCGTTTCTTCCCGCTGAGGAAATTTCGATAAACGAATACGTGGCCGGCTTCTCCGCAGAAAAATGGCAGGGGCTTTTCGGGCATTCGAGTCGAGAGTCCGTCATTTGCACCATGCCCGCCTTTTCTTACGATTTTTCCGTGACGGCGAACGGTATACTTAAAGACATGGGTATGCCGACTGCGTTTGACGCGGCAAAAGCCGATTTTTCCGATATGTTCGATTTATGTCCCGAAGAAAACGTCTATATCGGAGAGGTGCTGCAAAAGACGCGCATAGAAGTGGACGAGGCGGGTACGAAAGCCGCCGCCGTGACGGAAATCGGAATGAAGGGATTTGCTGCCCCGGATAAGATCGAAATTCCCGTAAAAATCGTCATACTCGACCGCCCCTTCGTGTATGCGATTATCGATACGGAGAATAATTATCCGATTTTTTTAGGCGCGGTGACAAAATTGTAAATCGTGACGGCGGATATAGATGAGCTTGCCGCCGAACGTTTCCTGTCGTCATGTTCGCTTCTGTTCGGAAACGGGCGCGGCGGCAGGTGAAAGGGCTATGAAAAAAGGGGATTTTACCTCTTTTTTCTTTGCAATTTTTTTCATGATATGGTATACTATTATAGTAAGCCGAAATCGGTGCGTTTTCCTGCTCCGCTTCGTCGGCGGCATATGCTGGGAGAGGAGTCATGAAAAGAGAGAAATCCCCGAAAACGCAAGAGGAATCCGCCGTTTCCGCAGCGGAAGAAGGTATTGAAAAAGAACAGAATTCCTGTGTCGGGAGACAGACCGAAACAGAATACGTTTCTCGGACAGGGGAACAGAACGAGACAAAGAGCGATTCTCGGTTCGGCGGTCACGTGGAAGCGGAACGGGCTTCCCGAGTCGGAATGCCCGCCGAAGCGAAGCGGGATTCGGGAAAGCGGATTTTCGGCGTGCGCGTCAGCACGCTGCTCCTCATATGCTACATAGCCGCGTTTATGGGCTGGTGCGTGGAGAATTTATTCCGTCTGATTTCTATCGGGGTGCTGGATTCGAGACATCAGCTCTTTCCCTTTCTGGCGGCTTACGGGTTCGGGATTTTTGTCCTGTATTTCGTGTTCGGGACTCCCACGGAAATGCGAATTTTCAAAAAACGTATTCTCCCCGAAAATACCAAACGCAATCATACGCTGCGGGTGGTTATTTATTGTTCGGTAGTGTTTGTGCTCATTCTGTTCGGGGAAATGAGCGTGGGGCTCCTGTTTGAAAAACTGTTCGGCGTAAAAGCATGGAACTATCTGAATATTCCCCTGCATATCACCCGATATACGAGCATTCCCACGACGATCGGCTTTACGACGGGAATCACGCTGTTAATGCACTTCGTGTTCCGCCCCGCGATTGCCTGGCTGGAAAAGCTCCCTCAGAAGGTGGCGTTTTGGCTGGCGCTCGTTTTGGGAATCATGATTGCCGCCGACTATCTCGTGATGATGATTTACGGCGGAGTCGTCGGACATTTCCCCGAATATTGGTCGATACGGTTCGGCAGGTAAACGAAAAAACGCAAGAAAAAAGCCGCCCGAGACGGCGGCGGGAGGAGGAAAAATGAGAGAGGGCAAAAAGAAAATTTTTTTGCTTTGCGCCGTTTCGGCGGCGTGCCTGTGCTTCTTCGGCGGGTGTCGGGAGGAAAAACAGGTAAAGACGGACTTTGAAACGGGATTTTACTCCCTTACCGAAGCGTATGAAAACGGCTGGCTGACGAAAGCGGACGTAAAACAAATCGCCGATTATCGCGGCGGCGCGCAGTCTTGTCCCGAATTGGATGCGGCGGCGGAAAAGAGAATCAGGGAATTTGCCTCGAAAGAGTATTCGCATGGGGGAGACATTATTCCTGCGGAGAGCTTTACTATTCGGTATTACGGGGAATATAGCGGAAGCTACGCCCTCTACATTACGAGCGATCGCTACGATTTTCCGGCGGTAATTACGGTGGAGGAGGTCGCAGGAATTAAATTTCCCTATCCCGATTCGAATACGATAAAAATTTATAAAGAAAAGAACTGAAAAGCGCGGAAAAGGGGAACATGGAAAACGATAGAAAAACCCGGAAACAAAGGGAGACGAGGAAAACGAGAGGAAATTGCAGAAAAGAGGGGGGTAAACCCTCAGAAAGACGAAACCGAAAAGGATTGACGTTGCGGAAAGAATAAATCCGAAAAACGGCTTTCGGCTCCGAAAGGAGCCGGTCATTCGTGCTTGTTCGGCTCCACCAACAGCGTTTTATAATTGTCGTAAACGACGAAGCCCGCCTTGGATTTGGGGGGCTTTTTTACGTGTTTGCGCTCGCAGTAATCCACGGGCACCTTGCCGCCCGAACGCCCGTCCGAATAGTAAGCGCAGATTTCCGCGGCGAACAAGAGGACTTCTTCGGGGACCTTTTTCCCCTCCGCCGCGACGATGACGTGCGAGGAATGGTATTTTTGCGCGTGGAGCCAAATATCGGAAGGGGAACAGCTTTTCAGCAGCCTGTCGTTTTGCAGGTTGTTTCTCCCGCCGAAGATGCGGAAGCCCATATATTCGTATTCGCGGAAGGGGACGACGGTCTCCTTTTTCTTTGCGCCTACCCGTTCCCTTTGCGGCTTTACGAGCCCCAGAGAAACGAGCTCCGTCTCCGTCTCTTTGAGGTCGTCCTGCGTCTCCGCCGCGGCGAGGGAGGAAAGGACGCTCTCCGAGTAGGAAATTTCTTCCTCCTCCGTTTTCCTGCGGGGCAGGAGTGCGTCGAGCGTGCGTTTCTGCTTCTGATACGCCTTGAAATATCTCTGCGCGTTCTGCGAGGGGCTGAGCCGCTCGTCCAGCGCGATTTTTATCGTTCCCCCGTCGGGCGAATACCAATTTTCCGCTTCCAGCTCCTTCATGCCCTTTTCTATCCGCCAGAGATTCGCCGTGAGCAGTTCGCCCTTGACGCGCTCCTTTTCCATGTCCGAGCAGGCGTCCAGCCGTTCGAGCGTGTCCTGCAATTTTTTTCGCTGTTTTTTGAGCAGTCCGCGGACGGCGGATTCCAGCTTCCGCTTTTTGTCCTCGAAGGCGCGCCTGCCCTCTTTCGCGGAATAATAGGCGTCTTCCGCCTCGTTCAGGGAGGGCATGGGGATTCCGCCTTCCACGGGGAAGGCGAAAAAGTCCGTCGGAAACCCGTTTTCCCTTTTCAGACAGGGCGAGGAGGGATAGGAGGCGCAGAATTCCCCGACAAACTCCCATAAGGGGCGGTCGTGGGGGTACTTGTTTAAGAGCTCCCGCGCGGTGGGCAGAGCCAGCCCCGCGACGTTTTCGAAAAGGAATTTTGCGAATTCCTCCCGCCCGCTTCCCTCGTGAGCGGCGCGGAAAGCCTCCGTTCTCGCTTTCAGCCCCTCCGCGTCGAAGGGGGAGAGCTTGTCCTGCGGCAGAGGATAGGCGTATTTCGCGCCCGAAAGGAGCACTCTTTTGGCGTTGTCCTCCAAGGACGTCGTTTTGAGCGCGCCGAGAATGGTTCCGTTTTCCGTCAGCACGAGATTGGAGTACTTGCCCATGATTTCGCAGACGAGCACCCGCTCGCAGCGGGAGAAATCTCCCGTGCAGCGGAGGCGGATTTCCACGATGCGCTCGAATTCGTGTTGGGAGACGGATAAAATTTCCGCGCCGAGGAGGTGCTTGCGCAGAAGCATGCAGAAATTGGGCGCGACGGGAGCGGGCTCCTTCTCCGTCGCGGACAGGCAGACGCGGGCGTTGGAAGCATTTGTGCTCAAAACGAGTTTAACCGTCGATTTTCCGGTGTATATAATAAGAGTAACCTCGTCTTTGTCCGCTTGGGAGACGCGGTTGATTTTCCCGCCCTTCAAGGCCGCGTCGAGTTCGGCGGCGGAGCGGCGGATATGGAAAGCGTCCTGAGGCATGTTTCCTCCTTGGGGAGCCCGACGGCGAAAAAACGCGGAAAAACCCCGAACAAAGTCGAAAAATTTTTTCGGGCGGGCCGTTTTTCATAAATTATAGCGTAAATTTCGGAAATTGTAAACGAAAATGCTTTCTTTTCTCGGAATAATATGATAAAATGTAGCTTGCACGGCGGGGAAAATCCCTTTCGGGCTATCGAAGGAGAAAAAAAGAAGCATTATTTTTAGGAGAAAGATATCATGAAGTACACAACAAAAGCCGCAGAGAAAAGCACGGTAAAAATTACGATGAAGTTCGACAAGGACGAGTGGAAGGACGCGCTCAACAAGGCGTACTTAAAGACCAAGGGCAGATTTGCCGTCAACGGTTTCCGCAAGGGCAAGGCGCCCCGCAACGTCATCGAGCACGCATATGGCAAGGGCGTGTTTTTCGAGGACGCGCTCAACGTGCTCTTCTCCGAGAACTACGGGAAGATTCTCGACAAGGAAGAAAAGAAGTTCACGGCCGTGGGCGATCCCGAACTTTCCGTGGACGACCTTTCCGATGAAGGCGTGACGCTGGTGGCGGTCACTCCCGTGAAGCCGGAAGTGAAAATCGGCTCCTACAAAGGTATGAAAATCAAAGAGTTTGCGTATACTGTAAAGGATGCCGACATCGACAAGGAGCTCGACAGACTCCGCGACCGCAACGCCCGCAAAGTGGACGTCACCGACCGTCCCTGCCAGAACGGCGACATCGTCAACATCGACTTTGTCGGCACGGTGGACGGCGTCAAGTTCGACGGCGGCGGAGCCGAGGGCTTCGATCTGACGCTCGGCAGCGGACAGTTCATTCCCGGCTTCGAGGATCAGGTCGTCGGAATGAACATCGGGGACAAAAAGGACGTCAACGTCAAATTCCCCGAAAACTATCAGGCGGAGAGCCTCAAAGGCAAGGACGCCGTTTTCGCCGTCAAGCTCAATTCCATTAAGGGCAAGGAATTGCCCGAACTCACCGACGCGTTCATCAAGGACGCCACGGGCAGCGAGACGATCGAGGAATATAAGCAAAAGACGAGAGAGAGACTGCAAAAGCAGGCGGATAAGAACGCGCTCGACGCGACGGAAAACAGTATCCTCGAAGCGATTTCCGCGACCGCGGAGGCGGAAATCCCTCAGGCGATGATCGAGCGGGAAATCGACGGCCTCGTTCAGAAGTTCGAATATCAGCTGATGTATCAGGGGCTGAAATTGCAGGATTACCTCGATTTCATCAAGGTGAGCAAGGAAGATTTCAGAAAGAACTATGAAGAGCAGGCAAAGAAGAACGTTTTGAACCAGCTCATCATTTCTCAGATTATCAAGGACGAGAAGATCGAAGCGACGGCAGAGGAAGTGGACGCGAAGGTTGCCGAGCAGGCGGCGTCCGTGGATAAGAGCGCGGAGGAATACAAGAAGAGCATGGATCCCCGCCAATTCGATTATATCAAGAGCGACATCATCATTACCAAGCTGTTCGACTTCCTGAAAGCGAACAACGAAATGTATCGAGAGGAGAATAAGGAATGAACGAAAAAAACGTTCTGATTCCCTATGTCGTGGAACGCACTTCGACGGGCGAACGCTCGTACGATCTGTATTCCCGACTTTTGGAGGACAGAATCATATTTTTGAGCGGCGAAATCGACGACGCGGTAGCGAATACGGTGGTGGCGCAGCTCATTTATCTGGAAGGCAAGGAGCCGGGGAAGGACATCAATCTGTATATCAATTCTCCGGGCGGCTCGGTGACGGCGGGCATGGCGATTTACGACACGATGAATTACGTCAAGTGCGACGTATCGACGATTTGTATCGGGCTTGCGGCGTCCATGGGCGCGTTCCTCCTGTCGAGCGGCGCGCGCGGCAAACGGTTCGCGCTCCCCAATTCGGAGATTATGATTCACCAGCCCTTGGGCGGAGCTCAGGGTCAAGCCAGCGACATCAAGATTCAGGCGGAGCATATCCTGCGCACGAAGGCGAAGATGAACAGAATCCTTTCCGAGAATACGGGCAAGGACATCGCCACCATCGAGCGGGACACCGACAGGGACAACTACCTTTCGGCGGAAGAAGCGCGGGTGTACGGGCTTATCGATAAAGTATTCGTGAGGCGCTGAGGCGTTTCAAGGGATACGGGACATAAAAAATACGCTCGCGCAAAGTTTCGGAAAAAGGAGCTTTGCGCGGTATTTTTCAATTTATAAACGGGGTGTGACACATGGAAAAAAACGAACAACGCTGTTCTTTCTGCGGTAAATCGAAAGAGGAGGTGCGCCGTCTCATCGCGGGGCCGGGCGGAGTCTTTATCTGCGACGACTGCGTGGATATCTGCAAGGCGATGGTGGACGAGACGCTCGACAAAGAGAGCAAGACGGAGGAAGTTCCCTTGAAGAAGCCCGCCGAAATCAAGGCGGAGCTGGATAAATACATCGTCGGGCAGGATAAGGCGAAGAAGGTGCTCTCCGTCGCGGTGTATAACCATTATAAGCGCATAAATTCGCTCATGAAGTCGAAAAAGGCGGACGACGGAGTGGAAATCGAGAAGAGCAATATTCTGCTTCTGGGGCCCACGGGATGCGGTAAAACGCTGCTCGCGCGGACGCTCGCAAAGATCCTCAACGTTCCTTTCGCCACGAGCGACGCGACCACGCTGACGGAAGCGGGCTATGTGGGCGAGGACGTAGAGAATATTCTTTTGAAACTCATTCAGAACGCCGATTACGATATCGAGCGCGCGCAGCGCGGAATCATTTATATCGACGAGATCGACAAGATTGCGAGAAAGAGCGAAAACGTATCGATTACGCGCGACGTATCGGGCGAAGGGGTGCAGCAGGCGCTTTTGAAAATCATCGAAAGCACGATGGCTTCGGTGCCGCCGCAGGGCGGAAGAAAGCACCCCCAGCAGGAGTGCCTGAGAATCGACACGACGAATATTTTATTCATCTGCGGCGGAGCGTTCGTGGGGTTGGATAAAATCGTGGCGTCGAGGAAGGACGACACGACGCTCGGATTCGGCGGCAAGGTCAAGCTGGGCGCGGACGAAGTGGACTATTCGGCGCTCGACGACGTGAAGCCGCAGGATCTGACGAAGTTCGGGCTGATTCCCGAATTTGTCGGACGGCTTCCCATCGTGGTCAATCTCGACCCGTTGGGCGAGGACGCGCTGGTGAAGATTCTGACGGAACCGAAAAACGCAATCATCAAGCAGTATCAGAAGCTGGTGGGCTTCGACGGAGTGAAGCTGACGGTCGAAGAGGACGCGGTAAAGGAAATCGCGCAGACGGCGATTCGGTTAAAGACGGGCGCGCGGGGACTGAGAACGATCATCGAAGGGCTGATGACGGACGTCATGTATCAGATTCCTTCCGAGGAGGACGTCGAAGAAGTCGTCGTGACCAAGGAATGTCTGACGGAAGGCGCAAAGCCGAAAATCGTGTATAAACAAAAATCCGCTTAAAGCGCGGGAATTGCAGAAAAAGCGCGGAAAAACCCGCGGCGCAAAATTTTGGCGCCGCGGTTTTGTATGTCGGTTTAGTTTTGACAAAGGATATAATTCGCGTCAACGTCCAATATTTTACAGGTTTGCGCGACCGTGTATATCGGGACGATCTGTTTTACGAATCAAATAGACCGACGACGACGGTAACGGGGCGAGAAACGGGGGCGAATTCCCTGCCTTTTGTCCGGAAAAACGATTTCGCAACGATCGTATAGATTCCCTTTTCTTCAAAGGTATACGCCCGTGTGCAGTTGTCGATCGACCAGTTTAACCGCAGTCCTTTGATATTGGGAAGGGTGAGCTCGTGAGTCTCGGAGCGATCGGGAGAATATACGAGGGAATTTGCCAGGGAAATTTCTATGTCCATGAACGTTTCCCCGCGATAAACGGTTTTATATTCTCTCCTGTCCCTGTGCATGAAAAGCAGCCGAAAATTGAGCGTTTTTCCCGTTTTGCAGGAAAGGACCATGTTGCCCGATTTGTCGTCCGAAACCAAGGTAATCTCGTCGTCGAATCCGATATCGTCTACCTGCAAATCGATTCGGAAATTAGAGTCTTTGGGCGGAAGATATACATATAATAATATTCCCGTCAGGACAATCAGCACCAGGACAATCGGAAGAATGATGATTAAAATTTTCTTTTTCATATATCCTCCTTATTTTTTTCTGATTTCATTATAACATAAAAAAACGAAAAGTCAACAGGGAAACAAAAATTTTTTGAGGGAAAACTCTTTTTTTATTCGACGAAAAACGACAGGTTGTAAAGATATGTGAAAGAATTTTCAGGGAAAGTTCTTTGCCTTTTCGCCCGCGATGTGTTATAATAAATATATAAAGAAGTTTTTTCGTTTTTATGCCCGTTTTGAGGGCGTTTTGCATTATCGTGAAAGGGATTGTTTGAAAAGAGGAGTGAAAGGGTAAAAATAATTATATGGAAAATTATACTGAAAAGCAAATACAAAGAACAAATATATTGTCCATCGTGCCCTTGCGGGGCAAGGTGGCGTTTCCCGATACGCTCACGTCGTTCGAGGTGGGCAGGGAAATTACGTTAAAGGCGATCGACAGAGCGACCGCTTCGGCGGACAGACTGCTCTTTATCTGCGCGCAGCGCGAGACGGAAAAGGACGAAATCACGGCGGACGACATCTATTCCGTCGGTACGGTGGCGCGCATCAAGCAGGTGACGCAGCTCCCCGGGGGAACGCTTCGGATTCTCACCGAGGGATTGTACCGCGCCCGCGCCCGCTCCGTTCAGTTTGAGTCGGGATATTATTATGCGGTGACGGACGAAATTCTGTCCGAACACGGCGACGAGGTATTGGAGGAGGCCTATTTCCGTACCGCGCGCGAAATGGTGCGCGACGTGCTCATGGCGGACGGGAAAATCGGCAAGGATATCCTCTCTCAGCTGGAAGCCTGCTCCGACCCCGATACTTATATCAATATGACCGTTTCCGCCATGCGCGTGCGCCTGGAAATCAAGCAGGAACTCTTGGAGGAAGAATCGGTCATCGAAAGGCTCAAACTGTTCGAGCGCTGTCTCAACGACGAGCTGGAAATCGCAAAGATCGAAAAGAAAATTGCTTCCGCCGTCCGCCAGAACATCGACCGTTCGCAGAAGGATTATTTTTTGCGCGAGCAACTCAAAGCCATTCATACGGAGCTCGGGGACGACGGCAAGGAAGAGGACGAATACCGCGAGAAAATTCTTGCGAAGAAGCTGCCCGAAGAGGTGGAGGAGAAGTGCCTCAAAGAGCTGGACAGGCTGGATAAAATGCAGTCCTCCTCGCCCGAATATACGGTGATTACGGGGTATCTCGACTGGATTCTCGATTTGCCTTGGACGGAAGAGACGAAGGACACGGAGAAACTTTCCGACTGCGTGAAAGTGCTGGATGCCGATCATTACGGCCTTGAAAAGATCAAGGAGCGCATTACCGAATATCTCGCGGTGCTTAAACTGACGGGGAACATGAAAGCGCCCATTCTCTGTTTCGTTGGGCCTCCGGGTGTGGGAAAGACGAGCATCGCGCGTTCCATCGCGCGTTCTCTGGATCGTAAATTCGTCCGCATGAGCCTCGGCGGCGTCAAGGACGAAGCGGAAATCCGCGGACACCGCCGCACCTATATCGGCGCCATGCCCGGTCGGATTATCTATGCCATGAAAAACGCGGGGTCCGTCAATCCCGTGTTCCTGCTCGACGAAATCGACAAAATTTCTTCGGATATGCGCGGCGATCCCGCCAGCGCGCTTTTGGAGGTGCTCGATCCCGAACAGAATTCCACTTTCCGCGACAGGTATCTCGAAGTTCCCTACGATCTGAGCAAAGTGCTGTTCATCACGACGGCGAACTCTCTGGACACCATTCCGGGACCCTTGCGCGACCGTATGGAAATCATAGAACTTTCGGGATATACGCTGGAAGAAAAGACGGAAATCGCAAAGCGGTATCTCATTCCCAAGCAGTTAAAGGCGAACGGTCTTTCGGAGGAGAACGCGGAATTTACGGAGGACGGAATTCGCGCGATTATCGAAGGCTATACCATGGAAGCGGGCGTGCGTACTTTGGAGCGCACGGTGGGTACGGTCTGTCGGAAGATTGCCGTTCGCTATGCGGACGATAGAACCCTGCCCAAGGTAAAAGTGGACAGGAAGAAAGCGGAGGAATTTTTGGGCGCGCCTCGTTTTAAGGCGGACGAAGCCCGCGGCAAGGAAGAAGTGGGCGCGGTGACGGGATTGGCATGGACGGCCGTGGGCGGCACCACGCTGACGGTGGAGGCTTCCGCGATGCACGGCAAAGGGGAAATCCGTCTGACGGGGAAACTCGGAGACGTCATGAAGGAATCCGCTTTGGCGGCGATTTCCTTTATCCGTTCGCATGCGGATAAATACGGAATTCCCGCGGATAAATTCGAGACGACGGACATTCATATCCATGTTCCCGAAGGCGCAACGCCCAAGGACGGACCCAGCGCGGGCATCACGATCGCCACTGCTATCCTGTCCGCCTTTACGGGACGCCCCGTGAGAAAGGATATTGCCATGACGGGGGAAATTACGCTCCGCGGCAAAGTCCTTCCCATCGGCGGATTGAAGGAAAAGGCGCTCGCCGCGCGGCGGGTGGGGATTAAGAATATCGTTATTCCCAAGGAAAACGAGAAGGACATCGAGGAAATCCCCGAAAGCGTGCGCAAAGAGCTGAATTTTATTCCCGTGACGGATGCGGACGAAGTATTCTCTCTCGCCGTGCGCGGAGCGGAGGACGAAGAACCGCCGCAGCTCAAACAGGCGAAGCCCAAACGGATAAAGCCGAAAAAAGAACCCGTTCTGCCCGTGCGCGACGACGGAGTGCCTCTTTCGGGCGGAGTCCGCTGCCGCTGAAAAATAAAAGGAAACTATGCCCATGTATGAGACGAATGAAAAACCGACGCCCGCACCTCGCGGAGAGCTCCCGTCCCGTGAGCTCCGTGCGCCCCTCGTCGTGAAAAACGCGATGTTTATCACTTCGGCGGCGAACGAAAAGCAGTTTCTTTCTTTCGATAAACCGACGATCGCCGTCTGCGGAAAATCCAACGTGGGCAAAAGCTCGTTCATCAATATGTTGGCCAACCGAAAAAAGCTGGCAAAGACGAGCAGCGAACCCGGCCGGACGCGGCTGGTGAACTATTTCGATTTCGGAGCGTTTATTTTGGCGGATCTGCCGGGATACGGCTTCGCGCGGGTCTCGAAGGCGGAAAAGGAGAAATGGGCCAAGACTCTGAACGCCTTTTTCGCGGATAAAAAGCGGATTTCGCACGTGTTTTTGCTGGTAGACAGTCGGCACGATCCGACGGCGGACGATATGCAGATGATAGAATTTTTACACTATCACATCATTCCGTTTACCGTCGTTTTGACAAAGGCGGACAAACTTTCGAAAATGAAGCTGAAAGAGCACGTCAAGGCGATAGCGGCGGATCTGTATCTGGGTACGGAAAATCTCCTGGCCACCAGTGCGCAGACGGGATACGGCAAGGATTCGGTGCTTTTGAAAATCGCCGAGGTGACGGAGCGGACGCTCTCGGCTTCGGGGGCGGAAGAACTCGGGAACGAGGACTCTTCCGAAATGATGATAAAGGGGGCGGTTTCGCCCTCGTCCGAGGAATCGGGAAAGGAAATTTCCAATGGATGAATTTTTGAAAACGTGGTATGGTCTCGCGCTGTTTATTGCGTTTGACGTGGCGGCGGCGCTGGTTGTCATGGCGATTGCCTACCGCTGGATTTTCAAGCGCTTCTGGGACGCGGTGGCGGCGCTCGTCTGTATGGCGGTGCTCTCTCCGCTCTATCTCGCCGTTCTCGTGCGCGGGAAAATTTATAAAAAACGCACGGGAAACATGCGCTCTCTCGTGACACATGAATTTTATGTCGGCAAAAAAGCCAAAACGATCGCGCTCAGGTTGTTCCGAACGACGGATGACGACGGAAACGAGGCGGGAAGCTACGGCCGTTGGCTCAGACGCACGCGGTTTTATAAATTGCCCGTATTCTTTGATATTTTTTGCGGCCGCCTGAGCTTTATCGGCGTCAGAAAGTTTTCCTTTATCGACGCCGCTTTCGTCTCGGAAGACGACGAGGGACGTTTTTCCGTGCGGCCCGGCCTCATCAATCCCTTGGTCGTTTCGGGCGATGAGGAGACCGACTATAAGGAAATGCTCCATTCCGACATCCGTTACGCCCGCCGCATGAGCCTGTTCGGGGATTTGAAAATTTTCTTTTCCTGGCTGTTGAAGACGATCCGCGGGGAAAAGGGCTATCTCGGCGTGACGGAGGATAAGACTTATGCGGAATCGCTCCTGGACGAAGGGACGATTTCCCGCGAGGACTTCGATTCCGTCGCCCGCTCTGCCGCCGCGGAGGAAGAGGAACTGAGAAAGACATACGAGCCCGTCGAGGAAGAGCAAGAAGACGAAGAAAACGAAGAAAACGAAGAATCCGAAGGAGATACGAAGGAACCGTCCGAACGGGACGGGGAAGAAGTTCGGACGGAACAGTCCGAAAACGGCGGGGAGGAATCGCGGCAAAATGCTCCTTCCGAACAGCCGCAAACGGTTGACGGCAAAGCGGACACGGCGCAATCGGAAGAAGCGTTTTCGGACAAAACCGATTCCGAAAAAGGAAAATGACTTCCCTTTATAAAAACCTTTATAAAGAAGCAGGCAGTCGTGCGCTGGCGTTGCTGGATACCGTGGCGGGGCGTTACGAGGAAATCCTCGGTAAAAATCTCGTGGGAATTTATGCCCACGGCTCCCTTGCGTTCGGGTGCTTTTCTTGGGAAAGGAGCGACATCGATTTTCTGGTCGTCGCAAAATCGGCGCTCGCGTTGAATGAAAAGGTCGCTTTGCTCGACGTTCTGACGCGTTTGGAGGATAAGGCGCCCGCGAGAGGCTTTGAAATGAGTGTGGTTTCCGAAAAGGATTGTCGGGATTTTGTTTATCCTACGCCCTTCGATTTGCACTTTTCCGCGCTGCACAGAGAAAAATACAAAATCGCGCCGCAGGCATACTGTTCGGCCATGCACGGCACGGACAAGGACCTCGCGGCGCATTTTACGGTGACGAAAGCCGTCGGAAAAACGATTCGCGGCCATTCCGTATCGTCCGTTTTCGGGAATGTCCCGCGCGCGGATTATATAGACAGTCTCCTTACGGACATTTCGGATTCGCCAAAGAAAACGGAGGCGTTCGGAGACGCTGTTTTATCTCTTTGCCGAACGTTGGCTTTTTTGCGGGAAGATCGGATCGTTTCCAAGTTGGAAGGCGGGCGCCGGGCCTTAAAAAATCTTCCGAAAGAATATGCTCCCGTCGTGGCGGCCGCGCTCGACGAATATATTTACGGCATTCCCTTTTCCCTCCCCGAGGAGGAAGCGGAAAAATTTTTCCGAGATATGCGCGCGCGGCTTCCGAACTGAAATCGCGGAATCGACCAAAAGACCGCGAAGCGAACCGACCGAAGAGACTACGGAGAGAACGGCGCGGCAATCTGTTGAAAGAACGTATCTGAAATGTGGTTTTACGAAGCGCAAAGGAGGGGAAATATGAAGAGTAAAATTGTATCCGCAATACAAATCGTACTGAATATCCTGTTTGTGCCGATGTATTTTATAAACTTTTTTCATTATGCAGGCAAAATTCCCGCAATGAATGTGGAAACGGGAGAATTTACTACGGTAAGAAAGGATTATTATTACAGCCCTTGGGAGAACTTAAAAGGGCTGGACGCCGAATGGTTGATGTATCTGAGCTTTATTCTGATTGCCGTATCGGTCATTTTTTCCGCAGTCGGCATCGTCAAAAACGATAGCGGGACCGTCAAGGGAATAAGCTGCAGCGTATTTGTCTGCTCGGTGCTCGTTTTTGTGCTCGCATTTTTTATTTCTTCTACCGTAACATATACTTATTAATCGGAAGAATGCAAAATACCCGCGGCGGTTCATTTCCCTGAATCGCCGCGGGCGTATTTTTTATTTTGAGGCCGCCGCTTTTCCGTGGTTACCTGTTTTGTATATTTATTCAAACGAATCTGCGGGTCTCTATGTAGTAGCTCCAACGTTTCGCGCTGATGGGCTCTATCCGCGCGTAATCCGTCGCGGTGTGCAGGATATAGTTATCTCCGAGATAGATCGCTACATGCCCGATTCGTTCCACTCCCGTATAGTTCTGCCTGACCGCATTGGTGAAATAGATGCTGTCTCCCCGACTGAGTTCGGAACGGGGCACGTAGGTTCCCTGTACCGATTGAAGTCGGGTAGTGGTCTGCAACACCACCTGCGCGCCTTCGTAAAAGACGTACTGTACCAGAGACGAACAGTCGAATTTCGAGGTCGTGAAACCTTTGAGGAAATTTCCGTATCCGTCGTGCAGACGCACGGCGCCGTAGACATAAGGGACGCCCAGAGTCGCATAGCCTTTTTCGAGAACTTCTTCCACAGCGTCGTTTTCGCTCTTTTCGATCGAGAACACGTCGAAATAAGAAGCATTTATGTAGGCCGTCTGATTTTTATAGTACGTTTTGTACCAATCTCCCACTTTTCCTCTGAGCACATACGTGGTGCCCTTTTCCGCCGTTCCGATGACCGAATGTTCCGTCCCCGCGCCCGAACGGATATTCACTCCGTCCCTCTTGCAGGTTATGTAATATTCATAATTGTCCTCGGGTTCGGGCGCCGTCTCCTCTTCGTTCCCCGTATCTCCGCCGTTTTCTGCTCCGTTGTCGCTTCCGCCGTCTCCCGTTTGCTCTCCGCTTCCTTCATTCTCTCCGCTTCCGGGAGTTTCTCCCGTCCCGACCGAATCTTCGG
>USMU01000001.1 GCA_900555925.1 uncultured Clostridium sp. | reverse complement strand
ATAATATTATAAATTAAACCTTTCAAATCGTCACAATTTGTTTCTTAAAGTATCAATCTTTTAAAGAGAGAGAGGCGTTATGAAAAAACTAAATGTAAAAATGCTAGCACAAAAAGTTATTTCCCTAAGAAAGGAAAAGCATTTATCTCAACAACAGCTTTCTATCCTTACAGGCATCAATAGAGCAATTATTAGTCGCTTAGAACAAGGGAATTATATTCCTCTAATCCCACAACTTGAAAAACTCGGTGATGTTCTTGGATTTGAGCCAAGTGCTATGTTTGGAGATGAGTCTATCATGCCCTTTACAGCTTTTCATTCGTCAGTAAACATTGCTGTTGCAGGAACAGGTTATGTCGGTTTATCGCTAGCTATATTACTTGCTCAACATAATCAAGTCACAGCAGTTGATGTTGTTCCAAAAAAAGTAGAACTTATCAATCAAAAAAAATCCCCCATCCAAGATGACTATATTGAAGAATATCTTTCTCATAAAAACCTTAATCTTGTAGCCACACTTGATGGTGAAAATGCCTATAAAAATGCCGATTTCGTAATTATCGCTACGCCAACTAATTATGATAGCAAGAAGAATTATTTTGACACTTCTGCAGTAGAAGAAGTAATTAAACTTGTTCTTAAAGTTAATCCGAACGCAATCATAGTTATAAAATCGACTATTCCTGTCGGATATACGGTAGCTATCCGAGCTAAATATAATACGAAAAATATAATTTTCAGTCCTGAATTTTTACGTGAAAGCAAGGCTCTTTATGACAATCTTTATCCTTCACGTATTATTGTAGGCACGGATAAATCAGACGAAAAACTATTAAAATCAGCTCAAACTTTTGCTGAACTTTTACAAGAAGGTTCTATCAAAAAGAATGTAGAGATATTATTGATGGGATTTACTGAAGCCGAAGCTGTTAAACTTTTTGCCAATACATATTTAGCGCTTCGAGTTTCCTATTTTAATGAACTAGATACATATGCAGAGGTTAAGGGATTAAATACACAAGATATCATTACAGGCGTATGCCTTGATCCACGCATCGGGACACATTATAATAATCCCTCGTTTGGTTATGGCGGTTACTGTTTACCCAAGGATACTAAACAACTTCTTGCCAACTACAACGACGTACCGCAGAACATGATAACAGCGATTGTGGAAAGTAATCACACGAGAAAGGATTTTATTGCTGATCGGATTCTAGAACTTACAGGTGCTTATGAAGCGAATAGCATCTTTGACGAAAATAAAGAAAAGGAGGTCATTGTCGGCGTTTACCGACTGACCATGAAGAGTAATTCCGATAACTTTCGTCAATCCTCTATCCAAGGAGTCATGAAACGAATTAAAGCGAAAGGGGCTACGGTGATTATTTACGAGCCGACTTTGGAAAACGGAACTACGTTTTTTGGGAGCCTTATCGTCAACGATCTCAAAAAATTTAAGAAAATGAGTCGCTGTATTATTGCTAATCGTTTTGATTCTTGCCTTGACGATGTTAAAGAAAAAGTCTATACAAGAGACTTGTTCCAAAGAGATTGAGGGAAAAATATGACAACTATTACTTTGCAAAATAGAACTATCTTTATCACTGGTGCAGCGGGTTTTATCGGTGCCAATCTTATATTAGAACTTCTCCGTTCGCAATCTTCTATTCATATCGTAGGAATTGATAATATGAGCGATTATTACGATGTTTGCCTAAAAAAATGGAGATTACACGAGATTAAGAAAATTGCTTCTGAACATAAGGATTCTTCTTGGATTTTTGTCCAAGGAAATATCGCAAATAAAACCTTGATCACACAAATTTTTGAGACGTACAAACCTGAGATAGTCGTCAATCTTGCAGCACAAGCGGGAGTTCGTTATTCTATAAGCAATCCAGATGCGTACATTGAATCGAATTTAATTGGCTTTTATAACATTTTAGAAGCTTGCCGTTATTCTTACGTCAATGGAGCCTCTGGGATTAAACATCTCGTTTACGCATCTTCATCGTCGGTCTACGGTTCAAATAAAAAAGTTCCTTATTCTACCGATGACAAAGTCGATAATCCCATTTCTTTATATGCTGCCACAAAAAAGTCAAATGAATTAATGGCTCATGCATACAGTAAATTATATAATATTCCTTCCACGGGTTTACGCTTCTTTACCGTCTACGGTCCCGCAGGGCGTCCAGATATGGCATATTTCAACTTTACCAATAAGTTATTGAAAGGTGAAACTATTCAAATTTTCAATTACGGAAATTGCAAGCGCGACTTTACCTATATAGACGACATTGTAGAAGGTGTTAAACGTGTCATGCAAGGCGCTCCAGAAAAGAAAAATGGAGAAGACGGTTTACCTGTTCCTCCGTATGCGATTTATAATATTGGGAATAATAAACCCGAAAATTTGTTGGATTTTGTGGATATTTTACAACAAGAACTTATTCATGCGAAAGTTCTACCTGCTGATTACGATTTTGAATCGCATAAAAAGCTTGTACCAATGCAACCTGGCGACGTACCTATCACTTATGCAGAAACTTCGTCTTTAGAACGTGATTTTTGTTTTAAGCCAAGAACGAATTTGCGGAAGGGCTTAAGAAAATTTGCCGAGTGGTACAAAGAATTTTATAAAGTATAAAATAAGAGAGCGTACTTGACGTAAGAAGTTAAGTACGCTCTTCTTTATTATTTCAGAACTTTCTCCAAACCATTTTATTGACGACACTTGTATATGACTGTACACCAATCGACTGAAAGAAATCGAGGACGAGATGCAGGAAGAGAGGGAACGCGAGAAAAGTAAAGAACAGGAAAAAATAAGTAGCTGTTGGAGCTTTGAAAAAGGCTGACGGAAAAAAATTTTGCTAAAAATGCTTGACTTGATAGCTACAAGGTGCTATAATAGTATTAATACGACAATATTATTTTCGGAGTAATTATGGAGAGAAAAGAAAACACACCCGGGCGGGAAAGCCGCAGACGGTACGAGGAACGGAATAAAGAAAAGAGAAAAGCAACGAGCGGAAATTTCGGAACGATGATTCCGAGGGCACTGTATGAAGAAATAAACGCTTTCTTAACGGAGCACGGCCTCACGAAAGTAAAATTGATCGAAGCAGGATATAGCGCTTTGAAGTCGGAATACGACCCGAAAAAACAAAAAAATAAAAAATAAAACGAAAAGCGCAAGGATTATGTCCCCTTGCGCTTTCACTATAAGGAGGACAAGAATTATCAAAAATGAATCATGACGAACTAGTAAATGTACTTAAAATTATAAATACAGCTTCTGTTAACGGTAAAAGTAAAGACGATGCCACGGCCACAGTGCTGCGTTTGGCGGCAGAAAGTTTTACGAAAGATATATTGAGGTCATTAATGGAAGCTAAAAATATTGAAGATAAAAACGGCAATGCTTTGACTACTGAAAAGGAGAGTCAAATGTTAATAGAAGCGAAAGGCGTATCCATCACAAGTAAACCGAGACGGGACGGAAGGTTCCAAGGGTATATCATTCAGGATGACGGACAACGCAAATACTTTTACGGGAGGAATTACGAAGATGTTACAAACAAAATCAGAGAGTTTTTGAGAAACAGCCGAAGCAGAAGACAGCGCACCCCTCAAAAGGTAAAACCGCGCAAAAAATCGAGCCCTATGTTCCTTGCCTATATGTCCGAATGGATCGAGATCTATAAAAAGCCCAATCTAAAACCCTCATCGTTACAATCGATGGAGAGGTCGTTAAAATACGCGGAAAAAGCATTTCAAGATAAGGCGCTGGACGAGATAACCTCAAACGATATTCAAAAGTTGTTGGTCGGAATAAAGGCGGGACGAATAAGAGACCTGTGCAAGATCAATTTGTCTCAATTATTCAAAAAGGCGGTAATACAAGGGATAATCAAAAATAACCCCTGCGATGCCGTGGAAATCAAAAGGCATAAGGCTTCGCATAAAAAAGCACTCACGAGAGCAGAACAAGAAATCTTTTTGAGGGCAGCCTCCCAAACGAAACACTCTTTATTGTATCGATTTTTACTCAGTACGGGATTGCGTATAGGAGAAGCGCTCGCGCTGAAACGTTCCGATTTCGATTTTGAAAAAGGTATTGTTTCGGTCAATAAAAATGTAGTGTTCGTAAACGGAGAAAAGATCGAGCAAACGCCGAAATCGGATGCGGGATATCGCATCGTACCGGTTCCCCGAAGTATATGCGATGAAATCAAATGTATGAGCGGCGACGCTATCTTTCCGTATTCTTACGATGCAGTCCGTAAGGCAACCGAAAGAATCGCGAAAGAAACGGGATTAAATGTTACTCTCCATATTTTGCGGCATACCTATGCGACGAGATTGGAAGAAGGAAACATACAACCGAAGCTCAAACAATATCTGCTCGGGCACGCATCGTTGGCGGTTACGCAAAATATATATACGGACACTACGACGGAATACCTTGAAAGTGTATCCGGAAAGATACAAAATGTCTTTTGCGGCATATAGGCTCGAAAAATGACACCGTTTTTGACACCCCAATTGACACCGAAAGCGGAAAAAATGCTCCGAAAACAAGATTTGTAAAAATGAAAAATCCCATATATTGTGTTATTATCATTGAAAAAACACAATATATGGGATTGATGGAGCTACTGGCCGGATTTGAACCGGCGACCTAGTGATTACGAATCACTCGCTCTACCGACTGAGCCACAGTAGCAAGTGCTTGCTCATCAACAAGCTTATTTATTATACTGAATAAGAAAGAAAAAAGCAAGCGTTTTGATAGTATTTTCTCTAAATATTTTTATTATTTTTTGGAACGAGAAGCGGAACCTTTCTGTGAAGGACTTCAATGTCTATACTGCCGCTCGCCCCTTTTTCCCCGTCATAATTCCATACCACATCGTCAGGAACTTCAAACCGTAATCTTTCTCCCTTGAAACGGAGTAAATTTTTCTCCTTAAAACGATATCCGAATACAAAAAGACGGACAAGCGCAAACAACGCGCGAGCTTTATTATAGAGATTAGGGCTTATCTTTTGTTTGACGACCGCACATTCCATAATACCGTCGCTCATGGACCCCCCTCCGTTCATTTTCCAACCGGCAACACATTTGGTGTTCATAATCAATGTAAAGACACTTTCGGTCTCTGTCCTTTGCGCTCCGTCTTCAACCGCCATAGGAAAAACTTTGAAGGGAAGATTTTTTCGGATTCCTTCTAAGCCATAAGCGAGAAGTCCCAGTGCGCGCTTTGCCTCCTGCGGCGTCGTATAGGCAGCGCTGGTGAACGCCCCCGCCGAAACAGAATACATGGCGTATTCTTTACCGTTGATGCGCATACAATCGAGATATTCTTTACGACCTTTAAGAACAACTTTTACCGCTTTGCGCACGCTTTTTCGGGCAATTCCCAAGCTATGCGCGATATCGTTTGCCGTTCCGCCGGGAATATATCCGAGAAGAGGTAAATTTTCCATATCGCCAATTCCGCGCAAAACTTCGTTAAAGCTTCCGTCTCCACCTGAAAACACAACGCAATCGTATTTATCCGCAACTTCCCGTACCTTTTGCGTCAAATCCCCCTTAGCCTTTGTAGCGTATACATCTACCTTCTCGTATTTCGTCTTCAACTTTTTTACGATATACGAAAGTTTTTTCTCGATTTTTCCCCGTCCGCTGTTCGGATTGTAAATAAAAATACATGTCATATTTTTATTATAGCACAACTGAAACCGTGAGACAACTTTTTCGAGGGTCAAATAGAAAATTCGGAGGCTAATAAAAGATAAGAATCACACAGGTAAACTTGAAGGTATCGGATATCTTTTGCATAGATCGTTCCACGAATAATTTCTTCGGACATTAAAGACGCCTGCGCGGCACAGGCGGAAATATCTGTAAATATTCCTCCGGAATTTTCCTCTGCCAGGCAGGATAAAACTCCTCCCACGGAAGACAGCGTCCGTCTCAATGTCTGTTGCGTATATTCCCCTGCTTCCGCTTTATTGGCCATATCGTATAACAGATGAATACAGCTACTCAATGTAGAAAAACACCCAGAAAGTTTTTCGGCATTCTGTTTTTCCGAACGTTTTTTCAAATACAGAACGGATACACTCTCTTCAATAACCGAAGCGGGTATGTCCTTGTCATTCAAATTATTTCGTACGGTTTTTGCATCCGTCTCCGTAAAATAACAGGAATATACGGCATAATTTGTGCGGCCCCGACTCATCACATATCCCGCCCCGCCATCGAGATATACTTCTTCGGCCGAAGCCGCGACATTTTCTTCTTCGGAAATGAGAAAATAAAAACTTTCTCCTACATTTACCTTTACCGCTCCGATGAGAGCATGTGCGTAAAAAATTCCCGAAATTACCGTCGCAATCGATAATATTCCCGCAAGAATAAATGCTTTTTTACGAAAAAAACCCGTCTTCATACAAATATTGTATGCGACGGATTTTCTCAAAATTACTTATGGCCTTTTTCCTTTAAGGGTAATAACGGATTTTCCAATCTTCGTTCCTGTAAAATGAACAAGAGAACGGTAAGGAGCTCAAACGGCAAAGGACAAAATTCGCCGGGGTTTACTTGACTCATCATCAATATGCCAAGATAAGAAATGCCCAGACACAGAGACCAAGTACAGTAATTGCGGAAGATCAATTTTACTCTGCCGATAAATTGGAAGAGATACGCGGCTACGCCGACTAAGCCCATACTACCGATGATTTGAGGAATCATCATGTGATACCAAGCCATAGAGCCTTTCTTTTTATATTCACCGTAAACGATATCGTTGTCGAGAATCCCGAATCCTACCAGCGGATTCTTTTTGAACTTTTCGATAGCCTGCAACATCATTTCATAACGAGCGTCTCCGGTGATGACGTCATCCGCGAGGAAACGATCCTGAATGACATCAATAATAATTTGTCCGAAGCAAAGGAATATTAACAGCAAAGCCGTAAGACATAACAATGTTCTGAACAATCGTTTTTTTCCGCAAAACACCCAATAGGCACAGCAGACTAAAATTTCAACGCTTCCGAACAGAAGCCCTCCGCGCGACGTACTGACGGCAATCGCAGCATAGAACACGGGAGAAAGTACCGCGGTCCAAGGGTGCTTTAATGCAAGAAAGAGAGGAAACGGCATCGCAAACATTAAAAGCGTAGAAATGTTGTTTCGAGAAAAGCCCAAGGCATAGGAAGTAGGAATCCCCTTATAGCTTTTGTAATATCCCGATGCGATAATAAATACGCATAAAAGGCCCAAAAAGGTCATGATTGCGGAAAAACGAATTTTAATATCGTAATCTCGTTTTACGGAAAACTGAGATTTCATCAGAAAATAGGTAGCCAACATTCCAAAGCCAAGCCCCAACATATAATAGGAGCCTACGGCATATTCCTTCAAGGAAAAATTCCCAATCCCTCCGAGCATGATAGCCACCCCGACGGCCAAAATGCCATAGGCGCTCTCCCCCGTTTTCATGGGTTTTCGATAAAAAATAAAGTGGAAAATTAGACAGATAGCAACAGCCGGCGCATACTTAATATAGGGAAAGAAGGTATCAAAAGAATCGTAACAATTCGTCGTAAAAGCAGAAATCAATAGAAAGGGCAACGTCGTGGGAAGAATATCGTCGCAAAGCAAAAGAATAACGGCAATAAGGGCTACAAAACAAACCGCCCCGAAGACTTCCTGACTCGTTGCAACGAAGAGACAGGCTGCAAGCGTCTCAAAAATATAGAACACGTAGCTATTAAAAAATTCTCTTATATTCTTCAAGAGCGCCTTCCAATCTACGGAATTCCAGAAAGCTCCCGTACTTTGTAAAACTTTATTCATATATATCCTCATTAGTAATTTCTGCAATTTTGGCGAGCAGAATACTCAAACTTTATGATTACCTTATTTTTTCAATTCTTTTTTTCGCGAAAAGGACAAAATCACATCTGCGAGAAATACGTTTTCCGAAGTACTCACATATAAAAGTATTCTTTTTTACTTTTCCTCTCCTTTTTCAAAAGAAAACACGCATTACACAAAAATAGGCGGAACAAAGAAGTATTCCGCCCGAAAACAGAAACAGAAAAAATTTCCGGTCTGCCGACTTTGAAAATATTTCCTCCGCCCCTAAAAAAGAGAATCCCCGCCGACAGGAGCGACAAAAATGCCAAGACAAAACACAAAATTGAAATGATGAAAGCCATTTTTACCGCATTGCCGCGCTTTGAAAACATAAATTCTCCTTACAGATTAAAATCTTCCGACTTAAAATTACTATAATAACGTCCCTTTTCTGCTGTAAATTTTAATACACAATAATCAGGATCTTCGATTCCTCCGGGATAGTACATCGTATCCCCCTCTCTCCAAATTCGTTTCTTGGCCTCCACAGTTTGCAAAACTTCGATATATCCGGCTAAACTTACGCCTCGAAAAAAACGCCGATCAATAAAATAAATACTCGATTTAGGGTTACAAAGAAAACACTTTACTTTATTGGACGATGTGTTCGTAGAAAACCAAAAAGTTTTTATCCCTTCGCGTTCTCTCGGTTTAAGCATAGCTTTTGTAATCGGATAACCATCTGCGTCAATATAGCAAATTTGCGTCAAAGGAGATTTCTCGATTAAAGCGCCTATCGTTTGTTCGGGATTTCTCATGTTTATTTCTCCCCTCCAAAAATAAAATACCTACTATCTATTATAGCAGGTATTTTCCGATTAATCAAGATATAAAACGGGCTTTTTTTCCGAAATTGATTTTTTTACGTCGAGAACTCGTTGATTGGAAGAGCCGCGAAACAAAAGCGTTATCTTTTTCAGCTCTTCCACGAACGGACCGTCTACCAAGACATCAAAGAGAGAAATCAATTCCTTTGTAGCCGTCGTATTTTTATTTTTCTCAAAGAGTTCTCCCGTTTCCGGATTCAGAGTATAACCCGTATAGCACCAAATCGTCTTTTTGGGATATTTCTTTCGAACCTCTTTCACAAAGGGAAGCAATGCGGCTTGATTTTGAGGTTCCAACGGTTCTCCGCCGAGCAAAGAAAGCCCCGCTATATATGATGCGCCTAACTTATCGAAAATCTCCCTTTGGATTTCTTCGTCAAAAGGACGCCCGTAATTGAAATCCCAAGCTATTTGATTGAAACAGTTTTTACAATGATGCGTACATCCCGAAACGAAAAGGGAAATCCGAACCCCCTCTCCGTTCGCGATGTCTGTCCATTTAATCTCGGCGTAATTCATAGGCGATTATAAGTGCAGGACTCTGTCCTTAATTTCCTGCGTTCTGCCTTGATTCCAAAACTGCGTTCCGATATATCCGCAGGTGCGCCTTGCAACGTTCATCTTCGATTGATCGCGGTTGCCGCAATTGGGGCATTCCCATACAAGTTTACCGTTTTCGTCCGTGACGATTACAATTTCTCCGTCATAGCCACAAACTTGGCAAAAATCGCTCTTAGTATTGAGCTCCGCATACATAATATTTTCATAGATGAACTTCATGACTGCGAGCACTGCGGGCAAATTATTCTGCATATTAGGAACTTCGACATAACTGATTGCCCCACCGGGAGAAAGCTGTTGAAACTCACTTTCAAATTTCAGCTTTGTAAAGGCGTCTATCTTCTCGCTGACATGCACATGATAACTATTGGTAATATAATTTTTATCCGTGACTCCGGGAATAATTCCGAAACGATTCTGCAAGCATTTCGCAAATTTATACGTGGTGCTCTCCAACGGCGTGCCGTAAAGGGAAAAGTCTATATTTTCCTTGGCTTTCCACTCTTTGCATTTATCGTTCATGTGCTGCATCACGGCTAAGGCGAAAGGCTTCGCTTCTTCATCCGTATGCGACTTGCCCGTCATATATTTCGTACACTCGTAAAGTCCCGCATATCCCAAAGAAATCGTGGAATATCCTCCGTACAGAAGTTTATCGATGGTCTCCCCTTTCTTCAAGCGGGCGAGCGCTCCATACTGCCAAAGAATAGGCGCCGCATCGGAAACGGTTCCTTTCAACCTGTTGTGACGATACATGAGCGCCCGATAACAAAGTTCGAGCCTTTCATCAAAGATTTCCCAGAATTTCTTTTCGTTTCCGCCCGAAGACAACGCGACATCGACCAAATTGATGGTTACGACTCCCTGATTAAAGCGGCCGTAATACTTCGGTTTACCGTTCTCGTCCACATAAGGCGTCAAAAAACTCCGGCACCCCATGCAGGTATAACAATGTCCTTCCCCGTTCTTATCCACTTTATATTCCAGCATTTTCTTTTCGGAAATATAATCGGGAACCATACGCTTCGCAGTGCATTTAGCCGCGAGCTCCGTCAAATACCAATATGGCTGCTCCTCGGAAATATTGTCGGATTCCAAGACATAAATGAGTTTGGGAAACGCCGGCGTAATCCATACGCCTGATTCGTTTTTGACCCCCTGGATTCTCTGTTTAAGCGTCTCTTCGATAATGAGCGCCAAGTCCGATTTTTCCTGCGCGGAACGCGCTTCGTTCAGATACATAAATACCGTCACGAAAGGCGCCTGTCCGTTAGTCGTCAAAAGGGTTACTACCTGATATTGAATCATCTGTATTCCCTTGCGGACTTCGTCGCGCAGGCGTTTTTCCGCAATTTTGGCAATATGAGCTTCGTCGGAAACGCCTACTTCAGACAATTCTTCGGCGACCTCTTTTCTGATTTTCTTTCTGCTGACATCAACAAAAGGCGCCAGATGCGTCAAAGAGATACTCTGTCCGCCGTATTGGTTGGAGGCAACCTGTGCGATGATCTGCGTAGCGATATTGCAGGCAGTCGAAAAACTATGCGGCTTTTCGATAAGCGTCCCCGAAATTACCGTCCCGTTCTGCAACATGTCTTCAAGATTGACAAGGTCACAATTATGCATATGCTGCGCAAAATAGTCCGCATCGTGAAAATGAATAATTCCCTGGTCGTGAGCGGCGACGATGTCCTCGGGCAAAAGAATACGCCGAGTGAGGTCTTTAGAGACTTCTCCCGCCATATAATCCCGCTGAACGCTGTTGACTGTGGGATTTTTATTGGAATTTTCCTGCTTTACCTCTTCATTATTACATTCGATGAGCGTAAGAATTTGCGCGTCCGTCGTGTTGGATTTTCTGACGAGGGCGCGAGAATAACGATACGTAATATATTTGCGGGCAAGGATAAAGGCCTTCATGTCCATCAAGCGATTTTCTACCATGTCTTGGATTTCTTCCACATTGACGGAACGCCCCATCTGAGAACACTCTTTCATCACGTTGTCCGCAAGCGCGCGGATTTGTTCTTCTGAAATACGCGAAACCTCATTGACTTCTTTATTCGCTTTTCTCACGGCATTGACGATTTTCTCTTCATCAAATATCGCTTCTTGTCCGCTTCTTTTAATAATTTTCATAGCCTTCACCCTCTCTTTCCTTTCTATTCACCCTGCAAACTATTACCACAATATATTGTGCCATATTTCTATTTTTAACACAAGATATTGTGTTTCATCAATCGGTGCCTTTATATTATACCACATCTTGTGGTAAAGTCAAGAGGATTGCACAAGATATTGTATAGAAAAAACTTATAACCCCAAAATACAAAAGTGTCGATAATGGTATTTTTTAAGAGAAAAACCTTAAAATCTGTTTTTTGAGTTTCGAAAATCAAATATTTTCACTTTTCCACAAAAAATAACGGCCAAAATAGGCCGCTATTTTCATATTTTTTTAATCTCAATTTTATTATTTATTTTTCTTTAACTGCAGAAGAAGCTATTTTATAGAGCTGAGCGGAACTTGTACTCTTTTCGATAAGTTGTGCTAAATCTTCGGCTTCGAAGGTGGAAAGATAGCGATTGCGAATGAAAGTTTCGCACTTCAATTCTTCCGGAGTCAAAAGCAAATCGCTGCGCTTTGTCTGCGAATGCGCCACATCGATAGCGGGGAATACATTTTTTGCGACGAGCATATCGCTCAAACGAATTTCCGAATTTGCTGCGCCGAGAAGTTCTCCGGCCAAAATATCGTCCATGGGATTGCCTGTATCGACGGAAAGCGTACCGAGAATGGCGAGAGAACCACCTTGCGCAAGACACCTCGCCGAGCCGAAAAATTTCTTAATATAATGGAGCGTCTTGCTCTCCAATCCGCAGGAAAGCGTCTTCCCGCCGGAAGATTCTTCCGTTTCATTATAGGCATGAGCTAATGCCGTAAGAGAATCCACGAGCATGAGAACGTCCATTCCCATTTCCGCGAATCTTTTCGCGCGTTTCAAAAGAAAATCTGCGGCGAAAACATGGGTTTCAGCCTCATCGTCATAGGTGGTATAAATAAAATCTGCTTTCGGAACAATCTTCTTGAATTCTCCGACTGCTTCGGGAGATTGCTCGGTAAGCAATACTAGTAGACGAATATCGGGGTGCTCCTCAGAAACCGCTTTTGCAACCTCTTTGAGTAACATGGTCTTCCCGGCTTTCGGAGAAGAAGTAACGACACCGCGCTGTCCTTTTCCTAAAGGAATCAACCAATCGATATATTTTAATGCGGAAGAATTAGATTTTTCCGAATAGAAAGAAATTCGCTGATCGGGATAGCAAACCTCGCTGAGTTCAAAACGAGAACGTTTATCCTCGCCGACAGGCAAACTATTTACGGAAAGAATTTCCGTAGCAACGAGTGCCGCATGACGTTTTTCCGCGTGACAAACGACAATATCGCCATCGCGCAAGTCATGCTTTTTAATTTCGGAAACCGTGACGATTATCTTTTCGACAGACGCATCGCGACCATTGAGCGGAAATAAAGAAGATACGCCATTTATTGTTTCCAACTGTCCGGTGTAGACTTCTTGCTCAAAATAACCTTGCTGGGGCTCGTATTCCGGGGAACGAAAGTCGATGACATTATCTGCCACCTCCTGTTTCTCCGCGGCTTCGGGAATATTTGCCTCCGTATCATCTTCGGTAATTCCGGAAAGATACAGAAATTTTATTTCATCCAATTTGCTGAATATCTTCGGATCGATATAGGCATCTTTGACAGGCGCGCCCCGATTGGTCTTAGCGGCGGGAGGAACATTACCGATTAGTATTTCCACGATATCCTTTACCAGCGCGCCCTTTTTTTTCAACGTAGACTGATTGACGCCGACATGCCTGCCGACCGAGCGTAAACTTCCAATACTCAAAGTGGAAAGATATTCTGTGTAAGCTTGTTTGAGTTCTTCCAAAGCGCGTTCATTCATCAGTGTTTAGTCCTCTCCATTAAGATTATTTTTGTTTTTTCTTCTGTCAAATCGTCGCGGGAAAATTCCAAGACATCTCTATGACTGATTTCTGTCTCTTCATCATCGAACAAGTCAAGAAAATTATCCGCTTTATCGAGATCGAGCGAAAGACTGCGTGTTTTATAATGCATGGGAATCACGATTTCCGGCATCATTCTATCTACGTATTCTTTCGCCAATTTCCCGTCTATCGTATAAGTTCCACCGACAGGAATAAGAAGGATATGCACGGGAAGCAACATCTCCAAAAGCTCCGAAGAGCACTCCTCGCCCAAATCGCCCATATGGCATACTTCCAATCCGTCCATGCGGAATTTATATATGATATTTTCTCCTCTCTGCCGGCCACCTTCATTGTCGTGATAGCTTCTGATTCCCGTGATTTCCACGCCCGGCAATTCATAGAAGCCTTCCTTATCAATTATACGGGGGCGCCCGCCGATTGCTCCGACATTATTATGGTCGAAGTGTCCGTGACTTACCGTCACAGCGTCCGCTGTGAGTCCTTTGGGCAAGTCGTACCCGATACCTTTATAGGGGTCTGTGACAATCGTCGTTCCCGTACTCTCGGTCAATTTGAAACACGAATGTCCCAAATACTGGATTTTCATTGTTCCTCCGAAATTTGTTTGCTTCGCGCGACAAGTTTCAAATGCATCTCTTGTTTTCCGCTGTCAAATAACAAAGTATATTTCATCGACATCAACAACGAATTTTTTTTGATTGCAAATCCGATTTTATGCGTTACCGTCTCCACTTCTCCTTCTGAGCCCGAAACCCCGATTATTCCTCGGTTTTTCTTACCTTCTTTTAAGAGAAGTCGCAAAATATAATCTCCCTCCCGCGCAACGGTAACCTGCCCGTTTGAAATATGGAGACTGACTTTTCCTCCGTTTTCAAAATAGCGCAGCTTTGCAGATTCAGAAAAGAGTTCCATTTCTGCTTCCTGTGAAAAAATACTCTCTTCACCGTCAACTACGGTCACTATTTTGAGAAAACAAGGTTTCATCATTTCGATAACTGCCGATTATTTTTACTTTAACGACTCTATTATAACAGAGTTTATGAAAAAAGTAAACCCTATTATGCAATATTTTTTGAAAAGAATATAAAAAAATCACTCTTTTCCGCTTTTTATCTCTTCTCGCAATAATCTTCCCGTTTTCAGCTCTGCAGACAAAGTCCTTTCGTCGCCTTGAAAAATGGCGTCTCTATATACTTTCAGATTTTCGATGAGCCCGTCGAGCTCCGCTAAAATATTGGAACGATTATAGAGATAAAGCTGTGACCAAATACGCTCGTCTACGCCCGCTATACGCGTCATATCCTGAAAGCTACCGCCCGTAAAACCTTCGCAGTTTCGGGCTGAAGGGCTCTTTACATAGGCGCTGGAAACGAGATGTGCAAGTTGAGAAGTCAGCGCGATCTTTTTGTCGTGTTCCTCGGCACTACATTCGGTAATTCGGCCGAAATTCATCAGTTTCGCGAATGCCAATGCTTCTTCTATCGCGCTCTTCTCTGTCTTTGGGGAAACGACAACGACAAGATTGGCTCCGTCAAACATTTCCTCTGAGGAAGACAGTATACCGCTCGTCTCTTTACCCGCCATCGGATGCAGCCCTATGTATCGATACCGGCGGGGAGCGGAGAAAACTGCTCGTTCTATCTCCGCCTTAATCCCACAGACATCTGCTACAAATGCCCCTTCTTTGAACTCCGCCGATTCCAGCAAAGCGATTGCCGCGCGAGGCGGTACGGCCAAAAAAACCGCGTCGTACTCTGTAAAATTTTCAGCTTCCTCTTGAATATAGCCTTGATTTTTGGCGTAGGAAAGGGTCATTCCATCGAGGTCGCTACCCGCGACGAAACATCCCGCTTTTCTCAATGCCCTGCAAATCGAGCTTCCAATAATTCCCAGCCCGATGACCGCTATCTTTTTCATAAATTCCCCTTGGAATCTTTTAGGCCTTCACCTTTGCGGCGAGGCTCTCTGCGAGCTCCTCGAGCTGCACGAGCTGCTCTTCTTTCAAGGAGGAACGTACGGTGACAGAGATATCCTCAAAAGTACAGTTTTTCAAGGCGGAAAGTTCCGCTGTCATCTGCGCTTTTGCGGCGGGGGCCCAGCTTCCGTTTTCGATAATCGCAAAATTTTTGTTCTGTACCGCCAAAGCCTTCATATCTGCAATCAGATTTTTCATGGGAGTATAGATTTCCGCATTATAGGTGGGCGAAGCGAGAACGACGTTTTTGACACGGAAAATTTCGGAGATGAGTTCGGAAACGTGCGTTTTGGAAGCATCGTAAACGCGCACGTCCTTCACCCCGTTTTCCGAAAGCTTAGATGCGAGAATTGCCGCAGCGTTTGCGGTATGCCCGTACAGGGAGCCGTAAATGATGACGACGCCCTTGGATTCTTCTTCGTAACGACTCCACTTGTCATACTTGTCCAAAAAATACGCAAAATTTTCCCGCCAAATCAAGCCATGTAACGGACAGATATAGGCGATGTCAAGTGTGGAAAGCTTTTTGAGCGCCATCTGTACCATGGCGCCATATTTTCCAACGATATTCGTATAATATCTGCGCGCTTCGTCCAGCCAGTCGCGGTCATAATTCACCTCGTCGCTGAAAAGATTTCCGTCGAGAGAATGAAAAGAACCGAAGGCATCGGCGGAAAAGAGAATTTTATCCGTCTCGTCATAAGTGACCATGACTTCCGGCCAGTGCACCATAGGTGCAAAATAAAATCTGAGCGTATGTTTTCCCGTCGTAAGAGAATCGCCTTCCTTAACTGTAAGTGTCTTTACCTCCTTAAAGTCAAAAAAGTTGGAAATCATGGTAAAAGTTTTTACATTTCCGACTAGTGTCGCATCGGGATAACGGCGGAGGACTCCGCGAAGAAGCGAACAGTGGTCAGGCTCCATGTGATTAACGATAAGATAGTCGAGCTTACGACCTTTGAGCGCAGCTTCGAGATTATCAAAGAATTGTTCGGCAATCGCCTCGTCCGCCGTATCGAGCAAAACGGTCTTTTCGTCCGTCAAAAGATAGGAATTATAAGAAACCCCTTTAGGCAGAGGAAATACATTTTCAAACAGGGCGAGTCTTCTGTCGTCGCCGCCCAGCCACACTACATCTTTCGTAACGTTTCTGATATTGTACATAAAAATAAAAGCTCCTTTCAATCGTCTTTGTCGATAAATCCGACATCTTTATTTTTCCTCAATCATACCATATTTATCGAAAAATTTCAAGCGTTGAGAGTAAAATAATCATATTTTATTGACTTGACAGACAAAATCCTCCTCATAAATTCTTTACAATTGTTTTCGGAAAATGTATGAACCGGCCTGAAATAAAGTTTTTTGGCCAACTCATGAGCGGTGCGATATCAGGCACAATTCCCGCTCTGTTTTCCGTCGGAAAGGTTAATTTTTATTTGTCCGCAATATCCGAAAGCCTTTAACAAACCAAATTTCGGCCCAATATAATAAAACTATTTTTTAGCCACATAAAGAAATCTATGTATTCTGCCTTCTATTGTTCCTTTCTTCTCCAATATTTCTTGGGCATGATATAAGTTGTTCAGATATTTCTTTACATCAAAATCGGGAAATTCCCATTCAATGATCCGCGCAAACCAAACGAGGGCACCCACATTCCAAAATTTAATCGGACGATAAACCTCTTCCGCCTGAAGGGTTACAAAACCAACTTTTTCAAAAGCCTTTTGTACTTTATGCAAATATTGCTTCGGAAAGGGTAACGGTGGTATCTCATTTAGTAACAATTCAACAAGCTCCCTGTCATTTTCCGCCCCTACCTGTTGAGTAATAAAAATCCCATCCGGTTTTAAAACTCGCCATATTTCATTTTCGTTGAGAACTCCATGACGATTTATTACAATGTCAAACGTCTTGTCTTCAAAGGGGAATTTTTTTAATCCGTCTGCTTCTCTAAAATCTATTCCTAACGGAAGCAATTTTTTTTCGCATAATTCTACATTGGGCGGGTATGCTTCCGTTGCGCTCAATCGACAAAGAGGATGGTTCAACGAAAGCAGAAACTCACCACCTCCCGTATCAATATTCAACAGCTTCATTTCCGGCGATAAATAGCGACGAATTATCTTGCCATAATCCCAAGGCAAATCATTTTCCTCCTCATATTTCCCATATATATGCGTAAAATCCCATCCGTGAATATGAGCGGCCTTTTCTTCTTCCAACCATTCTTAATAACTGTTCTTTATTCATCGTACCTCTTTCCTTTTTCATATTTACGATTAAAAAATTTTTTTATAAAAGAAACCGCAAGAGGGAAATATTCCTCCTGCGGCTCTCGAAAATCGGATTGTATTATTCGTCTTCGGTCTTTTCGTTTCTGAGGTATTTCTGTTTCGTGGCGATACCGCCGCGAATATGGCGTTCGTTCAGATTTCTGTCGGATACAGCCCGCGCTCTTTCGTATAAATCCATGTCGATGTTTTTCAGACGTTCGGAAACGTCTTTATGGACGGTAGATTTACTGATATTAAAATGCGCGGAACACGCGCGGACGGTGCAACCCGTCGCCACGATATATTCCGCGCTTTTCCTCACGCGTTCCTCAATATAATCCCACAAACCTTTCGACCTCCGAAAATACATTTATAATCTATATTTATGTCGGATTTTGAAAGGTTATGACCGTTTCGGACAATTCTTAACTTTCCGTTTTATAAGGGAGAGGAATGACTTTCGTTACCGTTCCTTCCTCATAGCGGGGAAGTTTTCTCGCCTTAGCGCTCTGCATGGCGATAGGAATATCCTCGCTGGAAAGCTCGGAAACCGCATTATTTTTCTGTACTACGGCAAGAGGATAGGGCTTGGTGACATAGCTCGCCGAAAGCACGTAATCTCCCTCTCTGAGCCCCACGATAATCGAGCCCTTCTTATAGCGTCCGGTCGGTTCGATTTGAGAAGAAATCACTTTTTTGAACTTACCTTCCGACGTGGCTATGATAATTTCGCCCTCGCCGTTGATCTGGGACATGAACGCGACACTATCCCCGTCTCGAAGCATAATTCCTCGGACCCCCGCTGCGATTCTACCCTGTGTAGGAACGTCGTCCTTCTTCGCGTTGAGGCAAATCCCGTTCTTCGTGACGATAATAATCGTGTCCTCCTCGCCGCTCTCTTCCTCCACAGCAATCACTTCGTCTTCTTCGACGAGCTTTACCGCAAGGAAACTGTCCTTTCTCTGATTGTCGTATTCGCTCCATTCCGATTTTTTAATCATGCCCTTCTTTGTAAAGAACATGAGATTTCCGATCGGGAAGCGCTCTCCGATTTCAAAGAGTGCCACGACCTTTTCTCCGTCCAAGGCATCCTTGGACAAATCTTTGAGCGAAACGCCCTCGTCGGATAGCTTACACTCAAAATCGGGAGAATAAATATCCAGCTTATGACAGTTGCCGTAATTGGTAAAGGCAAAAATTCTCCGGTCGGTGACCGTTTCCAGCTTGCACGCGGCGACGAGCTGGGGCTTAAATTTCCCTTCGAGCGGCTTCTGAAGCGCATCTGCCTGCTTTCCCGTCAAAACCTTGAATCTTTCGTCCGCCGTATATACGAGCGTACATTTGACACCCGGCTGCTTTTCGCTGGCGTGAGCCAAAAGTGCGTCCGCTTCCTCCGTCGTGAACACGAGTCGCGAATGTCGCGGAGCGGGATATTTGTCCTTGATTTCCGTAATTTCGTCTTTGACGACTTGCAGCTGCAATTCCCCGCTCTTGGAAATCGCCGTAAGTTTTTTAATGAGTTTTTTCAGCTCTTTCAGCTCCTCCTCCAACTTGAAGACTTCCAGTTTGGTGAGGCGCGCGAGACGCAAATCGAGAATTGCCTGTGCCTGAATTTCCGTCAGTTCAAACCTCGCCATGAGCTTGGTTCTCGCATCAGAGGTGCTCTCCGATTTTTTGATGATGGCGATTACCTCGTCGATGTTGCGGACGGCGATAATCAATCCTTCCAAGATATGGCATCTCTGTTCCGCCTGGTGCAGGTCGAACAGCGTTCTTCTCAAAATAATCTGCTGCTGATATTTTACATAGTGGCGGATAATTTCCATCAGCCCCAGTTGTTGAGGCTTGCCGTCGGCAATTACCACCATGTTGATGCCGAAAGTCACTTCCAAATCGGTATATTTATAGAGATACGCGAGCAGCTTTTCGATATCCGCGTCCTTTTTTACGCGAATGACGGCGCGCATGCCCGAACGGTCTGACTCGTCGGCGACATAGTCCACACAGGCGAGCTCGTCCTTCTTTTCCTCGCGCATTTCCGCGATTTTTCTTAAAAGCTGTGCTTTATTGACCTGATAGGGAAGTTCGGTAATGATAAGGTTGGTCTTTCCGTTATCCGTCTCCTCCGCCGTAATTTTGGCTCGGAGCGTAATTTTCCCACGCCCTGTCTTATACGCCTGAATGAGCTCGTTGGCGATAATAATTCCCCCTGTCGGAAAATCGGGCGAAGGGATATATTTCATCATTTCCCCAAGGGAAATTGCGGGATTGTCGATATAGGCGACGACGCCGTTGATGACCTCTTCGAGATTGTGCGTGGGGATATTAGTAGCCAGCCCTACTGCAATTCCCGAAGCGCCGTTGACGAGTAGATTGGGAAATCTCCCGGGGAGAATATCCGGTTCCTTCAAACTGTCGTCGAAGTTGAGGGAAAACGGAACAGTTTCCTTGTCGATATCGCGGAGCAGTTCCAATGCGAGCGGTTCCAGCCTCGCCTCCGTATAACGCATGGCAGCCGCGGGGTCGCCGTCCACGCTGCCGAAATTGCCGTGACCGTTGACGAGCGTTTTGCCCATATTGAAATCCTGAGCCATGCGCACCATCGCGTCATATACGGAGCTGTCGCCGTGCGGGTGATACTTACCCATGCAGTCGCCGACGATTCTCGCGCTCTTTTTATGTGGTTTGTCGGGCGTCAGTCCCATTTCGTTCATCGTGTAGAGGATTCTTCTCTGCACGGGTTTAAGTCCGTCCTCCACTCGCGGCAGAGCACGGTCCAAAATGACGAATTCCGCATAGGGAAGCATGGAAGAATGAAGAACTTTTTCGAGGGGCTCGACATAAAGCTGTCCCGCGGGTTCCTGCTTTTCGGGCTCTTTCTTACTCCTGGCCATTTGCGCCCTCCTTCTTCTCTATTTTATCCATAAACGTATCTTTCTTGTTGAAATTTGCATATTTTGCGAGGAACTCTTTCCGTCCCTCCACTTTATCGCCCATGAGCGTAGTAATCATTCGTTCTGCTTTGGCGGCGTCTTCCACAGTGACCTGTGTCAGATTCCGCGTAGCAGGATTCATGGTCGTTTCCCAAAGCTGATCCGCGCTCATTTCACCTAATCCCTTATAGCGTTGCAATTGATATCCCTTGCCTATCTTAGCAATTTTTTCCGAAAGTTCCTTGTCGTCGTAAGCGTATTCCACCTTATCCCCTTTATAGACTTTGTAAAGAGGCGGCATGCCGATATATACATGCCCCGCATTGACGAGAGGACGCATATAGCGGAAAAAGAAAGTGAGCAGGATACAGCGGATATGCATGCCGTCCTGATCCGCATCGGACAAAATAATGACTTTATGATAGTTGATTTTATCCAGCTTGAAATCGGGATCGAGTCCCGCGCCGATAGCGCTGATAATCGTGCGGATTTCCTCGTTCGCAAGGATTTGATCGAGCCGCTTCTTCTCGACGTTGAGCGGCTTGCCGCGCAAGGGAAGAATGGACTGAAATTGGCGGATGCGCGCCTGTTTCGCCGTGCCGCCCGCCGAGTCGCCCTCTACAATAAACATTTCGTTAAGTTCCGGCTTTCTGCCCGAACAGGAGGCGAGTTTTCCGATGAGCGTGAGTCCGTCGATGCTGTTTTTCGCGCGGGCGTTTTCCTTTGCCTGCTTCGCGGCGAGGCGAACTTTTGCCGCCCCCTGCGCCTTTTTGATGATTTCGTCGAAAGTCTTTTTATATCCGCGCGCGCCCATGAGAGAATTGAGCCCCTCGATGACCGTCGCTTCGACGGGAACGCGGGCTTCGGTATTGCCGAGCTTGGTTTTTGTCTGTCCTTCGAACTGCACGTTCTGCATTTTGATGGACAGGACGGCGGTCAGACCTTCGCGGAAATCGTCGCCTTGAAAATTGGGATCCTTATCCTTCAAAAAACCGTTGGAACGAGCATAATCGTTCAATGCCTTGACCAATCCTGAACGGAAACCCGCTTCGTGATAACCGCCCTCGGGAGTGGGTATATTGTTGACGAAAGAAAAGAGACTTTCCGTAAAGTCTGTGGTATGTTGTATGGCAAACTCGACGAGAATATTGTTTTTCGTCGCTTGGTAATAAATGGGGACGGAATATAGTTTCGTCTTTCCCTCATTGAGATTTTGTACGAAATCGCTGATGCCGCCATTATATTTGTAAACGATACGATAAGGCTCGCTTTCAAGCGCGAGAGCGTCTACTTTGCCGAGCAAAAATGCCTGAGGCTCTGTTTCAGTTTCGTTTTCCGATTCTTCTTCGTCGTCGCCCAAATTTCCCTTGCGGAGGTTTGCCTCTGCCATGGAAATGCGCTCGTCGATAAGCGTAATTTCCAAGCCGCGGTTCAAAAACGCTAATTCGTTGAGCCGCTCCTCCACCGTTTCGAGATTGAAATCCGTTTCTGAAAAAACGTTGGGATCGGGCTTAAAACGAATAAAACTTCCCGTCCGTTTGGTCGCTACTCCCGTATCTTCGAGAGGCCCGTCGGGCACGCCCGATTCAAATTTCCCTTTCCGCTTATTATAGTAAGATTTGAAGCTCATCTTATAGACGTGCTTCTGATAAACTTCTACTTTCAGCCATTCGGAAAGCGCGTTGGTAACGGAAGCGCCGACGCCGTGGAGTCCGCCCGAATACGCATAATTTCCCTGTCCGAACTTGCCGCCCGCGTGCAGCTTTGTGAAGACTACCTGTACGCCCGAAACCTTTTCTTTCGGGTGAATATCGGTGGGAATACCGCGCCCGTTATCTTCGACCGAAGCGCTGCCGTCTTTATAGAGCGTCACCGTAATTTTATTTGCATAGCCGTTTGCGGCTTCATCGATAGCGTTGTCGACGATTTCCCAAAGAATGTGGTGCAGTCCCTTTACGCCCGTCGAGCCGATATACATTCCGGGACGCATGCGGACCGCATCCAGCCCTTCGAGAACCTCCAAATTTTTTGCACTGTAACTATGTGCTTGGTTTTGAGTTTGTTTCGTGTTATCCGTTGCCATTTTTTCCTCAAAGCGTATAATATTCTTTGTCGGGATTTCAAAAAATTTGAAATCACGCAATTGTATTCCGTCTAATTATACCATATTTTTTTGCTTTTTTCAAATAAATTGTCGAAAAAAGGAAGAAAAAATTCAATATATTTGCAAGATTTCCAAAATTTCCTCATAGGAAGCCGCTTCATAGTCGGGAAATGCTTTGCCTTCCGTACTCTTGTCCGTAGGATTCAGCCATATACTCTCGATTCCCGCATCGTTTGCAGCTTTAATATCCGCAGTGAGGCTATCTCCGATCCATATCGCCCGCGATTTATCGAAATTCGGAATATGCGCTACGACATAATCGGTATATGCCTTTCCGGGCTTATCACAGCCGATTTTTTCGGAAACGAAAGCGTCTTCGATATAATCCCAGAGCTTCGCAATATCAAATCGCGATTTCTGTACAAAGTATGTGCCGTTTGTTACGATATATACTTTTCCGGCACTTTTCAACTTTCTGAGAAAGTCTTCCGCTCCTGACATATAAATCGGATGTTTTGAAAGGTAGTCGATATATCTTGCATTGAATTCTTTTCCCGAAATTTTTTCCTTTCCGAGTTGTTCCAGCCAGAGCGGAAAACGTTCTTCGAGAAGCCTTTCGCGGGTGATTTCTTTCCGTTCCAATCTTTCCCAAAGCGAATCGTTAAACCTTGTAAAATTTTTGCCGTATTCTTCTTTCCATTTTTCCCCGAAACTTTCAAAAGCGCTTTTTAACGCCGCTTCGGAGGAAGCATGAAAATCCAGAATCGTATTGTCTGCATCCACTAAAAAAATATTATACTTTTTCATAAAAACATCTCCTTCTTTTTCGGGATTGCTTCCCAATGCCGCTTCTCCATAACAGCTATTCTTTTTCGCCCTTTACCCGATCTACGATTGCGAGTTCTTTTAATGCACGGGTATACGCAATATATTTTTCGTTCGGAGTCATATTGTCGGGAATGACGGCGACGGAAGTAAATTCCAAGCCTTTACTTTCATAGACGGTCATGAGATTGATGCGAGTGCGTGAAATTCTACCCTTTTCCGAAACGACACTGTATGCCTTGCGGAGGTATTCGTCCTTATTCTTTTCCGAACAAATAACCGCCTTCAAACCTTTTTTATCGCGGAAAAACGCACTGATACCCCGCGGGGAGATATGCTGTACCTCGGGCCCGTCAAAGCCTATCGACTGCATATCCACTTTGAGCGCCGAAGCGACAAAATCGACAATTTGATTGGTATTTCGATAATTCTGATTGAGCGTAAAAACCTCAAAGTCGGGAAAAGTCTCTTGCCAGTCTCTCACACCCCGCCATGCGGTCACGTTCTGTTCGAGATCTCCGAACACGTCGAAGGAAGCCTTGTCGTTAATGCGACGTAAAAGCTCGTATTCCCCCGCGGAAATATCCTGCGCTTCGTCCACGAACACAAATGCATATTTCGGCGTCAGCGTCTTGCCGAGAAGAGAACACACCTGACATAACGCATACGCATCGGAAGGATACATGCTTCTGTTTTTCATACCGAATCTGAGCTTCTTTTTCTTGACGGTTTCCTTATAAAAAAAACGAATTACGTCCACGAAATCTTCTCCGGAGCCGAGCGCGGAAAAATTTTTTTCTCCGCGAAGATAATCATAAAACTCAGAAAAAGCAGTTCCGTTCTCCCCGATAAATCTTACTTTTTCCAAAACCTTTTCAATTTCTGAAAGCAAAGTCATACGTTTTTGAATCCTGTCGGCATATACGTACACTTCCACCGTACCGATTCTCTGCCGATAGCGTTTCAAATCGGAGATTTCCTTCTCCAAGGAGATCTTCAGCTCGTCCAAAGTAATTACCGCGTCCTCGACAATTTGTTCCTCACATTTCGCGACAAAGGCAGCGCTTTTATAAAAGGACATCAACTGACGGTAAAAATAGCTGGGATTTTTTGCATTCTCGCTTTTGAGCGTTCCCGAAAAGAAATCGTCTATATCGAGAATACAATTCATGAGTTCGCGAAAAGGTTTCGTATAATAAAGCCCGCCCTCTTTCCGTTCCTTAATCTCTCCGAGTACCGCGCGGCGGACGCGCAAGGAGGCATTTTTTATCGTTTCGTAGGCGGAAAGCTGTTCCTTACACTCCTTTTCGATTCGCGCTATAAACTCCCGACATTCTTCGCCCGTAAAAAGGCCGTATAAGCTGTCGTAAATTTTATCCAACTTTTTCTTGACGTCAGCGACGAACGCGGGAGAATAGACATACGCGAGATATTCGGGCTCCTCTTTGGAAGAAGTATCGATTTTCTGACTTAAATCGATGTTTTCGTTTTTGAGAACTTGCAGAAAATATTCATAAATCGTCACCGTCTTGACCCGTTCGAGTTCGAGAATGGTCGCAAGCTCGTCTATAAAGGCATTGAAGGAATCGCTGGGAGTAAGCACGAGTACGTCTCTTGACTTGATTTCCTCGTTATTATACATGAGATAGCTCAGCCTGTGAAGCATGACCATCGTCTTTCCGCTCCCTGCGCAACCCTGCAAGACAAAATTTTTACGCTCGGGGCAGGTGATGATTTCGTATTGTTTTTCCTGAATCGTCTCTATAATATCCTTGATGGCGGGTTCTTCTTTGCGATTTTTTATGATCTCCCTGAGATACGGATCAAAAAGAATTTCTTCGTCGCGTCCGCCGATTTCTTCGTCCGTCAGGTAATCCCGTACGGAGAGAAATTCGTTTTTGAAATCCAGAACGATTCCGTCCTTTGTGCGGAGAGCCCGGCGAAGCACAGTCTTATAATCATATTCGTTGATGGAAAAGGAAATATGGCTCTTCTGATAATATTTCCTCGCCAAAGGAGCGCGCCAATCGACAATTTCGAGCTTCACGTCTCCCTTTTTTCCGATATAGTAACTGTTATAGCCTTCTTTCGGGTCAGTTAAATCCATGCGGGCGAAATAAGGCTCGTCAAAAAAACAACGAAAGGAATCTATTGCTTTTTTATGCGTTTCGATTTCTTTCAAAAGCTCCGTGACTTTGCAATAATTTTCCGCGTTGTGTTCCTCTTCTGTCTCGATTCGCTTTATTTCCGCTTTTGTCTCTAAAATTTTGAGTTTATGTCCCCGAATGTGCGAAATTTTCAGCATTTTCATTACGGCGGAAATATGTCCGTCCTCATAAATCTTTTGCTTTTCCCCGTCCAGAAGGTCGAGAAACCAGGTCTTATCCGCTTCTTTATGTGGATTAAGAATCTCTGTTAAATTTTCATAAGCCGTCGTCTTTCCCATATTCCCTCCTGCAATACTCTTTTTATAATACCATATTTTAAGTCAAAAGGGAATACCTTTTTCGAAAATTTTTGAAAAAATTTGTAAAAACAAAAAAACGTTCTCCGAAAATCTTTCAGAAAACGCTTTCTATAAAAATTTTTTGTATACGCAAACTTCCAACTTCAAGCCATTTCTTACATTTTTTCGGGAATTCCGATTCCGAGAAGCGAAAAGGCATTTTTCAAAGTCTGCAAGCAAGCCGCCGTCAAAGAGAGACGGAAGTTCTTTTTCTTTTCATCCTCCGCGGCAAGAATTTTGCAATCGATATAAAATTTATTAAATTTCTGCGCGATATCGACCGCAAGGCGGGCGATATAAGACGGTTCGTATTTTTCCGCCGCGTCCTTTACCGTCTCCGGAAAAGCTGCCAGAGCCTTGACGAGTTCGAATTCCGACGCTTCCGGTTGGATAACTTCCCGATGTTCGGGAATTCCGCCCTTCTGCAATACGGAATTTGCCCTGGCGCAGGTGTACTGGACATAGACGCTGGTTTCGCCTTCAAAACTCAATACTTTGTCATAGGAAAAGACGATATCTTTGATTTTGTTGTTATAGAGCGCACCGAAAATTACGGCACCGACGCCGACCTTTTCCGCCACTTCGCGCTTGTTTTCCAGCTCGGGATTTTTTTCGTCGACAATCGTATATGCTTTTTCGATACATTTACGGATGACGTCTTCGAGAAAGACAACGTTTCCCTTTCTCGTAGACATCGTCCCTTCTTCCAAAGAAACCATTCCGTAGGCGACGTGCACGAGGTCTTTCGCCCATTCCTTCCCCATCAATTCGAGAACTTTGAAAAACTGCTTGAAATGCAGATTCTGCTGATAAGCTACCACATAGAGACATTTATAAAAATTGTAGGTATTCTTACGGTAAATGGCCGCGGCCATATCCCGTGTCGCATACAGGGAAGAACCGTCCGATTTCAGAATGATGCAGGGCGGCATGCCGTAGGCTTCGAGATCGACGACCTGCGCTCCGCGGCTCTCCACGAGCAAGCCCTTTTCTCTCAGTTCGTCCACCACGGGCTGCATTTTATCCGAATAAAAGCTCTCTCCCGCATAAGAATCGAAACGAATATCGAGCAAATCATAAATTTTCTGTACGTCTTTCAGCGTGAGTTCTTTGAACCAATGAAAGAGTTCCAGACATTCCGAATCCCCCTGTTCGATTTTCTTAAAGTACGCACGGGCTTCGTCGTCGTATTCGGGATGTATCTCCGCCTCGCGGTGGAAACGGACGTACAGCTCATTCAGAGCCCGAATCCCGCCCTTTTCCACGGTATCTCTATCCCCCCAACGCTTATAGGCGGAAATGAGTTTCCCGAACTGCGTGCCGTAGTCGCCGAGATGATTGATTCCTATCGCCTTATAGCCGAGAAAATCGAAAATACGATAGAGCGCCCCGCCCAATACGGTCGTGGAAAGATGACCGATATGAAAGGGCTTGGCGATATTGATGGACGAATAATCGATACAAATCGTCTTTCCCTTTCCTTCCTCCGAGGCGCCGTAAGCGTCTCCTTCCGAAAAAATCCTGTCTAACACCTGACGAGTCAAAGAGGTTTTATCGACTTTGAAATTGAGATATCCGTTTACCGCGGAAACCTCGGAAATTACTTCGTCTATCGGGAAATTCTCTTTAAGATTTTCCGCAATGGCAACGGGGCTTTTGCGGAGTATTTTCGCAAGTTTGAAACAGGGAAGAGCGTAATCTCCCATATCCGACGTGGGAGGAAGCGCGATGAGTCCGTAGATCTCCTCAGCACTCATACCTTCTATTTTCAGTTTCTCCGAAATGTATCTTTTATAATCCATGTCCTTCTTTTCCTTCTCCGTAAATTTTACAAGAGATATATTAACATATTTTTCGATTTTGAGCAAGTTTAATTTGCTTATTTTCCGATTTTATATTATAATATAGCAGAAAAATCAAACGAAAACTTTTTAAGGAAACTGTAAAATTATGAAACTCGGTGTCGTAGGACTTCCCAACGTGGGAAAATCCACTCTGTTCAACGCAATCACACATGCCGGCGCGGAATGTGCCAATTATCCCTTTTGTACGATAGAACCGAATGTCGGCGTCGTAGCCGTTCCCGACGAACGACTCGACAAACTCGCCGCTCTCTATCAAAGCAAAAAAGTCACCCCCGCCGTCATCGAATTCGTCGATATTGCGGGACTTGTAAAAGGGGCTTCCCGCGGAGAGGGGCTCGGAAATAAATTCCTCTCCCATATCCGCGAAGTCGACGCTATCGTGCATGTCGTCCGCTGTTTCGAGGACGCAAACATTACGCACGTGGAAAATTCCATCGCTCCCGTTCGGGACATAGAAACGATCAATCTCGAACTCATTCTCTCCGATATGGAAGCCGTACAGAACAGGTTGGGAAAAATTAAGAGCAACGCGCGCGGCGGAGCCGATAAAAAAGCCGCGGAAGAATATGCTTTTCTCGAAAAGCTGTACGCACATCTCGAAGCGGAAAAGCCTGCGCGGACTTTCCCCGTACAGGATACGGATGAGGAGTTTTTGAAAAATCTTTTTCTGCTCACCGTAAAACCGGTAATCTATGCCGCCAACATCAAAGAAAGCGATATGGGCAAAGACGAGGAAGCTCTCCCCTTTGTCGTCGAGGTGAAAAAATTTGCCGCGAAAGAACACAGCGAGGTTTTGGTGATCTGCGCGAAAACGGAAGAAGAGCTCTCTCAAATGGATCCCGACGACAAAGCCGTATTCATGGAAGAATTCGGACTCGGAGAAAGCGGACTCGACCGCCTCATCAAAAAATCCTATGCGCTCTTGGGGCTCATTTCTTATCTGACGGCGGGAGAAAAGGAAACCCGGGCTTGGACCATCGTCAAGGGAACGAAGGCTCCGCAGGCCGCGGGGAAAATTCATTCCGACTTTGAAAAAGGGTTTATTCGGGCCGACGTCGTCAATTGGGAAACGCTGATTGAACTCGGTTCCATAGCCGCGGCAAAGGAAAAAGGAAAGGTTCGTTCCGAAGGGAAAGAATACGTCATGCAGGACGGAGACGTCGTAGAATATTATTTTAACGTCTCTAAAAGCTCAAAGTAATTTTTGGCGAAAAAAATTTCAAACGGAAAAAGCGCGGATAATTCCGCGCTTTTTTATGTTTTGCTGCCTTAAAAGTCAAGCCGGTCTTTAAAAAAACGAGCTGCGCTTTATAAATTGACGTCGGGAAAATCTTACGCCAATGCTTTTTTTAGATCCGAAATAAATTTCTTTTGCTGTTTTTTCAGGTAAAATTTTATCATCGGTTTCAGAAAGAACTTTTTGGCCGTCACGGTTTCCGTAAACTCTATTTCCGTCTCGTCGCCCCTTTGCGCAAAAATTCCCGTCCAATGCCCTTTCAGATTGTCGTTTTCCAAATCGAATTCCCAGCGTTCAAACGGACTGCAATACGTAATCGTAAAAGTGGTGGCATAACCCGCTTTGGTGTATTCGACAAACTGCCGCGGACTTAAAATTTCCGTTCTGTCCAAATCACTGCGCCAGCTATCGTAATCCGCAACCGAAGTCACGAATTTCCAGACTTTTTCGACATTGCCCGAAACGGCGGCCTTTATCTTCGAAACGATCATTTTTCCCTCCCCATTGAAAAATTTATCTGTTCATTTTTCAGGACGTATATCTTTTTGCGCTTCGAGATATTCTTCTAAAATTTTCGCCGCCGAATATACGAGCTCGGGACAGGGACGTTTTTTATAATATTCCGCAGTCCGTTCTTCGGGGACGGCTTCCGTACTTGCTTTCAAATGCGCTCCCGAGAGAAGTTCGCCGCAAACGACGCTGCCGTTTTCCGTTTTGAATTTGCCTGCAAGTTCCTGTACCGCCGCATAGACGTCCCTCTTATTTGACGAATCGACCTCCGCACGGGAAAGTATCAAACCGAGTGCCATCACCATGCCGCTGACGGCTCCACAAGTGAGACGCATTCTTCCCATTCCTCCGCCGAACGGGAGAGAAATTTTCATCGCTGTTTCTTCGTCCGCCCCCGTAATATCGGAAAAAGCGAGCAAAACGGCCTGCGCACACGTATAACCTTTGAGAAAATTTTGTTTTGCAATATCCGCTCTTGACATTTATTTGTACTCCTGTTATAATAATTTTATGGAAAAGGTATTTTTTGCGAAAACCGAAAATTTTTCCGACAGCGAGCGAATGATACGAAAGGTATTTTTCGAGCACTATCGAATCAGAGACGCCGTAATTTCGAGGAGCGAAACGGGGAAACCTTTCTTAGAGAATACCCCTTTATTTTTTTCTGTCACGCATACCAAAGAAACGCGATTTATTGCCGTTTCCGACGAAAATATAGGAATAGACGCCGAACTGATTTCAAGGGAAATCGATTATCGCCCCATCCTTTCCAGATTTCCTTTCGACGAGCGGGAAGAAATAAAGGGAAAAGAAGATTTTCTCCATCATTGGACCGCAATCGAAAGTACCGTCAAATGGTTGGGCGGGTCTCTCGCGGCGGATCTGAAAAAAATTTCTTTTATCGGCGGAAAAATTTTCTATTCGGGATTGGAGCTTCCCGTCTGCATTTCCGTGTATCAAAAAGACGGACATATCGTTACCCTTTGTCGGGAAAAGGGTTGCGACAATACCGAGTTTCTTTCATTATAGCACTTTTTTTTAATTTTTTCAAGAAAAAATCTATGCGAGACGAAGGCGGAAGAATATTTCAGCCTCATTTCAACTGCCCTTACAAATCTCATTATAAAAATGGAAAATTGGTTTACTGTCGAGCCTATTGACTCGGATACTTTTATTATCAGCGAATACAAGCATTGGGAAGAAACGCACTGTTATCTTTTATGCGGAACAAAAAAAGCGCTTCTAATCGACACGGGATTAGGGATTGAAAATATTAAAAAAGTCGTAGAAAATCTGACTGCACTTCCCGTTTCGGTACTGACCACGCACGCGCATTGGGACCATATCGGAGGCCATAAATACTTTGACGATATTGCAGTGCACGAAGCGGAAAAAGATTGGCTGTTCGTCAAGTTTCCGATACCGCGGCAGACGGTAATTGAAGCTCTTACGAAAGTTCCCTGCCCGTTCCCTTCGGGATTCAATATAGAAAAATATCGGATTTTTCAAGGTTTTCCTAAAAAACTTCTGCATGATAAAGAGCGAATCGATATCGGCGGCAGGGTGATAGAAGCCATTCATACGCCCGGCCACTCGCCGGGGCATTGTTGCTTCTATGAGCCAAAGCGCAAATACTTATATTCCGGAGACTTAATTTACAGCGGCTGTTTAGACATCTTTTATCCCACTACAAATCCACAGCAATTTCGGGATTCCGTCAAAAGAATCCGCGCATTGGAGATAAACAGGCTTTTTCCCGGACATCATAGCTTAAAAATTTCCCCAAAGATAATTGAACGGATAGGCGATGCTTTTGACATGCTGTATGAAAACGAACTTTTGCATCAGGGAAACGGTATTTTCAAGTATGACGACTTTCAAATCCACCTTTGATATTTTTCGGACAAAATAAATCGGTCCGACGCTCGTATAGTGCGTCGGACCGATTGAATTACGGGAGATTTAGCCGTCGGTCGGTCAAGCGTCCTTGACTCTGCCTACGTCCGTATTGTCCTTGGTACGTTTAGAAAGCGCTTCGACGGGATGCGCTTTATTCTCTATCCGATAATCCTTGCCGAATTCGGAAATGGCAAGATTGATAACGGAATGAGTCCCGACCTTTTCCAAGTTTCCGTTAACTCCTTTATTATAGGAGAAATAGCGGAAATTATCCGGCATAGACGAAAGCTCTCTAAATCCTTCCTCCACTGCCGTCAAGCGTACGCTTTTAAGCACTTCCCGAATATATTCTTTTTGGGAGCGGAATTTGAGAAGTTCGGGAAAATCTCCGCCCTCGGGAAAGAGCTGCTGCCATACTTTCCCTTCATATTTTAAGAGTAATTCGGCGGCTTTATGCAGATGCGAGATTTCCTCCGTAAAATGTTGTTCCCAAACTTTTTTGATTCGGGGATCCTTTTCGTCCTCGTAACAGGAATAATAGAGATAACATTCGGTATATTCGTTCATGACGAGATTTTCCAGCCACGTGCAGGAAGAATCTTTGAGAGAGCCGTATCCCGTGACATGCTGTTCCTCGATCATGGCAATTTCATTATATAATTTTCTGCCCAAATCGCTCACGTACAGATTGGCGACGTTCATATAATAGTTCATCGTCTGTTGTTCCGCCGCGGTAATGATGTTGACATGAAGTCGGGTAAGCGTATTATTCAGATAACTGTTGATATTGAATTTTACATCGTCGAAAGGATGACGATATTCCGCTACCGTGGGTCTGCCGGGCATGATTTCTGTATAATCCCCTACGAGAAGCGCGGGATCGCCAGATTTTTCCAATTCCATTAAATCGGAATACCGATACAAATGATCGAAATCTTCCAAAAGGGCGAAGTTTAATTGTTGTCTCACGTAATCGTTCTTTTCCGATTTTGCAAGATTTGCCGTTAAATCGACCGCCAGCTGCTCGTACCCGATAGTATGTTCGAGAATATTTTCATCCATGGGTTTTAAGGAAGCGATTCTCTTTTGCTGAATCTGTTCGCTTCTGCGAATGAGAGCCAATTCGCGACGAATATCGTTATTCGTACAATTCCGTGTATAACTATGCCCGAAACGCACGGATTCAAACTCCGTACCATCCATTAAAATGATGCGCAAACGGGTATAAGGATCTACCGTGTGCTTGTCATAGGGCTTGATGAGTACATTTTTCCAATTTTGGAAACTTTTCTCAATTTTTTGCGGTTTTTCTTCAAATGGATTCATTTTTTTACCTCCGAAAGGAAATTTCATAGATTTATTATCTACATTCGCCAAAAAACCTATTCAACCGTTTGATTATTTTCGCAAAATCTGTTACACTATTATAACAGTTGTACACTTATAAAGACTTAAAAAAGGAATTTTACACGAGAAAAGGAGAATACTGATTATGCTTGGAATTGTAGTCGCTTTGGAAAGCGAAGCGGAAATTTTATTGGAAGAAATGGAGACCTTCCGCGTTCTCACTGTGAGCGGAAAAACTGTTCATGTCGGCCGTGCATTCGGAAAGGACGTTGCACTCGTAGTCTGCGGAGTCGGAAAAGTAAATGCCGCACTCGGAACACAGCTGCTCGTCAGCAAATTCGACGCAGAAAAATTATTCAATTTCGGCGTTGCGGGTGGTTTGAATGATTCCACGGAACTCTGCGGCGTATACCAAATTAAAGCCGCCGTTCAATTCGATTTTGACGTAACGCAGTTAAACGGTACCAAAATAGGTACCTTGGACGAATATACGGAAAATTATTTAAAATTGTCCTCCTTCAAAGCTCCCTTAAAAAAGAAAGCATTAGGAACCGCTGACCGCTTTAACGATTCACCTGACGATTATCGGCTTCTTACTGATACATTAAAGGCAGATATTCGGGATATGGAGGGCGCGGCGGTCGTTCAGGCAGCTTATGCGGCTCAATTACCGGTCTATTCCGTCAAAGCGATTTCCGATGTTGCAGGTAGCGGGAGCACGACTGAACAATATCTGAAAAATAAGGATAAAGCGCTCCAAAATCTAAAAACATACCTTCCGACTTTGTTGGAAGAGCTTTAAAAAATAAATATAAACACAAGGCAGGGAAAGAAAATTATGGTCGATTTAGGCGATTGGAACGAACTTTTAGCCCCTCTCTTCGCAGATGAACGATACTTGAAAATCCGAAAATTCTTGATAGACGAATATAACCATTATACGGTCTATCCGGATATGTATGATCTTTTCAACTGTTTTCGTTATACCCCGTTTGAAAAGGTAAAAGTCGTACTTTTGGGGCAAGATCCCTATCATAATGCGGGACAAGCGCATGGACTTTGTTTTTCCGTGCGTGAAGGCGTGGAAAAACCGCCTTCTCTCGAAAATATTTTTAAGGAACTTCATTCCGATATCGGGTGCGACATTCCCGAATCCGGCGATCTTACAAAATGGGCAAAAGAAGGTGTGCTTTTGATGAATACCTCCTTGACCGTGCGTGCACATCGGGCAAATTCTCATTCCGCCTGTGGATGGGCATGGTTTACTGACAGTATTATTCAAATGATTTCAGAAAAAAAGGAACATATCGTCTTTATTCTTTGGGGCGGAAATGCCCGCAGTAAAAAACCGTTAATCGACCAAAACAAACATCTGATCCTCGAGTGTCCCCATCCTTCCCCGCTGTCCGCATTTAATGGATTTTTCGGGTGTCGGCATTTTTCAAAAACAAACGCCTATTTAGAGAAAAACGGAATTCAGCCCATAGACTGGGACTTGACGAAATAAAATTTTTCCTCTCCTTTATATCAAATTGCGGCAAAAATTTTCAAGTTTTGTTTTCCTATATAAAAAAATTGAAAGGAAACGCAAACGTAAAATCGTTGCTAAAAAAATAATTCTCGGACAAAATATAACAATATATGCCGGTGTCTGTAAGAGTTTGATAATCATATTGAGACGAGCCATTTCGCGCGCGTTTCGTTTTTTTGTGATGCTTGTCGCATAATCGCTATGGAACAAAATAAAAGATATGAAAGTGAGCCCGCTAAATGCTAAAATAAAAGATAAGGATTGTTTGATTTCAGACAAACATCGCTTCTCCAACAGATTATGGCAATCAATATCCATTTTTTGCTAATAGTGCTTACTTTTTTAATCCTTATGCTATATAATGACGGTAATAGCTGGTAATCAGAAAAATAATCGTATGAAAAGATGGAGCAATCTACAAAAACAATTATATTTAATACTAGATAATAAAATTAATTTGCAAATTCATTGTTCAGTATATCGTATGAATAGCCAAAGAGGTAGTACAAATTTACCGAGGTATTGGATAACGTTAAATAGGGAAATTATATTTGATTATCCAAAAATTTCGGTTTCAAAAGAGGATTATCCATATACTACTGAAATATCCGATATATCAGAGCTGCTAAGAGAATATTTAGACAGTCCCAAAGAGCAAATATTGGCAAAAAACTTTGGTAATGATAAATACGGGATTACGAATTTATTAAAGGCAGCCGATACAAGAATAAGTATAAATAAATTAGAGCAATATTTTCAAAACAATATAGTTAAAAATGCAGATATTTGTAAAACGATACTTAAAGCAAGAAGGCAAAACTAAAATTCAATTTATCGAGTAAAATAGAAATAGCGAAGATTTTTGAAAATCTTCGCTATTTTTTAATTTCTATGGGAATTGTCCATGAGGTGTTGATTTTTTTTATCATTCTTCGTCGTCCGGAAGGTCTACATTATGGTAAACATCCTGAACGTCGTCGAGGTCTTCGAGTGCCTCCAGCATATTTTCAAAGGTCTTGACTTTATCTGCGGGAAGCGTAATTTTGTTTTGAGGAATCATAGCGATTTCTGCCTGCACGAAACGAATCTTCGGCTCTTCCTCTTCGTTCCTGCGCGTCTTGGGAGCGGCTGCCATCAATTCCGCGTTTTTATCTTCAAGATATTTTCTGACGGCCGAAAAACTTTCGGGAGTCGTAAAAATCTCATATACGTCTTCTCCCGTTACGACATCGTCCGCCCCTGCTTCCAGTGCATATTCGGTCATCGTATCTTCATCAAGCTCTACGGTCCGTTCCACGACGATATACCCTTTATTGTCGAAATTATAGGAAACGCAACCCGTGTTCCCCATAGAGCCGCCGTGTTTTCCCATCACCGCGCGGATATCGCTGGCCGTACGGTTATTATTATCGGTCAGAGTCGTAATAATGACGGCGGAGCCTGCGGGACCGTAGCCCTCATAAGTGAGTTCCTTATAATCGGAGCCGCTCATTTCCCCCGCAGCCTTCTTGATGCTGCGCATAATGTTATCGTTGGGCATATTCGCCGCTTTCGCCTTCGCGATAACGTCGGCGAGCTTACTGTTAGTGTCGGGATTAGGGTTGCTCTTTGCGGCAACGGCGATTTCTCTGCCGAGTTTGGTAAAAATTCTTCCCCTCGCAGCATCCGCCTTGCCCTTTTTTGCCTGTATATTGTGCCATTTGCTATGTCCGGACATAATTTTAACTCCTATCGATTACTTTTTATAAATTGTTCCCGTTTCAGAACATACATCGCTATTCCCGCAGACACGGCCGCATTCAGACTTTCCTGAGAGGCCTGCATGGGAATTTTGATCGTATATTCCGCCGCTTTGAACACTTCTTCCGAAATTCCGTTTGCCTCGTTTCCTATTGCAAGAACATATTTTGCGGGCGGAGAAAAGCTGAAAATATTTTCTCCGTCCATATCGGCCGCCAAAATCGGCAAGCCCGAAAGCGCCGATAAAATCTCTTTTCGCGTTCCCGTATACAGATTTACGAAAAAAATACCGCTCATGCTCGCGCGGACGCTCTTGGGAGAATAGGGATCGGTACACTCCGCAAGATAGAGTTCCCTATATCCGGCGGCGTTTGCCGTACGTATAATCGCACCCATGTTCCCCGGATCGGAAATTCCGTCCAAAAAGAGACAGTTTTCCCGCGGAGGACAAAGAGGTTTTTCGGGGATTTTTACCACGCAGAGAATCCCCTGCGGAGTCTTTTCGTCCGAAAGGCGGGCAAAAACTTCATCGGAAACGCGGATTGCAGAATCGTCCGCTTCTCCGCGATAGCTTTCCGAAACGAATACCCGCTCGATTTCGAGTCCGCTCTTTCTGCACTCGGACGCCATTTTCGCGCCCTCGACAAGGAAGCATTTCTTTTCCTTTCTGAATTTTTTTTCTTTTAAGGAAATCGTCTCTTTAATCAACGGATTGTTTTTGGAAGTGAGTATCATTTTTTCTTCAATGCACGAAAAAAGCCTTTTAGAAGCTAAAAGGCTTTTAGTGTCAATCAGAGAGCCGCTTTAGCTTTTTCGGCCAGCTGCGCAAATGCGGGAGCATCGTTGACGGCCAAGTCGGCAAGAACTTTTCTGTTGAGATTGATGCCTGCGACGGAAAGACCGTGCATCAGTTTGCTGTAAGAAAGACCATTGATTCTCGCCGCTGCATTGATTCTCGCAATCCACAGTTTTCTGAAATCTCTCTTTCTTCTGCGTCTGCCGATATAGGCATAGTTCAAGGACTTCATGACCGCCTGTCTGGCGATACGGTAAGATTTGCTCTTGTTTCCGAAATAGCCCTTGGAGAGCTTGAAAATCTTTCTGCGCTTTTTGAGCGCGTTTACACTTCTTTTAATACGCATTTTTCGTTCTCCTTCTTTCCTTAGTCCTTATACGGCATCATACTCTTGACGGTATGTTCCTGAGTGGGAGAAACGAGAGTGCTCTGACGGAGCGTTCTCCTTCTCTTGCTGCTCTTGGTTTCCGCTTTATGGTTTTTGCCGCCGTGCGGTCTGTTGACTTTGCCTGTACCGGTAAGCCAGAAACGCTTTTTGGTTCCGCTGTGGGATTTCTGTTTAGGCATATGTTTATCCTCCGAATATTTTTTCTGTCTTTATCCGTACCGACCGCTCTCGCGGACGGGTACTGCACTATGGATTATTTCGCGGGAGAAAGAATCATTAAAATATTTCTCCCTTCCGTCAAAGGAGCCTTATCCATGACGGCCTTACCGTTCAAAAGTCCGAAGAAACGCTGCATGACTTCCACGCCCATGGAAGAATGAGCCATTTGTCTGCCGCGCATACGAATGGACACTTTGACTTTATTTCCGTCTTCGAGAAATTCGAACGCCTTTTTCGCTTTGACGTTCAAATCCCCTACATCGATGGTCATGGAAAGATAAATTTCTTTAATTTCCATCACCTTTTGATTTTTGCGGTTTTCTTTTTCCCGCTTCGCCTGTTCGAACTTGAATTTGCCGTAATTCATGATCTTGCAGACGGGCGGCACCGCATTGGGCGAAATTTTCACCAAATCCAAATTTTCATCTTCCGCAAGCCGCAGAGCTTCCTGCGAACTCATTATACCGAGCATATCGCCCGTGGAAGCGATTACCCTTACCTCTCTGTCGCGGATATCTCCGTTCAACTGATACTGTTCTTTGATAGTCGTACACCTCACGTCAAAATAATAGCGGATTGCCAAACGTCAGCAACCCGCAACAATCCCTAATTCGACGATTTCGGAAATTATCGAGCCGCGCCGATATGTCAACCGCGCGGCGAGAAGGTTCGCTTCTGCTTAGCTTTTATAGAATAACATAGATATGCTTTTCTTGTCAAGCGTTTTTAAGCGACAATTCCCGAAAATTTGGAAAATCCCGTCAAAAAGCCGTTTTGTCGGCAATTTCCTTTTTTATCTGTGAAATAAATTCTTCCGCGGGAACCGCGCCCGTATCGCCTTTGTCCCTGCGCCTCACGGAAACGAGCTTATCCTGCGCTTCCTTTTCGCCCACGACGAGCATATACGGAACTTTCTCGATTTGCGCTTCGCGGATTTTATATCCGATTTTTTCGTTTCTCAAATCGAGTTCCGCCCGGATACCGTTCGCCTTCATTTCCGAATACAATGCTCTCGCGTATTCTTCCTGACGCTCGGTTATAGGCAAAATCTTTACCTGTACGGGCGAAAGCCATACGGGGAATTTTCCGGCATAATGTTCGATGAGGATACCGATAAATCTTTCGATCGAGCCGAATACGACGCGATGCACCATGATGGGACGATGTTTCTGACCGTCCTCTCCGACATACTCCATTTCAAAGCGCTGCGGAAGCTGGAAGTCGAGCTGAATGGTTCCGCACTGCCAGGTTCTGCCGATGGAATCTTCGAGGTGGAAGTCGATTTTAGGGCCGTAGAAAGCGCCGTCCCCCTCGTTTACGGTATATTCGAGATGGAGTTCTTCGAGCGCGCGGCGAAGCGCCGTGGTCGCATTCTCCCAATCCTCGTCGCTGCCCATACTGTTTTCGGGACGGGTGGAAAGTTCCACGTGATACTTAAATCCGAAAAGCGTATAAACTTCATTGATGAGCCTTACGACGTTCTTTATCTCACTCGTAATCTGCGAGGGCATCATAAAAATATGCGCGTCGTCCTGCGTAAAGCAACGCACGCGGAAAAGCCCGTGCAACTGTCCGGACTTTTCGTGACGGTGAACGATCCCCAATTCGCCCATGCGGATAGGCAAATCCTTATAACTGCGGGGCTCCGTCTTGTAAACGAGAATACCGCCCGGACAGTTCATGGGTTTAATGGCGTAATCTTCTTCGTCCACTTTGGTGGTATACATATTTTCTTTATAATGGTCCCAGTGCCCCGAAGTTTCCCAAAGAGAACGGCTGAGCATAATGGGCGTGGACACTTCTACATACCCCTCGCGGTCGTGAATCTGTCTCCAATATTCGACGAGCGCGTTTTTCAGAATCATGCCGTGCGGCAGAAAGAAGGGAAAGCCCTTTCCTTCGTTGAGGAGCGTGAAAAGTTTGAGCTCTTTTCCGAGCTTGGTATGGTCGCGCTTTTTTGCCTCTTCGAGCATGTGGAAATAGGCTTCCATTTCGTCCTTTTTCGCAAAAGCCGTACCGTAAATACGGGTGAGCATTTTATTGTGTTCATCCCCTCTCCAATAGGCGCCCGCGATATTGATGAGCTTGAACGCCTTGATTTTTCCGGTGGAAGGAAGGTGCGGACCGCGGCAAAGGTCGGTAAAATTGCCTTGTTTATAGAAGGAAATCGTTTCTCCTTCGGGCAAATCTTCGATAAGTTCCACCTTATATTTTTCGTCGTAACCCTCCATGAGTTTGAGCGCTTCTTCCCTCGGAAGAACAAAACGTTCGACGGGAAGATTGCTCTTGATGATCTTCTGCATCTCCGCTTCGATTTTTGCGAGGTCTTCCTTAGTAATGGGCGTGACGAAATCGATGTCGTAATAGAATCCGTTCTCGATGACGGGACCTATCGCAAGCTTGCAGGTGGGATAAATGGTTTTGAGCGCCTGTGCCAAAACGTGCGCACAAGTATGACGATAGACGTGCAGTCCTTCCTTGTCTTTAAGCGTCACGATTTCCAGCGAATCCCCCTCTTTGAGAACGTGAGAAAGGTCTACCGCCTCCCCGTTCACCTTTGCGCATACCGCGTTTCTCGCCAATCCCTCGGAAATCGCCGAGGCGGCCTGCATACAGGTGGCGCCGTCTTCAAGCTGCATGCTTTCGCCGTTTTTGAGAATGATGTTCATAAACTGATTCCTCCGTACTTCAATTATCCTTCTTTATTTTTTGTATAAAAAAATCCTCAAACTCTGAAAATTCCGAGAGTTTAAGGACGCAATACTTTCCGTTTGCGCGGTTCCACCTTAATTGCCAAATACAATTTGACCGCTTTTTTCAATCTTGTCACGAACATAAAGTGGTTTCGCCTTTGTCCCGAATTGCCCGCCTTACAGCCGAGGAGCGGACTCTCTGAAAATCCGAAAAACAACGCTACTTGTCTTTACACGATATATTTTAACCGTTTGAAAAAAGTTTGTCAACCGTTTTCAGCAGAAAACCACCTTTTCCCCGTAATATTTTTTGAGAAATTCTTTCGTGGATTTATCGGGAGACCCGAAACAGTAAATATTATCCGCGCCGCTCAAAAGAATTTCCCGAATCGGATTCGCTCGGCCGCCGATCAAGGAACTGCGGCTCAGGATGCGATAATCTTCGTCATACAGTTTTCCCTCTTTCAAAAATACTTTTCCGTTATTTTCTCCGATGAGGAAGTCGAGAAAACTTTCGAGCGAAGCCGACGTGAATTCCGAGGGAATATACTCCGCAATTCCCCGCCAACGGGTTTTGAGGTCGTGAAGCCGGAAATTGAACATGCCGTCGATACAGTACTCCTCAAAGCCGCGGATTTGTTTTTTGATATATTCTCTGTCCTCGGGAAGGTCCGCCGCGACCAGAGCGGTGATCAATATATCCTTTTCTTCCGCCGACAGGAGCGGCAAAAAAAGATTTTTTGAAAAATACTGATATTTATATCCGACCGCGATGACGTCCGCAATATTTTCCTCCGTATAATTGCGGATGTACGGGCAGTACTTTCTTTCCGAACGAAAGACGAGAGTGGTCCTGTCGCCGTCCGTTTCCAGTCCGCAGTCGGTGGGAAGAAAAGAAAACTTATCCGTTACTTTGCCGTAAAGGTAAGACATATAAGGGCTTTGAGCGCCGCTTTGAGTGACCGTTATTTTTTCCACAACATTATTGTATGCCGCGGAAACAGAATTATTTATTCTTGCCGTAAAATTTCTATGCAGAAATCTCCCGTTCCGTTTATTTGCTTGACTTGAAAGGAAAAAAAAGCTATAATATAATGAAAGTAAAGCATTTTTAAGGCGCGGGCATACCGCGGTTTCGGAGGTCGTCTTACTATGGACATGAAGTCGGTGGAAAGCAAATGGCAGGCAAGATGGGAAAAATCCAGACAGAACAATTTCAATAAAAAGAATGCGGACAAAAAATGGTATGTCCTCGAAATGTTTTCCTATCCTTCCGGTGCAAAACTGCACGTCGGGCATTGGTATAACTACGGTCCGACCGATTCCTATGCCCGATTCAAAAAAATGCAGGGATATGAAGTATTTCAGCCGATCGGCTTCGACGCCTTCGGACTCCCCGCGGAAAACTATGCCTTAAAGACGGGGATTCATCCCAAAGACTCCACGGAAAAAAATATCGCCACAATGGAACAGCAGCTTCGGAACATGGGCGCGATGTTCGATTGGTCCGCGGAAGTCAAAACCTGCGAAGAAGACTATTATAAATGGACGCAGTGGCTGTTTTTGCAGCTCTATAAAAAGGGACTCGCCTATCGGAAGGAAGCGCTCGTAAATTGGTGCCCCTCCTGCGAAACCGTCCTCGCAAACGAGCAGGTTGCGGACGGAAAATGCGAACGCTGCGGAGCCGTGGTTTCCAGAAAGAATATGACGCAGTGGTTTTTGAAAATCACCGATTACGCCGAGGAGCTTTTGAAAGATCTCGACGGGTTGGACTGGCCGGAAAAGACCAAGCTCATGCAAAAAAACTGGATCGGGAAATCCACCGGCTGTGAAATTAACTTCGATTGTGAAACGGGAGACGTCATCACGGTATTTACGACTCGTCCCGATACGGTATTCGGCGTCGATTACGTCGTTCTCGCCCCCGAACATCCCCTCGTGAAAAAATTCAAAGCCGCTCATCCCGAGCGTGCCGCAGAAATCGACAAGTATGTGCAATACGCCTCCGAGGCGAACGATATAGACAGGCTCTCCACGGCACGCGAAAAGACGGGCGTATTTACGGGAGCTTTTGCGACACACCCGCTCACGGGAAAACAACTGCCCGTATACCTTGCGGATTATGTACTCTATTCCTACGGCACAGGCGCCGTCATGGCCGTTCCCGCGCACGACGAACGCGATTACGCGTTTGCGAAAAAATATAATCTTCCTGTTACGCAGGTCATACAAAAGAAGGGCGGCGAAACGGTGCTCCCCTTCTGCGAGGACGGCATTCTCGTGAACAGCGGCGAGTTCGACGGACTGTCCGGCGATGAAGCCCGAAACGCCGTCGCCATTTATCTCAGCAAGCTCGGAAAGGGCTGCAAAAAAGTAAATTACCGCCTGCGCGATTGGTCGGTATCCCGTCAGAGATACTGGGGCGCGCCCATTCCCATGATTCATTGCGAAAAATGCGGCGTGCTTCCCGTCCCCGAGAAAGATTTGCCCGTAAAACTTCCCTACGACGTGGAATTTCGGCCTACCGGGAAATCTCCTCTCGCAGCGAACGAAAAATTTATGAACTGTACCTGCCCCGTCTGCGGCGGAAAAGCTCGCCGCGATCCCGACACTTTGGATACTTTCGTTTGTTCGAGCTGGTATTATCTCCGCTATCCCGACGCGCATAACGACAAGCAGCCTTTCTCAAAGGAAATCGTCGATAAAATGTTGCCCGTAGACGTGTATGTCGGCGGCGCGGAACATGCCTGCATGCATCTTCTCTATGCCCGCTTTATCACCAAGGCGCTCAGGGATATGGGTTATCTCGATTTCAGCGAGCCCTTCAAACGGCTGGTTCATCAGGGAGTCATTCTCGGCCCTGACGGAAATCGCATGTCAAAATCCAAAGGAAACGTCGTTTCTCCGGATAAATATATCGAAGAGTACGGCTCCGACGTATTCCGTCTCTATCTCATGTTCGGTTTCAGTTATACGGAAGGCGGGCCCTGGAATGACGACGGTATCAAGTCCATCGCAAAATTTGCCGACAGAATCGAACGCCTGGTAAGAAAAGCGGCCGAAACCGAAAACAATAACATAGAAGCAAACACGGCCGCGGAAAAAGAATTGAATTATATCCGCAATTACGCGGCCAAAAATATCACTCGGGATTTGGAGGCCTTTTCCTTCAATACCTCCGTTGCGAGACTGATGGAATACCTGAATGCCCTTCAAAAATACGAGAGTCTCGGTGCAGAGAGGAATATAAAATTCTTCAAAGCGTGCGTGGACGATTTCCTTCGTCTGCTCGCACCCTTTGCCCCTCATTTCACCGAGGAACTTTGGGAGATTACGGGACATAAGAACTCTGTATTTGAGGAAGCCTATCCCGTCGCAGACGAAAGCGCTCTCGTCAAGGACGAAACGGAATACGCCATACAAATCAACAGTAAAATCCGCGCGAAAATAATGATTGCCAAAGGACTTACCAATGAGGAAATTCAAGCCGCCGTATGTGCTTCCCCCGAAATCGCTCCTCTACTCGAAGGAAAAACGATTAAAAAATGTATCGTCGTTCCCAATCGGTTAGTCAATATTATCGTCGGCTGACGTCTGTATGAAAAACGAACCGCTGTTGCGGTTCGTTTTTGTATCATCCTAGCCAACTTGGCCACAGAGCAAAAAACAGTATTGTTCCGATAGCTAACAGAGTAAAAATGATGGCGAAAGAAAGATAAATTTTTCTACGCCTTTTCAAAATTTTTGCTCCCTCCGGTTCTGTCATGAGATCGGGAGCATATAAAATTGCCCAAGCGATAAGAAAAAACAAACAGGCGAACAAAGTCACAAATGGTCCGAAAATTAATAAAAAGAAAAAAATCTTGGCCGACGGACTCATACAGCCACAAGTTTCTTGCGAAGCCGGTTGAGGAAAAATCAAAACTACAATAAAGGTTACCATCATGCCGACAATTATCATTAACCCGATAACAAAGACAATTCTTGCCGCAAGGGCGTCTTTGGGCAGTTTTACTTTTTGCATACATATCCCCCCTCTTTTATTTTTTAAGTAATTATATTATACAAAGTATTTTCCTGATTGTCAACAGTTTTATAAAAAAAGAAACGGTATAAAAACCGTTTCTTTTTTATTTGCTATTCAATAAAATGTAGCGAGCTGTTCCTCGGGAGGCGTGCAACGCTCGGCTTTTTTGGCGAGCAGCACAGGTCCTTTTCCCCGATAAATCGTATGTTCCTGCATTTCTATTTTCGCCGTGATTTCCAGCCAGTCACGGGTTTTCAGCTCCATCGCCTGAGGCAGAATACACGCGAGCCCGCTGTATTGAATATCCGCTTCGCAGCAGGTCATGATATGACGACCGATGACGATATTATCGGGCGGAAGCCGTTTATCCGTCGCAACCATTCCTTTGAATTTTACCGTTTTCCCGATATAATCTTCCATGTTCTCGGACAAATCGCGATAGAAAAAGGCGTAATCCCTATCCTCTATGTCGATAACCGGCGCTTTTACGTCGAAAGGAAGCGGATCCTCGATATCGTCGTATTCCGCTTTCCCGTCTATGTGCTCGTAAACAATGTCCGCCCTGCGGGTAATGGCACGCACAAGTTTATGGAATTCCATTTTATCCTGCTCTTCGGGCAAACGATTGAATACGACCATCTGCGTGTTCTGTATCTTATCGAACATGAGCTGGCGCATATTTGCATTATAGGAAAGGAAGGTTTTGGAATCGATAAACGTCATGACCTGATTGATCATCCAACCTTCCGGCATAGCTTTATAAAACTCGTCCAGAAGCCACATGCCGTTATATTCCACTAATACCCGCTTAGCCTTACAACTCTCCTGCAATCGGGTAAGGTTTTCTTCGTTGAATTCCTCTTTCTTATCCAAAGTGACTACGGTGACATTCTTGACGGCAAAACGAGAAGGGTCATATTCTTCCTCCCCTTCTTCCGTCACGAGCAATAAAGTCCGCTCGCCCGTATCAAACCTTTCATCTTCCAAAGTTTCCTGAATGAATTTCGTTTTGCCCGATTCCAAAAATCCCAAAAATAGATATACGGGAGTTTCGGGCGGAAGCTTTTTTTTCATATGAATTCCTTATGCCTTAAATAATTTTTTGAGAGCTTCTTCATTGATTTTGCAGCCGATAACGCAAAGTCTACCCGTTACCCCCGCACTGCCTGTCCGAACGTCCGGCTCTCCCGGAACATAGTCGAAATGGAACCAGCCTTCTGCCCCTTCGACGATTCCCTTTGCACGAAGCACTGTACCGTATTCAGCCTCGTTTCCGAGCACAGAAAGCGCCGTTTCCAATTCTTCTTTCGTAAACTTATGCGTCGTTTCCAACCCCCAGCTTGTAAATACCTCGTCGGCGTGATGATGGCCGTGATGATGGCCTTCGTCGTCGTGGTGATGTTCATGATGACAACACTCCCCGTCGTCATGGTGATGTTCATGATGACAGCATTCCCCGTCGTCATGGTGATGTTCATGATGACAACACTCCCCGTCGTCGTGGTGATGCTCGTGGTGCTCTCCGCCAACCTCTTGCTCTTTTTCATACTCGGCCGCAAGACGTTTGAGTTCTGCCTCCAGAGAGTCCTTCTTTTCCATGGCGGCGAGAATAGTCTTCCCGCCAAGTTGTTTCCAAGAAGCGGTTACAAACGCCGCGGAAGGATTCTTTTCACGAAGCAGTTCGACGCAGGAGGCGAGTTTTTCCTCGGATATTCCGTCCGTATGAGAAAGGACGATGCAGGCGGCATTTTCCACCTGATCGTTGAAAAATTCGCCGAAATTTTTCATATACATCTTACATTTTCCCGCGTCGACGACGGTGCAGAATGCATTGAGAACGGCGCCTTCCAACTTCGCATTGGAAACGGCTTTGATCACGTCACTGAGTTTTCCGACTCCGGAAGGTTCGATCACAATCCTGTCGGGATGATATTCCGCTTCGACTTTTTTGAGCGCTTCGGAGAAATCCCCGACCAGCGAACAACAGATACAACCGGAATTCATTTCCGTAATCTTTATTCCGGCGTCCTGCAAAAATCCGCCGTCAATCCCGATTTCGCCGAATTCGTTTTCAATTAGTACGATTTGTTCGCCCGTGTAGGCTTCCTTTATCAATTTTTTGATGAGAGTGGTTTTACCCGCTCCTAAAAAGCCGGAAAATATATCTATTTTCGTCATAAAAACACCTCTTAAAGTTATACTCCTTTATATATAACGCCAAAATACAATTTTCAAACACACGTTCGGCGCCACACAGAGAAAAAACTTGTTCAGAAGGCCCAATTTCCGTCTCTGAAAATTTGTACTCTCTGGCCCGTTTTCGTAATTCCGACGATCGACATATCTTTTGCTCCGATCATGAAATCGACGTGAATCATGCTGTCGTTGATTCCGCGTTCCTTACACTGATCGTTCGTGTAATTTTCATATCCTTTCAGACATTCGTTAAATCCGTGCCCGAGCGCCAGATGACAACTCGCATTCTCGTCGAACAACGTATTATAGAACAATACCCCGGAATTATTGATGGGAGAGTCGAAAGGAATCAACGCGCACTCGCCGAGCATTCCCGCGCCTTCGTCCATAGAAACCATCTGCTTCAACAGTTCTTCTCCTTTTTCGGCTTTGACTTCGACCACTTTTCCGCCTTGGAAGCGCACAGAGAAATTTTCGATGAGTTCGCCCTGATACGAGAGCGGTTTCGTCGCGTAGACAATCCCTTCCGCAGCCCCTGCTTTGGGAGAAGTAAATACTTCCTCGCTGGGAATATTCGGATTGAATACCCGTCCCTTCAAAGTCTTTTCGTCTCCGCCGCAGAAAATACCGTCTTCATTGAGCTCTACCTTAAAATCGGTACCGTTAGCGCTCTTGTATTCGAGATATTTAAGCCCCAAATTATTCAGATACGCACAACGGCTTTCGAGATCGGCATTATGTTCTTTCCATGCCTTTATCGGATTTTTTCCGTCCGCGCGAGCCGTATAGAGAATGACTTTCCACATCTTTTCGACGGCTTTCTTTTCGGGCAGGTCGGGAAAAACTTTTTTCGCCCATGCTTTGCCGGGAACCGCCGCAATGCACCATTGATGTCTATTTTCGATCGCTTCGCGGAAAGGTTTGAGCTGGGGATACTGCGCACGGCGAGCGGCGCTCATTTTTTCTTGATCGATGCCGCTCATTCCGTCCGGGTCTTCCGAATCGATAAACAAGCGACAGGAAAGATCCTCCGCCTTATATTCCCATTTTGCTTTTTCCCAAGGCGTGAGCGTCGAAAGCGTTTCAAGGCTCTTATACGTCGCATTGAGCTTTGCGACGGGCTGATAACTCCACTCTACATAGACCGCCTTGACCCCGGCCTTATAACATTCTTCTACGACCATCGCCACGAATTCGGGCTGATCGAGTCCGGCCTGAATGAATACGGACTGTCCTTTTTTTACGTTCAAGCCCGTCCTTGCCAATAATTTTGCATATTTTTTAAGTTGTGAAATCCGCATGTTTTACTCCTTTTGCATTTGTTTTTCGAGAATATTCATCGCATATCCCGTCGCTTTTTCCACGCTTCCCGCTTCAAAGGGAACAGACAGATTTGCAGCCCGAAGCGTATCGAGATACCCGAGCGAGCCGCCGACACGGCAGAGCGTCATATAATCGTTCCAGCAGGATTCTTTATTCTCCGCCATTTTCTTCTTAAATTCCATCGCTCCCATCGTCGTAAGCGTATAATTGATATAATAGAAAGGATAGTGGAAAATATGAATTTTATGATACCACCAACCGCCTTTTCCGAAAAATTCGTCCCCGTCGTAGTCTCTCCAAGGCATATATTTCTTTTCGAGTTTTTTCCATTCCGCCGTCCTCTGTTCGGGCGTCAGATCAGGATTTTTATAGACGATATGCTGAAATTCATCCACCGCCACGCCGAACGGCACGAACGTGAGCGCCTCCTGCAAATGCTGGAAACGATATTTTTCCGCTTTGTCTCCGAAGAATAACTCCGCATACGGATAGGCGAATTGCTCCATAGACATGGAATGGATTTCCGCTATATCCGTCGATTCGCTCCATTGGGCCATCAAAGGCTGCGTACGCATCGCCATATACCCCGCGAACGCATGCCCCATTTCATGCGTGAGCACGTCCACGTCGCCCGTCGTGCCGTTGAAGCAGGAGAATACGAACGGAGCTTTATAATCGGCCAAGGAGGTCATATATCCCGTCGAGGCCTTATTCGGCTTATTATCGAGATCCATGAGCTGGTGTTCGAGCATAAAATCGATAAATTCGCCCGTCTCTTTGCTCATTTCGTGATACATCGTTTTTGCCTGTTCTACGAGATAGGGACGATTGCCTACGGGGACGGCGTTTCCGTCCTCAAAGAGGAATTCTTCGTCATAGCATCTGATTTTATCCACACCGATTCGCGTCGCCTGCGCTTTATATAATTTTTCGCAGAACGGCACGAGCACTTTTTCCACCTGTTTACGGAAAGAGGCCACGTCCTTTTCATCGTAATCGAGACGTCCCTGCTGCATGTATCCCAGCGGAACGAAATCGGAAAATCCCATATTCCGTCCCATCTGATTGCGGATTTTTACGAGCTTATCGAAAATTTCGCCCATTTCCTTTTCGTGAGAGGCGAAAAACTCGGAGTATTTTTTCCATGCCGCTTTTCTGATATTCCTGTCGGGAGAAGAAAAATATTTCTGAATCCCGTACAAATTACATTCTTCCCCCTCAAAGGGAATTTTGCACGCGGCCATAATGCGCTGATAACGGTCTACGAGCTCGTTTTCTTCCTGCATGAGCTTAATATTTTTTTCCGAGAAACTATCCACGCCCAACTTAATATTTTTCAGGAAAAATTCCCCATATTCCTTATCGATTTCCGATTTGAAGGGGCTGTTCAAAAGCGCGAGACTGAACGCCTGCATATACGGCATGGCTTCGGGATACTGCGTATTGAGATACTTGTCCTCTTCTTCGTAAAATTTGTCCGAAGTATCCACCGTATGTCGAATGCTCGCTATCGTATACATTGTGGAAACATGCGCGGAATATTCCTCCTCTTCCCGCATGCAGGTCTTTACTTCCTCGTACGTTTTTGCGTTTCTTACCCGTTCGTTCAAAGCGGTATAAAACGCTTTCAGTGCGTCGAAATCGGGCCGCTCGTATTTGAGCTCGCCGAAAGTGCCGAAATCTTCCATGGTTGCCTCCTTTTCCCCATCAAACGATTAAATCGTAATTGATGCTTTTATAAAACATTTCCCGAATTTTCTCGGGATTTTTCGTCTCACCCAAAATCCACATCAGTTTTGCGAGAATGCTTTCATAGGTCATATCATAACTTTCGAGCAGAGAAAAGCGCTCTTTCAAGCCCCGTCCTACTCGATAAATACTCATATCGCTGCCCTCGCTTTGTACCTGCGTGGTAACGACCAAAGTCTTTCCCTTATTTTCCCACTTTTCTATTACGTCATAAAAACCGTAATACTCTCCCTCGGGAATTCCGCCCGTTCCGTAACCCGAAAGCACTACCGCGTCGTTATATTTGAAATATACGTCGAGAATGGCGCTGTCCATTCCGGGCGTTAAGCTGATGAGTCCCACACGCCTGTTGAGGGAGGAATAAAATTCCGCCGTTTCCCGTTTCGGTGCAGCGATATACGAAATAATTTTTCCGTCGCGGATCCGCGCGAGTTCGGGAAAATCCACGCTGTCGAAAGCGTTGAAACTTTTCGTGCGGATTTTTTTTGCTCTCGTCCCCGCAATTACCTTTCCTTGAAAGACGATGACGACGTCGGAAGCCTTATCCGACGAAGCATAAAGAAAACTGTCTCTGAGGTTGATTCTTGCATCGGTATCCTCTTTATCGATAGGCTTTTGAGAACCCGTCAACACAATGGGCTTGGGAGAATGCTGAACCATATAGGAAAGAACGGCGGCGGTGTATGCCATGGTATCCGTACCGTGACATACGACGAAACCGTCGTAACGTTCATAATTTTCCCGAATCGTCGCCGCGATTTTCAGCCAATGTTCGGGTGTAATGTTGGTACTGTCGATATTGAAAATCTGCACGGAATCCACATCGCAGAATTTCTTTATTTCGGGCACATAACTCAAAAGTCCCGAAGAATCCATCCCCGGCGCCAGACCATCCGAGGTAGCTTTGGACGCGATGGTTCCGCCCGTCGCTATCATAAGAATTTTTTTCATATACGACTGTTTTGCCCTTCTGAGACAATTTTTATGCTATTATTATACCTTTTTTTACCCGTATAGTCAAATACAGGCAGCCACTTTTTCAAGAAATCTGAAAAAACCCTTTCGGAAAAATTCCGAAAGGGTTTCAATCTATTTTTTCGACTCCTCCGCGGAATTTTTCCGCCTCAATAAGTCTCCTTTTTTCAACGCGAAAGGACATTCGATTCGGTAAAATTCCCGAACGAGCTTTGCGTCGTCCGTCTTTTGCCCCGAAGAATCGAAAATATTTTCCGCGACGAAAGTTTTCTTGAAATTCCCGTCGGGAGAAAGAACTTCGAGAACATCTCCCGCCCGAAAACGATTGCGCATTTCAGCGGTCACAAATCCGTTTTCGGAATCTATGACATTTGCGATATACGTATAATCGCCTTTGGTCTGGCTGTCGGTATAACCGACGGTAAAAGAATTCTTACCGGAAGCGTAAGCCTGTGTATAGTCTCTATGCGCCACGTTGCAAAGTTCCTGTTCGATCTCCCGTGACGCACCCGAATCCAACGCGCGCCGATAAGCGTTGATAACCGTAGCCAAATAATATTCGCTCTTCATTCGGCCTTCGATTTTGAAGGAATTCACTCCCGCTCGTTCCAGCTCGGAAAGCCTTGAAAGCATATTCAAGTCCTTACTATTGAGAATATACGTCCCTTTTTCGTCCTCTTCGACAGGCAGCCAGCCCGTTTCGCCGTCGGATGGATTCAAGGCCCGGATTTCGTATTTCCAGCGACAGGACTGCACACAGGCACCGCGATTGGAGGACCTTCCATCCAGATAGTCGGACAAGAGGCATCTGCCGCTATATGATATACACATCGCGCCGTGTACGAAAGCCTCCAATTGAATATCGGGGACAAAATCCCGAATCTCCGAAATTTCGGAAACGGAAAGCTCCCGAGCGAGAATAATGCGGGAAATCCCCTGTTCTTTCCAAAAACGAACGGCATATTTATTGACGGTATTCGCCTGCGTGGAAAGGTGAAGAGGGAGTTCGGGCGCCGACTCTTTCGCGACATAAATCACGCCGGGATCGCTGACGATCGCGGCATCCGTTCCGATATCTTTCAGAAATCGAAAATAGTCTTTCAGATTATCGAAATCCTCGTTGCGGGCGAATACGTTTGCCGCAACGTAAATCTTTTTTCCGTATCGGTGCGCCGAATCAACGGCCGAGCGAAGCTCCTTCTCCGTAAAATTATCCGCAAAGGTCCTTAAAGAGAACGCCTTTCCTCCGATATAGACGGCATCCGCACCAAAATGCAGAGCTGTTTCCAATTTTGAATAGCTTCCCGCAGGAGCCAGAAGTTCCGTTTTCATTCGCCGTCCTTTTCACTGTCTTCCTTCGTTAAAACCGATACCGCTACTCCGTCGCCGATATTCAATACGGATGTGATAAAATCCTTATCCGCAGAAACGGCGGAAAGGTATCCGCGAATTTTTTCCACGATGGACCGTCTCTTTAAGGGAGTAGGTTCTTCTCCGCTCACCCAGCCGTATAGAAGAACATCGTCGGCAAAGAGCACGCTGCCGTTATGCATTAACCGTTTCAAATCGAACAAATACTTCTCATACTGCGCTTTGGGACCGTCTAAAAATATAAAATCGAAACAGCCGTCCATCATGGTAAGGATTTCCCCTGCGTCGCCGAGATAACAGGTGGCGCGTTCGGAAAGTCCCAAATTCTCAAAATTTTTCTTCGCTTCGAGATAGCGCTCCTCTTCCACTTCAATCGTAACCACTTGCGCAGTCGGACATTGCAGCAGCATCGCCGCCGAAGAAAGCCCCACCGCCGTTCCGATTTCGAGAATACGCTTCGGACGAACAGCGGAAATCATCAGCAAAAGATAATTTAAAGTTTCGTCCTCCGCGACGGGAATTCCGCGGGAAAGAGCCTCCTTGCGGAGACATCTTATCCGTTCGTCGATATTCAGTTTTAAGAGAGATGACGCATATTTCATTTTTTCGATATTTTTTGCGCCGCTCCCGATTTACACCTCAAAAATGACGGGAACAATCAACGGAGATTGTTTGGTCTTTTTGAAAATATAATTTTTTAAGGCCTTTTTTACCGTGGCGGCAAGTTCTTCCTTGGTTCCGTTTTCGTAATCGTACTGTTCAACCGCTTTCTGAACGACGGACTTTATTTCCTTGTCAGAATCCCTGTTTCCCGCAAAGACGTAACCGCGGCTTTCGATAATCGGATCGTTGATGACATAGTTTCCCGTCACTGCCAAAGTGACCATGAAAATACCTTCGGCCGACATTCTCAGACGATCCTTCATCACCTCGCTGGTACCGTAATCCTCGAATCCTTCTCCGTCGATCAAACGGGTTCCCGCGGGGAAATTCTCGCCCAATTTTATCGTGTCTTCCGTCAATTCTACGCAATTTCCGATTTCCGTAATGAGAATGTTCCGTTCCGGCATCCCCAATTCCTGCGCCAACAGAGCATGACGCTTCAAGTGTCTGTATTCTCCGTGTACGGGAATAAAAAATTTCGGATTGAGCAAATTATGCAAAATTTTGTGTTCTTCCTGACAGGCGTGACCCGAAACATGAATTTTTTCGAGACTTTCGTAAATGACGTTGGCACCCTTTTTATAAAGGTTATTGATGACGCGATATACCATTTTCTCGTTTCCCGGGATAGGCGTGGCGGAAATGATGATCGTATCGTTATTGCCGATCGTCACTTTATTGAAATCTCCCGAAGCCATGCGGGTAAGCGCGCTCATCGGCTCGCCCTGCGTGCCCGTGGAAACGATGACGAGCTCGCCGTCGAATAGGTTTTTATTCTTTTCGATATCGATAAGAACCCCTTCGGGGATTTTCAGTTCGCCGATCTTTACCGCGGCATCCACGACCTTGAACATGCTCCGTCCCGAAAGCGCCACTTTACGGCGATACTTTACGGCCAAATCGATAATTTGCTGCAAACGATGCACGTTGGAAGCAAACGTCGCTATAATCAGTCTGCGGTTCATATTTTCGGAAAAGAAATGGTCGAGCGTCGTTCCCACGACGGTTTCGCTCATCGTATAGCCGGGACGTTCGATATTCGTCGATTCCCCCATATAGAGAAGCACTCCCTCATGTCCGAGCTCGGCAATTCTTTCGAGGTCGATAGGTTTTCCCGCGACCGGAGTCAGGTCGATTTTGAAATCTCCGCTGTGATAAATAAGTCCGCAGGGCGTGCGGATAGCCAAAGCTACCGCGCCGGAAATAGAATGGTTGACATTGATGAATTCTACTTCAAAAACGCCTAATTTGATTCTGTCCCCCGGCTGCACTACCCGTTCGGTGACATTTTGGATACGATGCTCTTGAATTTTATTGTCCGCAAGCATCAATGTCAGTTTTGTACCGTAGACGGGCGTTCCGGGATTGAGTTCTTTTAAAAGATAAGGAATGCCGCCGATATGATCTTCATGACCGTGCGTTAAAAGGATTCCCTTTACTTTGTCTTTATTCTGAACGAGATAGGTAATGTCGGGAACCACGAGATCGATACCCGGCATATCCTCGTTATTGGGAAAAGTAAGCCCCGCGTCGATAATGACGATATCTCCGCCATATTCTATGGCAGTCATGTTTTTCCCGATTTCCCCTACGCCGCCGAGAAAAAGAATTTTAACCGCTCTTTTCTTTTTGAGTCCGCGGCCTCTTTTTTCCGCCAAAACGGGAAACTCCTCTGAATTTTCAAAAGCGGGCTTGCGAAGCATCGCAGCGTCGCGCGGGATATTGTAAAAAGTCTTTTTTACGGTTGCTTGTCTTTGAGGTGCAGCCGGCGATTCTTTATCTGTCTTACTCGCTCGTCGCCTGGGCAGGGAAGTTGCCTGCATGGAAGTACCCGCTCCGCTTCCCGCGGAACGGATATTAGTTCTGTTATTCGCGAAACGCCTCTTCGTTTCGCTCTCCGAATTGCCGTCGAGCTTTTCGGTCGACGGACGCTTTCTCGGAGTTCTGTTTTGTTCTTTAATATCCACTGTTTATAACTTTCTCCTTAAAGGACCGGTTGTCCTTTCACGAAATAGAGAGCCGAAAATATTTCATTATCAGCTCTCCCTTTCCTATTCTTATGTATGATTTCGTTTAACAGCGATTAATTGAAATCTAACACAACTTTCTTTTCTTTTGTAACTTTAATGAGTCCTTTTTCTAACAACTGTTTAGTAGACTCATGTTCAAATTCCTGAACGTAATCTACAGGTTCAAAATTCTCGCGTTTATCCGTACCGAGCTTTTCTGCAAGGAAGCCGACCAAACGTAATGCCTTCTTGACTCCTGCATCGCTCTTTACTTTTACCATAAACGGCGTATGTTCATAAGCCTTTTGAGAACTTACGTCTCTCTGATGATAAACGGTCGTCTTATAATCAGGATTTGTGGGATCAAGTGCAAGATAGAAACAAAGCGTCTTACCGCAGATATTTAACTTCGCTACTGTTTCGCGCCCGAAATTAAATCTGTCGCCATGCCAACTCAAATTAGAATTCAATCTCTTATAAGAGGTCAATTCATTTTTAATCTTGCTGTAGTACCCCTTTACGTTATCCTCGCTCTGTTTCATCTTAGCCGTGAAACTTCTCTTCAAACGAATCACTAAACCTGTATCTGCGTCGACGAGATTATTTTCTACCTCGTCATAAGAATTTGTCTCCGCATCGGCCGCCGCAATTTCCGTAGATGCAGACGTTTCAGCCGTTTCAGTAGATTCATCCGCATACGCTTCGGACTCTGCCTGATTTTCGGTCTCGGTTTCACTCTCAGATTCATTATCGGTTTCGGGGGCAGCATCGGCTACGGCTGCTTCTTCCTCGGCTTTATCCGCTATTTCCGCCACCTTTTCTTCGGGAACTTCTTCAACGGCTTGCTCCGCAATCGTTTCTTCTTCCACGGAAATCGCTTCTTGAGACATTTCCGTAGTTTGCGACTCTTCGGTATTCTCCGCTTCTAAAGATTTTGTTTCCTCGACCGTCTCAGTTTCGGTTTCTTCTGCCTCAGCTTCTTCCTGCGTCTCCTCCGCGGCTATGCCGTTTTCTTCTTCCACAGCTTCGCAAGCGCTTTCTTCCGCTTTCGCCGCGGGACAACAAGTGCGAATCTTTTCAACGACGGCGTCGGCAATTTTTTCTGCGCCCTCTTCGTCTACCAAAACTTCAAAAGCGGGAACCTCGACCTTCTCCGCAACCTCTTTGGAAAGAGTTTCATAATCGATTTCCGTCTTCTCGGGTTGAGGCACGACTATCTTTTCCGCAACCTTTTCGGAAAGCAAATCATAATCGAGAACTTCGGGTTCGGGCAGCGTAACTTCGGGAACGACGATCTTTTCCGCTATTTTTTCGGAGACAGAATCGAGATCGATAGCCGCAGCTACGCAATCGGCGATAGATTTTGCACCGTCCGCATCGACGACCACATCGTATGTAGGAACTTCGGGCTGAGGAATAATAATCTTCTCGGCAACCTTTTCCGAAAGCAATTCATAGTCGATGGTTTCGGGTTCGGGAATTTCCACATCGGGAAGAACAACCTTTTCCGCGACCTTATCGGACAACATTTCATAATCGAGGGTCTCGGGTTCGGGAAGTGTAACTTCGGGAACGACGACTTTCTCCGCCACCTTATCGGAAAGGAGTTCGTAATCGATGGTTTCGGGTTCGGGAACTTCCGCAACGGGAACGACCACCTTCTCTGCGACTTTTTCGGAGAGCAGTTCGTAATCCAACGCTTCCACAACGCCTTGCGCAATCTCTTTCCGACCTTCCTCGTCTACAAGCACATCGTAATCGGGAACAGCTACTTTTTCCGCAATCTTCGTCGCCAAACCGTCTATATCGAAATTGGAAAAATCGGGCATTTTTGTTTCCACGAGTTCTGCAATCCTGTCATAATCGACGGGATCGGGAAGAACTTCCGCAGCTTTCGCGGCTTGATATACTCTATCATAATCGATAATAGAGGAATCCGCCGTTGAAGGAATCTTCGCAACAATGGCATCGGACAAACGATCGTAGTCGATTGTTTCCGCCGCGGCAAGCCTTTCGGCAACGCTTTGCGCCATCACCGCATAGTCGATGGCTTCGGGCACAGGAGCTTTTTCCGCCACCGTCTCCGAAATCTTCTCGTAATCGATTGCCTCCGGCATTCTCGCAATGACAGCATCGGCGAGCTTCTCGTAATCGACAGCTTCGGGAACGGGCATTTTCGAAATAATCGTCTCCGCCAGCAAGTCGTAATCGATAGGTTCGGGATCTGCGGGAGCCGGCATCTTCGCGATAATCATATCGGACAAACGATCATAATCGATTTCTTCCGCCGCAGGGATAGAAACCTTCGCCGCCACAGCTTCTGCCAAAGCGTCGGTATCCATTTCGGAAATGGCTTTCAATACAGCAGCCGAAACATTTGCGGCAAGAAGCTCTTCGTCTACCGCCGGAGCTTTAGCGTTTTCCGCTGCCTTCAAAAAGCTGTCGTCGATGCGCGCATAGTCTATCTTATCGGGATAAGGAAGAGATTCTATAACCTTCTCCGCCGCGCCGTAAATAATTCTGTCGTAATCTACGTTCGACTCCGACGCCGCTACAGACACAGCCTCCTCGGCGGCCTTGGACTGCCCCTCGCGGATTTTTTCGATCACCTTGTCGCTAACTTCCTCCACGATGCGGGTATAATCGATATTCTCCGCTACGGGAATGGCGGCTACAGCGCAGAAGGGCTCCTTATTTGCTCACCAAG